>DATBTC010000084.1:0-68211 GCA_036559465.1 Xanthobacteraceae bacterium
CAGCGACATCTACAAGATCAATCTCGGCCTGCCGAAGAATCCGATCTTCCTGTTCGAGAACGTCTTCCCTGGCGGCATCTTGATCGATCCCGAGGCACTGATCGCAGCGGTCGCCTGCGGGATGCTGGTGCTCGTGCTTGCCGTCTTTTTCCAGGTCACCCGGATCGGCCGTGCACTACGAGCCGTCGCCGACGATCACCAGGCGGCGCAGTCGGTCGGCATTCCGCTCAACTACATCTGGCTGATCGTCTGGTCGGTGGCCGGCATCGTCGCGATCGTTGCCGGTATCGCGTGGGGCTCAAAGCTCGGAGTGCAGTTCTCGATCGCGCTGGTGGCGCTGAAAGCTCTGCCGGTGCTCATTCTCGGCGGCTTCACTTCGATCCCCGGCGCGGTCGTGGGCGGGCTCATCATCGGCGCGGGCGAAAAGCTTGCAGAGGTCATGCTGGGGCCGATCCTGATCCGGATGTTCGATCTTGCCGGCGGCGGAATCGAGAACTGGTTTGCCTATGTGCTCGCGCTAGTGTTCCTGCTGGTACGGCCGCAGGGCTTGTTCGGCGAAAAAATCATCGAGCGGGTATAGGGAGCCGAAGGAATGTTCTACCGCGAGACCGGCCAGTTCAAGACCGCATACGCCAAGGACATGGCGATATTCCCGATCGCGCAGGATCGCTGGTTCGTGCTCGCGGTGATCGCGTTCGCCTTCCTCGTCATTCCGCTGTTCGCGAGCAACTATCTCTACACGGAAATCCTGATCCCGGTGCTGATCCTGTCGCTCGCCGCGATCGGGCTCAACATCCTCACCGGCTATTGCGGGCAGTTGTCGCTCGGCACCGGCGGCTTCATGGCGGTGGGCGCGTATGCCGCATACAATCTCGCGCTGCGCGTGCCGGAGATGAACATTCTGGTCGTCTTCGTCTTCTCCGGACTGATGGCGACGCTCGTCGGCATCATCTTCGGGTTGCCGTCGCTGCGCATCAAGGGATTCTATCTCGCGGTGGCGACGCTTGCCTCGCAGTTCTTCCTCGAGTGGATGTTCGCGCGGGTGAAGTGGTTCACCAACTACGCGCATTCGGGCTCGGTGGCGGTCAAGGACGTGCAGCTGTTCGGGATCGTGATCGACACGCCCGAGAAGAAGTACCTGCTGATCCTCGCGATCGTCGTCGTGCTCACGCTGGTCGCCAAGAATCTCGTGCGCGGCAGTATTGGGCGAATGTGGATGGCGATCCGCGACATGGACATTGCCGCCGAAATCCTCGGCATCCGGCCGCTCTACGCGAAGCTTTCGGCGTTCGCCGTCTCGTCGTTCTTCGTCGGGGTCGCCGGCGCGCTGTGGGCATTCTTTAGACTCGGATCCTGGGAGCCGCTCGCCTTCGACATCAACCGTTCGTTCCAGATCCTGTTCATGATCATCATCGGCGGCCTCGGTTCGATTCTCGGGTCGTTCCTAGGCGCCGCCTTCATCGTAGTTACGCCGTTGCTTCTCAATCAGCTTCCCGGGTTTCTCGGGATCAAGATGTCGACGGCGCTAATCTCGCATATCGAATTCATGGTCTTCGGCGCCATGATCGTGTTCTTCCTGATCGTCGAGCCGCACGGATTGGCGCGACTCTGGGCGATTACGAAGGAGAAGCTGCGATTGTGGCCTTACCCGTATTGAGGGGCGGCTAGGACCGTGGCAGCATCGGGCAAGGAGTGGGCAATAGCCCTCGCCTCGCTACAACAGAATGATCCGTTGCGGAAAGCGCGGGCGTTCAAGGGAGGAAAACAATGTCAAGGAAAGCAGTGATGCTCGCGCTCGCGGCGGGAATGGTGGGAACGGCGATCGCCGCGCCCGCACCCGCGCTAGCGCAAAACGAGCAGTTTATTGCGGCGCTCGTGTATCGCACGGGCCCGTATGCGCCGAATGGCGTGCCGACGGCGAACGGAATCGCCGATTACTACGCACTTCTCAACGAGCGTGATGGCGGCATCAATGGCGTAAAGCTGACGTGGGAGGAATGCGAGTTCGGATACGCCACCGACCGCGGCGTCGAATGCTATGAGCGCCTGAAGAACAAGGGACCGACCGGCACGGCCTTCATCAATCCCTATTCGACAGGCGTCACTTTCGCGCTCACGGAGAAGACGGCGGCCGACAAGATCCCGCTTCTCAGCATGGGATACGGCCGCGCCGATTCGCGCGAAGGTTCGGTATTCCCATACAATTTCCCTCTACTCGGGACCTACTGGACCGCTGCTGATATCTTACTGCAATTCATTTCGCAGCAGGAACGCGGCTGGGACAAGCTGAAGGGCAAAAAAATCGCGCTCGTCTATCATGACTCGCCATACGGGAAAGAGCCGATCGCGTTGCTTGAAGTGCGGGCGAAAATGCACGGCTTTGACCTGATGTTGCTTCCAGTCACTCATCCGGGTGTCGAGCAGAAGGCGACATGGCTGCAAATCCGCCAGAACCGGCCCGACTACGTACTCCTGTGGGGCTGGGGCGTGATGAACTCGACGGCGATCAAGGAAGCGGTCGCGGTCGGCTATCCGCGCGAGAAGATGTACGGCGTGTGGTGGTCGGGCGCCGAACAGGACGTGCGTCCGGCCGAAGCGGGCGCCACGGGCTACAACGCGGCCGCGCTTCAGCACACCGCCGGGCAGTTCAAACTGCATGAAGATCTTAAGAAGTATCTTTACGACAAAGGCAAAGGGTCGGCCCCGCAATGGGCAGATACCGGTGAAGTGCTTTATGTGCGCGGTCTGGTCAATGCGATGTTGGGCACCGAGGCGATCCGCAAAGCGCAGGAGCGTTTTGGCAAAAAGCCGCTCACCGGCGAGCAGGTGCGTTGGGGTTTCGAGAATCTTGATCTCACGGCAGACCGGATCAAAGAACTCGGCTTCGAGGGCGTGCTGCGGCCGCTTAAGACCTCCTGTTCGGACCATGAGGGCACCCGCGTTGGCCGCGTGCAGACGTGGGATGGTAAGAAATGGAACATTGCGTCGGATTGGATTACGTCCGACGACTCGGTGATAGCGCCGATGGTGAGAGAGTCTGCGGCGAAATACGCGAGCGAAAAGAAGATCACGCCGCGCGACTGCTCGAAGCCGAGCTGACGAACGGCAAACGACGAAACGGAGGAGGGGCGGTTTCCGCCCCTCCTTCGCTCCGGCCCCACGGCCGGCAAGTCACGGGAAAGCGAAGTGAACAGCTCAGCACCCCCGACGCAGTCCGCACCCTCCGCGGCGCCGGCGAACGAGGCGATTCTCGACGTGAAGAACATCGAGGTCGTCTACGATCACGTTATTCTGGTGCTAAAGGGCGTTTCGCTCGCGGTGCCGAGAGGAGGCATCGTCGCGCTGCTGGGCGCCAACGGCGCCGGCAAGTCCACCACGCTCAAGGCCATCTCCAATCTATTGGGTGCCGAGCGCGGCGAAGTCACCAAGGGGCACATCCTGTTCGAGGGCGAGGAGGTGCATTCACGCTCGCCGAACGATCTGGTGCGGCGCGGCTGCATCCAGGTCATGGAGGGCCGGCGCTGTTTCGGGCATCTGACGGTCGAAGAGAATCTGCTCTCCGGCGCCTTCACGCGCACCGACGGCAAGGCTTCGATCCGCCGCGACCTCGACCTTGTTTACGGTTATTTCCCGCGCATCAAGGATCGGCGCACGGCGCTTGCGGGCTACACGTCGGGCGGCGAACAGCAGATGACGGCGGTCGGCCGCGCGTTGATGTCGCGGCCGAAAATGATCCTGCTCGATGAGCCGTCGATGGGCCTCGCGCCGCAGATCGTCGAGGAAATCTTCGAAATCGTGCATGCGTTGAACGGCAAGGAGAAGGTTTCCTTACTGCTCGCGGAGCAGAATACGTTCATGGCGCTAAAATACGCGAGCTACGGCTATATCCTCGAGAACGGCCGCGTGGTGCTCGACGGCGAGGCCAAAACGCTACGCGAGAACGAGGACGTCAAGGAATTCTATCTCGGCGTGGCCGAGGGCAAGCGCAAATCGTTCCGCGACGTGAAGCACTATAAGCGGCGCAAGCGCTGGCTGGCCTGAGTATCCGGGGCCACCGATGGCCGATCATTACGACACCCTTGAAATCCGCGATCCGGAAGCGCGCGAACGAGATCTGCTGGCGCGGCTTCCGATGCTCGTTGCGGCCGCCTTGAACGCTCCGGGCTGGGCCAAGCATCTGAACAGCGTCGATCCGGAACTGGTGATCAGCCGCGCCGCGCTCGCCAAGCTTCCGGTGTTGCGCAAGTCCGATCTGCCCGCCTGGCAGAAGGCCGCGCCGCCCTTCGCCGGCATGCTGCCCGAAGAGCCTTCCGCCTATGGCCGGCTCTATACCTCGCCGGGCCCGATCTATGAGCCCGAGGGCACCGGGCCCGATCCCTGGCGCGTCGCGCGCGGGCTGTTCGCGGCCGGCTTCCGCAAGGGCGACATTGTCTTGAACACGTTTTCGTATCACCTCGTGCCGGGAGGGCTGATGCTGGATTCCGGCGCGCGAGCGGTCGGCTGTCCGGTGATCCCGGCCGGGCCCGGCAATACCGAGCAGCAGCTCGAAATGATCGGGCATCTGAAGCCGGTGGCCTATACCGGCACGCCGGATTTTCTGAAAATCCTGCTCGATGCGGCCGCCGCCGCCGGCAAGGATGTCTCCATGATCAAGAAGGCGGCCGTGGGCGGCGCAGCTTTCCCACCCTCGCTGCAGGCGGAGATCAAGAGCCGCGGCATCGACGCTTACCAAACCTATGCCACCGCCGATCTCGGCCTTGTCGCCTATGAAACTCCCGCGCGCGATGGCATGGTCATGAACGAGGACGTGCTGCTCGAAATCGTTCGCCCCGGCACCGGCGATCCGGTGGCCGAGGGCGAAGTCGGCGAGGTCGTCGTCACATCGTTCGACCTGCATCATCCCTTGCTTCGCTTGGCGCTCGGCGACCTGTCCGCGGTGCTCGCCGGCCACTCGTCCTGCGGCCGCACCAACACGCGCATCAAGGGCTGGATGGGCCGTGCCGATCAGACCGCGAAGGTAAAGGGCATGTTCGTGCGCCCGGACCAGATCGCCGAGGTCGCCAAGCGTCATCCCGAGCTGAAACGGCTTCGCCTCGTCATCACTCGCGAGGGCGAGCAGGATGCGATGACGCTTAAGGCCGAGGCGGCCGCTGACGCGGCGCTTGGCGAGAAGGTAGGGGCGACCTTGCAGGCCATCACCAAGCTCAAGGGCAAGGTGGATTTTGTGCCGCCCGGCACGCTCCCCAATGACGGCAAGGTCATCGCCGACCAGCGGAAGCTGTAGTACTTGTCTTCTATGTCTGGTCGTATCGGCGTCCTCCTCGTCAATCTCGGCACGCCCGACGCGACCGACTATTGGTCGATGCGGCGCTACCTGAAGGAATTTCTCTCCGACCCGCGCGTGATCGAGACCAATCGCCTGGTCTGGTGGTTCGCGTTGAATTTCGTGGTGCTCTCGATCCGGCCGCAGAAAAAAGGCCCCGACTACGACAAGATCTGGAATAGGGAGCGAAACGAGAGCCCGCTCAAGACCATCACGCGCGCGCAGGCGGAAAAACTCGCCGCGCATTTTGCGGCCGACGCGCGCATCGCCGTCGATTGGGCCATGCGCTACGGCAACCCTTCGATTCCCTCACGCCTAGACGCGCTGATCGCCCAAGGCTGCGACCGCGTCCTCGTGGTGCCGCTCTATCCGCAATATGCTGCCGCCACCACGGCGAGCGTGACCGACAAGGTGTTCGAGGCGCTCGGCCAGATGCGCCGCCAGCCGACAGTCCGCTTCGTGCCGCCTTACTTCGACGACCCGATCTATATCGAGGCACTCGCGTCCTCGCTCGAAATTTCGCTGGCCAAACTCTCATGGAAGCCCGACGTGATCCTTGCCTCCTATCACGGCGTACCCAGGGCCTATGTCGAGAATGGCGATCCCTATGCCGATCAGTGCGCCGAGACCACGCGCCTGCTGCAACGTCGCCTCGGCCGCGACGGCGAGAAAATCCGCCTCGTGTACCAGTCGCGTTTCGGCCGCGCCGAGTGGCTCGGGCCCGCCACCGACGCAACCGTGCGGAAACTCGCGCAATCGGGCGTGAAAAATCTCGCCGTTGTCATGCCCGGCTTCTCCGCCGATTGCCTGGAAACGCTCGAGGAAATCGCGGTCGAAAGCAGCGATATTTTCCAGGCCGCCGGCGGCAAGAATTTTTTCGCCGTCCCCTGCCTCAACGATTCGGAGCCCGGCATGCGGGTGATCCGCAACCTGCTCACGCACGAGCTGGCCGGCTGGCTCTGATCATGCGTCGAGCCAGCGGGACCCTTGCCCGCGTCTGGGCGCCGGGCCATCATCCCACCCCCAAGAGTTGCGGCTCATACGGAGCTTCTGATGATGACCGGCTTCACCATATTCATTCTCGTCGTTCTTCTCGTCGTGATCGCGACGCTGTTCGCCGGCGTGAAGACCATTCCGCAGGGCTACCATTATACGGTCGAGCGTTTCCGCCGGTACACCAAGACCCTCACGCCGGGCTTGAACTTCATCGTGCCCTACATCGACACGATCGGCGGCAAGGTCAATATGATGGAGCAGGTGATCGACGTCCCGACCCAGGAAGTCATCACCAAGGACAACGCCACGGTCGCCGTCGACGGCGTCACCTTTTATCAGGTGTTCGACGCCGCACGGGCGACCTACGAGATCACCAATCTGAGTATCGCGATCCTCAACCTCATCATGACCAATATCCGCACGGTCATGGGCTCGATGGATCTCGACCAGTTGCTTTCACACCGCGACGAAATCAACGACCGCTTGCTGAAGGTAGTCGACGCCGCCGCGTCGCCCTGGGGCATCAAGATCACGCGCGTCGAGATCAAGGACATCGTTCCGCCCGCCGATCTCGTTGCCTCGATGGGGCGCCAGATGAAGGCCGAGCGCGAAAAGCGCGCAGTCATCCTGGAGGCCGAGGGCCAACGCCAATCGGAAATCCTCCGCGCTGAGGGCCAGAAGCAGGGGCAAATCCTGCAGGCCGAGGGCCGGCGCGAGGCCGCCTTCCGCGACGCTGAGGCGCGCGAGCGGCTCGCCTCCGCCGAGGCCAAGGCCACCGACGTGCTGAGCGAAGCGGTCGCCAAGGGCCAGCCCATGGCGCTCAACTATTACATCGCCGAGAAATACGTGAAGGCGCTCGAGGCGATGGCGCACTCGCCGAACCAGAAGGTGCTGATCCTGCCGGTGGAGGTAACAGCGATCCTCGGCTCACTCGCCGGCATCGCAGAACTGACCAAGAGCGCGTTCGGTCCCGGCGGCGGCACGACGCCGGCGCCGACGCGCCGGCCCACCGGGCCCGGCTGATCGGGCGGCGGGACAGGGAGCAGAGAGATGAGTTACCTCCAGTCGCTCGGCGTGTGGAACTGGTTCATCGTCGGCGGAATCCTCATCGTGCTCGAGGTATTTCTGCCCGGATCGTTCCTATTGTGGTTCGGCCTGGCCGCGATCGCGACCGGCATCGTTACGTTCGTCGTGGATTTGTCCTGGCAGTTTCAGATCTTGCTGTTTGCGGTCTTCTCGGTGGTCTCGGTCGTGATCGCGCGCCGCTTCGCGCCCAAGGCGGGGACCAGCACCGACAAGCCGTTCCTCAATCGCCGTACCGAAGGCATCATCGGCCGCGTCTTTGTGCTCGATCAGCCGATCGTCGGCGGGACGGGGCGGGTACGCATCGGCGACTCGCCATGGCTCGTCAGCGGGCCCGACTGCCCGGCCGGCACGCGCGTGCGCGTCGAAAGCGCCGACGGCAATACGCTTGTCGTTGTGCGATTGGACTGACGCGCTTCAGGCGACCCCGATCCTGAGCAGATCGTGGAAGTGCACGAGCCCGACCGGCCTGCCGCCGTCGACCACGAACAGCGTCGTGATCTTCGCGGCGTTCAGCATTTCGAGCGCTTCGCCCGCCAGCTGATCGGGCCGCACCGTCTTCGGCTTCCTGGTCATCACCACATCGACCGGCGAGGCCAGCAGATCCTCGCGCATGTGTCGCCGCAAGTCGCCGTCGGTGATGATGCCGACCAGCGCGCCCGCGGCATCGGTGACGCCGACGCAGCCGAATCCCTTGGAGGTCATTTCCACGAGCGCCTCGGTCATCCGCGCACCGTGCGCGACCACCGGCACGGACTTGCCCTTATGC
This sequence comes from Xanthobacteraceae bacterium, assembly GCA_036559465.1. Lineage (GTDB taxonomy): Bacteria > Pseudomonadota > Alphaproteobacteria > Rhizobiales > Xanthobacteraceae > JAHFPN01. The sequence goes on from DATBTC010000084.1 coordinate 8,172, forward strand.
ATCACGTCGCGCACGAAGGTGAGACTCGCGCCGAGCCGGCCGCCGGGGTGCAAATCCTTGAACTGGAGCGCGGTGAAGCCCCGGCTTTCGAATAGCGCAACCGCGAGTGCATCGCCGAGCGCAAGCTGAATGAGCGTCGAGGTCGTCGGCGCCAGCCCCAGCGGGCAGGCTTCGCGCGCGGCCGGAAGCAATAGCGATACATCGGCGGCTCGCGCCAGCGTCGATTCCGATTTTGCGGTGATGGCGATGAGCGCCACGCGGAAGCGCTTGGCGTAATCCAGCAAATCCTTGAGCTCGACCGTCTCGCCGGACCACGAAAGCGCGATGATGACGTCGTCGGGCGTGATGACGCCGAGGTCGCCGTGGCTGGCTTCGCCGGGATGGACGAAATAGGCCGGCGTGCCGGTCGAGGCGAAGGTGGCGGCGATCTTGCGGCCGATATGGCCGCTTTTGCCCATGCCGGTGACGATCACGCGGCCCTTGGCGACCTTGATCTTCTCCATCGCCTCGACGAAAGCGGCGCCCAATCCGTCGCTGATGGCGCGCGACAGCGCCTGAAGGCCCTCGGCTTCGGTGGCAAGCGTGCGCAGGGCCGAGCGCACCAACTCGGACGTCGGCTCCTTCTTGACGGCTACGCGGCCCTTGGCGGCCATACAGGAACGCTCCCGGTGTGCCCTGAGCGGATTCCCTAGCACGGGCAAGGGTCCGCAGGCCACTCGAACGCCCGAAACAGGCGGGGACAAGGGTCCGTTAACCATGCCCGTTCTAGTTTCATTAACCATATCGATCGTGAGCCGCCCGCCGTGTTTCTCTGCCCTCGTTCAGCAAAAATACGCGCCGTTCTCGGCGCGTTCGCGCTCGGCTGCATAGCCGTCGCCGCGCACGCCCAGAGCACGGCCGAGGACCCGGCGAAAATTCCCCTGCGCCGAACGCTCGCAGTATCCCCTGCGAGCCCTGCGGTCGCCATAGCTCCGCCAGTCACTACGCAATCGCCGCCCGGCACAATTCCATTTTTGTTGCCGCCAGGGACCGGGGCGGGAACGACGGGGTTTATTTCGGCCGATCCCAAGCCTTCCGATCCCAAGGCTAAGCGCGCGCGCGCGGCGAAAAAATCCGCAGTAAAGCAGACGGCCGTTACCGCTCCGGCTCCGCTCGCAACCTCTGCTCGGCCAGTCGCGAGTCCCGAAGTCACCGGCGCGATCACCCCGATTCGCTATCCGCGCAAGCGGCCGCCCGAAGAGGAGCCGTTCGCACCGGCGGGCATCAATGTCGGCAGTTTCACGTTGCGCTCGATTCTCGATCTCTCCGCCGGCTACGACTCCAACGCATTGCGCACGCCGGGCGGGCCCGGCTCGAGGTTCTACGTGGTCGCGCCGCAATTTTCCGCGCGCTCGAACTGGTCGCGCCACGAGCTGACCGCGGACCTGCGCGGCTCCTATACCGAATTCAAGGACGTACCCGCCAATAACCGGCCGGAGGCGTACGGCACGTTGCGCGGCCGCATCGACGTGACCGCGCTCACCCGCGTCGAGATCGAGGGCCGCGCGGCGCTGACCACCGAAAATCCCGGAAGCCCTGACGCCGTGAGCGGCGTCGTGCGTCCACCTAATGTCTATTCGTTCGGCACGACGCTCGGCATCGTGCAGCGCTTCAACCGCTTCGAAGTCGGCGTGCGCGGGCTGTTCGATCGCTATTTGTATGACAGCGCGGAACTTACCTCCGGGGCGACCTTCAGTCTTTCCGACCGCAACTATAACGCCTACGGCGCACGCCTGCGCGGCGCCTATGAATGGACGCCGGGGATCAAGCCGTTCGCGGAAGTCGGCCTCGATACACGCAAGTTCGATCTCGACGTCGATTTCACCGGCATCCGCCGCGGCTCCGATGGCTGGCTCGCGCGTGCGGGCGTCGCCTTCGAGCGCAAGGGCTTCCTGACCGGCGAAATCTCCGCCGGCTATATGCAACGCCGTTATCGCGATCCGTCGTTGTCGGAGATTTCCGGCCTGCTCTTCGACTCCTCGCTGATCTGGACCGCGACTCCGCTCACCCGGGTGACGCTCGGCGCCACCTCGACCATCGAGGAGAGCTTCGTCGCGGGCGCCTCCGGCATGTTCCGCCACGAGGCCAAGATCATCGTCGAGCACGCCTTCCGGCATTGGCTGACCGGCGCGGTGAATTTCTCGTACGGCATCGAGGATTATCGCGGCATCGGCCGCGACGACCATCGCCTGCGCACCGGCGCCAGCCTGACCTATTATCTCAACCGGTACATGGCGCTGCGCGGGGAGTACCGCTACGAGCAGCTAATCTCCGACTTGCCCGGGCAGAGCGTCACCGCCAACGTTGGCCTGCTCGGCCTCCGGCTGCAGCGTTGAGGCGGGAACAGGCGAAATCGATGCGACGCCGGCGCATGAAGCTTCCGACGATTCTGAGCGGCGCGCTACTCGCTTTCATCGCGCCCGCCCTCGCGCAGGGACCGGTGCATCCGCTGATGACGCCCGAGGCTATCCTGGGCTCCACCGCCAATTTCCGGAATTGTCTGGCCGCGCTCTGGCCGCAGGCGCAGAAGCGCGGCGTCTCGGCGCGCACCTTCGAGTTTGCCACCCGCGGCCTCGAGCCCGAGCTCAAAATCATGGAGCTGCTCGATGCGCAGCCCGAGTTCACCCGGCCGGTCTGGGAATATCTCGATCTCCTTGTCAGCGAGGAGCGCATCAAGACCGGCCGCGAGGTGGTCGCCCGGCACCGCGCCGTGTTCGACGCGGTGGAAAAGCTCTATGGCGCCGATCGCCACGTGATCGCGGCGATCTGGGGCATCGAGTCCAAGTTCGGCAGCATGGGGGGCGAGCGGCCGGTACTACGCTCGACCGCGACGCTTGCCTGCATCGGCCGCAGGCAAAACTATTTCCGCGACGAGTTCCTGTCGGCGCTCGAAATCATCGAGCGCGGCGACGTACCGGCGGCCGATCTCAAGGGTTCCTGGGCCGGCGCCTTCGGCCCGACCCAGTTCATGCCGACTTCGTTCAAGCGCTACGCCATCGATTTCGACGGCGACGGCCGCCGCGACGTGGTCAACTCCATCGCCGACGTGGTCGGCTCGACCGCCAACAACCTGAAGCGCACCGGTTGGCAGCCGGGCGCGACCTGGGGCTACGAAGTCGTATTGCCGCAGAATTTCGATTTCTTGCTCGCCGACCGATCGGTCCGCAAAACGCTTGCTGAATGGGAGCGGCTCGGTTTGCGCCGCGCTGGCGGCAAGCCGTTCCCGCGTCCGTCCGACCAAGCCTCGCTCTTGATCCTGGCCGGCGCGCGCGGGCCCGCATTTCTGGTGGTTGGAAATTTCCGCGTGATCATGCGCTACAACCCGTCGGAAGCCTACGCGCTCGCCGTCGGCCATCTCGCCGACCGCATCCGCGGCGGCGATCCGATCCAGCAAGCCTGGCCGCGCCAGGAACAGGTGCTCTCGAGCACCGAGCGGGCCGAATTGCAGGAGCGGCTCGCCGCGCTCGGACTCTATCGCGGCGAGGCCGACGGCCGGCTCGGCGCCGGCACGCGCGCGGCGGTACGAGATTTCCAGGCCCGCTCGAGACTGGTGCCGGACGGCTTCGCGACGCTGGCACTTCTGGAGCGCCTGCGCCGCACCCGCTGAATGGCTTCCTCGAGGAGCCTTGAAATTGGCGCGAAACTCGGCCATCGCTTCGGTTCTGGAGCCGAGTGAATCCGATGATCCGGCCTGTCCACGCTGCCGCATTGCTTGTCGCGCTGACGGCCTTTGCCGTCCCGGCGGCGGCCCAGGATGCGCGCGACGATCGCTACTTCATGCTGCGCGATCCGTTCCGGCCGCAACGCGGCTTGCTCAACACGCCGCGCGATCTCGATCCGCGCCAGCCGCCCTCGATTCTGGCCGAGCCGCCTGCCGAGCGCATCGGCGGTGTCGTATTCAACTCTGCGGCCAATGCCGATCGCGTGCGGCTCAAACCCGCGAGCGAATACGTGCTGGTGCTCGGCGACACGCTGGCCGACCAGCTCGCGCAGGGGCTCGCCGACGCCTTTGCCACCGAGCGACCGGAGGTCGCCGTGATCAAGCGCACGCGGGAATCCTCGGGCCTCGTGCGCGCCGATTTTTACGATTGGGTCGAGCAGGGTCCGCCCATGGTCGCGGCTGAAAAGGCGACCGCCGTGATTGTCATGCTCGGCATGAACGACCGCCAGGGCCTGCGCGACGAGACCGGCCTACATCCCCCGCGCTCCGACCGCTGGCGCGAGCTCTATGCCAAGCGGCTCGAGGATTTGCTCACCAAGCTCAAGGACAGCAAGGTGCCGGTCTATATCGTCGGCTTGCCGTCCATGCGGCTGCCGCAACTCGCGGCCGATATGCCGTACCTCAACGAAATTTTCCGTGAGCGCGCGCAGAAGGTGGGTGTGACCTACGTCGATATCTGGGACGGCTTCGTGAACGAAAAGGGCGACTTCATCGTCACGGGCCCGGCGCTCGACGGCCAGTTGCGGCGTCTGCGCTTGCCCGACGGTGTGCATTTTTCCCGCTTCGGCGGCCGCAAGCTCGCGCATTTCGTCGAGCGCGATCTGACGCGCCTGTTCGCCGCGCGCGCCGGCTCGCCCTCGTTGCCGCTGGACACGCCCGATCCGGGACCGGGCCCCCGGCCGGTCGCGGGTCCCGTGATTTCGTTCTCCGTTCCCTCGGCCCAGACCGGCGCACTCGCCGGTGGCGGCCCGCGCACTGTGCCGATGGATTCGACCGCGACCCGCACGCTGGTGGAAGGCTTGCCGGCCGAAACCGTGAAGGGCCGCGCCGACGATTTCCGCTGGCCACAGCCGGCTGCCGCGGCGCCCGCACCGGGCCAGACCGCGACCGTACCCGCGGGCGTCGCGCGCTGAGTCAGCGCGGCAGCAACGTCGATCCCATAAGGAACTTGTCGGCGGCGTGCGCGGCCTGGCGCCCTTCGCGGATCGCCCACACCACGAGCGACTGGCCGCGGCGCATGTCGCCGCAGGCGAATACTTTCTCGAGCGAACTCTTGTAGTCTTCGGTGTTGGCTTCGACATTGCCGCGCTTGTCGAGCTTGAGGCCCAGACTCTTGAGCAATCCCTCGTGCACCGGGTTCACGAAACCCATGGCCAGCAGCACGAGGTCTGCGGGCAGTTCGAACTCGGTTCCGGAAATCGGCTGGAACTTGGCGTCCGATCGCACGCAGTGAAGCTTGGTCACGCGGCCGTTCTCGCCGGTGAAATGCGTCGTCATCACCGCGAAATCGCGCTTGACGCCTTCCTCGTGCGAGGACGAGGTGCGCAGCTTCAAGGGCCAGTCCGGCCAGGTCAGCAGCTTGTTCTCCTTCACCGGCGGCTGCGGCATGATCTCGAAATTGGCCACCGACAGCGCGCCTTGGCGGAACGAGGTTCCGATGCAGTCGGAGCCGGTGTCGCCGCCGCCGATCACCACCACGTTTTTGCCCGAAGCGAGGATCGGCTTGATGCCCTCCTGCGGCTCGTTGCCGATGCGCCGGTTCTGCTGGGTCAGGAAATCCATGGCGAAATGGATGCCGTCGAGTTCGCGGCCCGGAATCGGCAGATCGCGCGGCTTTTCGGCCCCGCCAGCGAGAATGAGCGCGTCGTATTCCTTCAGGAGCTTTTCCGCGGGCAGGTGCCAGCCCACATGCGCGCCGTAATGGAAGCGCACGCCTTCGGCCTGCATCTGCTCGATGCGCCGCTCGACGTGGAGCTTCTCCATCTTGAAGTCGGGGATGCCGTAGCGCAGCAAGCCGCCGGCCTTCTTGTGCTTCTCGTAGACATGCACCTCGTGACCGGCGCGCGAGAGCTGCTGGGCGCACGCCAATCCCGCCGGCCCTGAGCCTACAACCGCGACGCGCTTGCCGGTCTTGTGGGCCGGCGGCTCCGGCTTGACCCAGTCGTTCTGGAAGCCCTTGTCGATGATCGCGCACTCGATCGTTTTGATGGTGACCGGGTTATCGTCGATGTTGAGCACGCAGGACGCCTCGCACGGCGCCGGGCACACACGGCCGGTAAATTCCGGAAAATTATTGGTCGAGTGCAGGTTTTTGAGCGCTTCTTCCCAGTTGCCCTTGTAGACCAGGTCGTTCCAGTCCGGGATCTGGTTGTTCACCGGGCAACCGGTGTGACAATAGGGAATGCCGCAGTTCATGCAGCGCGCGGCCTGCTCGCGCGCCTCCGGCTCCGAGAGCGGCAGCGTGAACTCGCGATAGTGGCGCACGCGCTGTTCGACCGGCTCGTATTTCCGGTCGTGGCGATCGAATTCGAGGAAGCCCGTTACTTTGCCCACAGGCTCAGGCCCCGGCCGCGAGCCGCGGTTTCAGGTCTTCCGCCGCCTTCATTTCCGCCAGCGCGCGGCGGAACTCGTGCGGCATGATCTTGCGGAACTTCGGCTGATACTCGGCCCAACGCGCCATGATTTCGGCGGCCCGCCGCGAGCCCGTGTAGCGCGCATGGTTGGCGATCAGCTGGCGCAGCCGCTCGTTGTCGTGCTGCGTCATGTCGGAAAGATCGCCGTGGATTTCGCCCTCGATCCATTCCGGCATTTCCTCGATCGCGACCATGGCCCGGTTGCAGAGTTTTTCGAACTCGCTGTCCTCGTCGAGCACATAGGCGACGCCGCCCGACATGCCGGCCGCGAAATTACGCCCGGTCTTGCCGAGCACGACCACCACGCCGCCGGTCATGTATTCGCAGCAATGGTCGCCGGCCCCCTCGATCACGGCCGTGGCGCCGGAGTTGCGCACCGCGAAGCGCTCGCCGGCAATGCCGCGGAAATAGCACTCGCCGGCAATGGCGCCGTACAGCACCGTGTTGCCGATGATGATCGACTCCTCCGGCACGATGCCCGAAGCGCGCGGCGGATAGACGATGATGCGCCCGCCCGAGAGGCCCTTGCCGCAATAATCGTTGGTCTCGCCCTCCAGCTCGAAGGTGACGCCGTGCGCGAGCCACGCGCCGAAGCTCTGGCCCGCCGTGCCGTTGAACTTCACGTGGATGGTGTCCTCGGGCAGGCCGGTGTGGCCGTAGCGCTTGGCGACCTCGCCCGAGAGCATGCCGCCCGTAGTGCGGTCGGTATTCTTGATCGGGACCTCGAGCCTGATCTTCGCGCCGCGGTCGAGCGCAGCTTGGCAGTCGGCGATCAGCTTGCGATCGATGATCTTGTGAATCTTGTGGTCCTGTTCCTCGCAATGGAACAGCGCGACCTCGGCCGGCACCTCCGGCTTGTGGAACAGACGCGAGAAGTCGAGGCCCTTGGCCTTCCAGTGCTCGACGAAGGCCTGCTTGTCGAGCATTTGCATCTGCCCCATCATCTCATTGAAGGTACGATAGCCGAGCTCGGCCATGAGCTCGCGCACTTCTTCGGCGATGTAGAAGAAAAAGTTGATCACGTGCTCGGGCTGGCCCTTGAAACGCTTGCGCAGCACCGGGTCCTGGGTGGCCACGCCGACCGGGCAAGTGTTGAGGTGGCACTTGCGCATCATGATGCAGCCCGCCGCGATCAAGGGCGCCGTGGCGAAGCCGAACTCGTCGGCGCCCAGCATCGCGCCCACCACCACGTCGCGTCCGGTGCGGATGCCGCCATCGACCTGCACGGCAATGCGGCCGCGCAGGCGGTTATAGACCAACGTCTGGTGGGTCTCGGCCAGACCAATCTCCCAGGGCGAGCCCGCATGCTTGATTGAGGTGAGGGGGCTGGCGCCGGTGCCGCCCTCGAAGCCCGCGATGGTGACGTGGTCCGAGCGCGCCTTGGAGACGCCCGCGGCGACCGTGCCGACGCCGATCTCGGAGACGAGCTTCACCGAGACGAGGCCCGTGGGGTTCACGTTCTTCAGGTCGAAGATGAGCTGCGCCAGGTCTTCGATCGAATAGATGTCGTGATGCGGCGGCGGCGAGATCAGCCCGACGCCCGGCATCGAGTAGCGTACGCGCGCGATGATCTTATCGACCTTGTGGCCGGGCAGCTGGCCGCCTTCGCCGGGCTTGGCGCCCTGCGCCATCTTGATCTGCATCATGTCCGAGTTGACCAGATACTCAGCGGTGACGCCGAAGCGGCCCGAGGCGACCTGCTTGATCGCCGAGCGCATGGAGTCGCCGTTCGGCAGCGGCTTGAAGCGGTCGGATTCCTCGCCACCTTCGCCGGTGTTCGACTTGCCGCCGATCCGGTTCATGGCGATGGCAAGCGTCGTGTGCGCCTCGCGCGAGATCGAGCCGAACGACATGGCGCCGGTCGAGAAGCGTTTAACGATTTCCTTCGCCGGCTCGACTTCCTCGATCGGCACGGGCTTGCGGCCGTCGTCCGCCGCGCTCCTGATGCGGAACAGGCCGCGGATCGTGAGCAGCTTTTGCGTCTGTTCATTCACGATCTTGGAATAGGCGCGAAACTTCTCGTAGGAATTGCCGCGCACCGCGTGCTGCAGCGCCGCGACGCTTTCGGGGTTCCATACGTGCGCCTCGCCGCGGATGCGGAAGGCGTATTCGCCGCCGATGTCGAGCGTCTCGCGCAGCACCGGCGACTCGCCGAACGCCTCGCGGTGGCGCCGCAACGTCTCCTCGGCGATCTCGGCGAGGCCGACGCCCTCGATGCGGGTCGCGGTGCCGGCGAAATACTTGTCCACGAACTCGGTCTTGAGCCCCACGGCGTCGAAAATCTGCGCGCCGCAATAGGACTGGTAGGTCGAGATGCCCATCTTGGACATCACCTTCAAGAGTCCCTTGCCGATCGCCTTGATGTAGCGCTTGAGCAATTCCTTCTCGTCGAGCTTGTCGGCAATCTCGTCCTTGACCGAAATCAGCGTCTCGAACGCGAGATAGGGGTTGATCGCTTCGGCGCCATAGCCGGCGAGACAGCAGAAATGATGCACCTCGCGCGGCTCACCCGACTCGACCACGAGCCCGACCGAAGTGCGCAGCCCCTTGCGGATCAGATGATGATGCACTGCCGCAGTCGCCAGCAGCGACGGCAGCGCCACGCGCGTCGGCCCGACGCGGCGGTCGGAGAGGATGATGATGTTGGTGCCGTCGTTGACCGCGGCCTCGGCCTGAAGGCACAGTTCCTCGAGCGCGGCCTCGAAGCCGGCGCCGCTGTCGGCCGTGAACGTGGTGTCGAGCGTCTTCGACTGGAACTGTGTGTCGGCGACTTCGGAGATCGAGCGGATCTTCTCAAGGTCCTCGTTGGTCAGAATCGGCTGGCGCACCTCGAGCCGCTTCTTCTTCGCCAGCCCCTTGAGGTCGAACAGATTCGGCCGCGGCCCGATGAACGAGACGAGACTCATGACGAGCTCCTCGCGGATCGGATCGATCGGCGGGTTCGTCACCTGCGCGAAGTTCTGCTTGAAATACGTGAACAGCAGCTTGGACTTATCCGACAGCGCCGAAATCGGCGTGTCGTTGCCCATGGAGCCGACCGCCTCCTCGCTGTTGCGGACCATCGGCTCCATCAGCATTTGCAGGTCTTCCTGCGTGTAGCCGAGCGCCTGCTGGCGATCCAAGAGCGGCACATTGGTGCGGCCGTTCTTCGAGCGCGCGGCGGAAAGGTCCTCGAGCACGATCTGGGTACGGTCGAGCCACTTACGATAGGGATGTTTCTTGGCGAGGCCGGACTTGAGCTCCTCGTCGTCGATGATGCGGCCCTGTTCGAGATCGACGAGCAGCATCTTGCCCGGCTGCAGCCGCCACTTGCGGATGATCTGCTCCTCGGGAATCGGTAGTACGCCAGCTTCCGAGGCCATGATCACGCGGTCATCCGAGGTCACCAGCCAGCGCGCCGGGCGCAGCCCGTTGCGATCGAGCGTGGCGCCGATCTGGCGGCCGTCGGTGAAGGCGATCGCGGCCGGCCCGTCCCAGGGCTCCATCAGGGCGGCATGATATTCGTAGAAAGCGCGCCGCTCTTCGTCCATCAGCGGATTGCCCGCCCAGGCCTCGGGGATCATGGTCATCACCGCCTCGGCGAGCGAATAGCCGCCCTGCACGAGGAATTCGAGCGCGTTGTCGAAGCACGCCGTGTCCGATTGGCCTTCGTAGGAGATTGGCCAGAGCTTCTGGATGTCGTCGCCCAGAAGCTCGGAGGCGACGGAAGCCTGGCGGGCCGCCATCCAGTTGTTGTTGCCGCGCAGCGTATTGATCTCGCCGTTGTGCGCGATCATCCGGTAGGGATGCGCCAGCGACCAGGTCGGGAAGGTGTTGGTGGAGAAGCGCTGATGCACGAGCGCGAGCGCGCTCTCGAAATCCTTATCGTGCAGGTCGGGGTAATAGGTCTCCAGCTGGTCGGCCAGGAACATGCCCTTGTAGACGACCGTGCGGCACGACAGCGACACCGGGTAATAGCCCGACGCGCGTCGCTCGCGCTTGTTGTAGAGCGCGCCGGAAATGGTCTTGCGCAGTACATAGAGTCGCCGCTCGAAGTCCTCGTCGGTCTTGGTCTTCGGGCTGCGTGCGATGAACACCTGCATGTGCACCGGCTCGGTCGGCTTCACCGAGAAGCCGAGCGTCGAATTGTCGGTCGGCACGTCGCGCCAGCCGAGAATCTTCATGCCGTCGCGCGCGGCTTCCTCGACAAAGGTGTCGATGATCTCGCGCCGCCACGCCTCGTCGTGAGGCATGAACAGCGCGCCGACCGCGTAGTGCCCCGGCTCCGGCAGCGCGAAGCCGAGCTGCTTGGCTTCGCGTGCGAAAAACTTGTGCGGAATCTGCACCAGGATCCCGGCGCCGTCGCCGGCGCGCGGATCGGCGCCGACCGCGCCGCGGTGCTCGAGGTTGCAGAGAATCGCGAGCCCATCCTCGACGATCTGGTGCGACTTGCGCCCTTTGATGTCGGCGATGAAGCCGACGCCGCAGGCGTCATGCTCGCGAAACGGATCGAACATCCCGGCAGGCTCGGGAAGCGCGTACGCGGAATCGGGCTTCGCGGTGCCGGGCTTCGCACCAGTCGGCCGCTCCGTGTCCACCGCTCGCTTCCGAGCCATCGTCATCGTCCTCACACACGTTACCCGTCTCACCGTGCCGTGCACCGGGCCGCCCGCCTCTCGCGCGACCCTTCCCGTACATTGGAGCGGAGCCCTGGGCGGCGCCCTCGGGCGCTTGCCGCTAGTCGGCGCGGCTCTGCAGAGCTTATCTGCAATCGCCCTGCGCACCGCGGCGTTCTGCTTTTCGGCGCGCCGGCCGCCGTTGGGCTAATGGGACAGTATCACTGTCCTAATGGCAACATGACAGAATTCCAAGTTCTGGACAAGCGCAGGAAGCGCCTCCGCACCAAAAATCTTTCCACATCTTGCGAAAGGCCAGCCGCCGCTGAAACAAGCGTATGCCTCGCCGGACCCGGACGCAATGAATATGCGCGAAAGCGCCGCCTCCCGGCCCAATGCCCGCCCTTATTTCGGGGCCGAATCCACGGCGAGGGCAGGGCATCACAGGGGTCGCTCGCATGTTCGACTTAGCCAAGATTTTCGCGCGGGTGGTGGGGGCGGCGCTTCCGCTCTCGATACTGGCGCTCGGTGTTCAACCCGCGGCCGCGCAATACGCGCCGCCAACCATCTCCGCACCCTATGAGGTCGCGGTCGCGCTCCAGCGGCTCGGCATGCGCCCGATCGCACCGCCGCGCTCGCGGGGTCTGTTCTGGATCGTGCCGGCCATGGACCGCGACGGAACTCGCGTGCGGGTCGTGATCGAGGCGGAAACCGGCGCGATCGTCGATGTCGACGAGTTTGAGCCGACTCTCCGCCCGCGCGCGCCGCTCGCGGCGTCGCCATACCCGCCCGGCCCGCGTTACGGCTTATACGAGCGCCGTCCGTATGATGATCCGCGCGCCAGAAATTATCCGGGGCCCGGACGCTCGTCAGATGTCGAAGACGATGAGCGGCCGTCCGGACCGCGCGTGATTCCCGCCGATCCGACCTTGCGGCCGCGCGGCCAGGTTCCGTCGGCGCCCCGCGTTGCGGCCCGGCCTGCCGATCCGAAGCCGCGCACGACGCCGCTGCCGCGTCCGCGTCCGTCCGATCTGACCGCGGCCGTGCCGCAGCCCGCGCCTGCCGCACCCGCACCGGCCGCGACGCCGGATGCGTGGGGCCCGCCGGCGCAGGGACTGGAATAGCGCCAAAGCAAAAGGGCGCCCCGGTCGCCCGGGACGCCCTTCTAACTCTTCCGTCGATAGAGCGTCAGGCAGCTTTCGCGGTCTTGCCCTCGATCACCTTGGCCTTTCCGCCGATCGCAATCTGACGCGGCTTCATGGCCTCGGGGATTTCGCGCACCAGATCGACATGCAGCAGACCGTTCTCGAGGTCGGCGCCCTTCACCTCGACGTGGTCGGCGAGCTGGAAGCGGCGCTCGAAGGCGCGCGCGGCGATGCCCTGGTAGAGCGTCTCGCCTTGCTCTTCCTTCTCGGTGACCTGCTTCTCGCCGCGGATGGTGAGCGTGTTTTCCTTCACCTCGATATTGATTTCATCGCGCGTGAAGCCGGCGACCGCCACCGAAATGCGGTAGGCGTTCTCGCCAGTGCGCTCGATGTTGTAAGGCGGATAGCTCGGCGCGGCGTCCACGCCTCCCCAAGAATCGAGTAGCGAAAACAGCCGGTCGAAGCCGACGGTGGAACGATAGAGCGGGGTCAGATCGTACGTGTGCATGGCATATCCTCCTATGAAGCGACATGCGGTTGAGGGCCCGCCGAAGCCAGGCCCGGATTTTTCGCGCAACCCCGAAGGGCCTGCGCAAACGCGATATGGGAAAGGCTGCGGCAGGCTTCAAGGGCAGGCGAGCGAGAGGAAAACATTATAAAATTCAGATATTTACAGGATTTCAGCGGCCGGGCTTTGGAACATGAACGCGCGATGAATGATGGTTTCCGCACCTATTCAGGGCTTCCGATCTAAGTCCAGAAGGAGGAGTGTCGCGGCGGCCGGACGGTCGTAACTGTCCGTGCGCTGCGATATTCTTTATGCGGATGCCGTCCGCGGCGGCGGGACGGTGGAGGACGTACGATGTCGAGGCCCGGACTCGTACTGACGGCAATGCTTTTTGCATTTGCTCTGGCTTGCAGCGCGTCGGCGCCGTTGTCATTCGCCCAAGGAGTCGGTGTGCGGATCGACGAGCCGCGTGCCGTCGATGTCGCGCCGCGCCCGCCCGGCCGCCGGGTGCCCGGCTATTATAACGAGCGCCCGCCGCGTGCCGCCGTGCAGCGCCGGCCCATGGCGCAGGATGAGTTGACAACCTCCCTCCACACGCGCGGCTTCCGCGATGTCGTATTCGTGCAGCGGCGCGGTGCCACCTACATCTACGAAGCCACCGGCCAACGCGGCGAGCGCGTGCGCCTGATCGTCAATTCCGTGACCGGCGTGATCGATGGTGTGCGCCAGCTCGGCGTCGGCCGCAAGAAGTAGGCGGCCCCTCCGATTGCGGCCATCTCCGGCCCGTTGTAACGCTCAAAGCCCCACCGCGCGTCCTTCATGAATCGAACGCCATGACTCTGCATGCCATCGCCGCCAATCCGGTGCCCGCGGGCGCCGTTTCCGGCGATCTGGAGACCACCGACAAGGTACGCCTGCGCTTTGCCCGCTGGGCGCCGCTCGCGCCGCGCCGCGGTACGGTCTGCATCTTTCCCGGCCGCGCCGAGGCGATCGAGGAATATTTCGAGGTGGTATCCGAGCTCCGCATCCGCGGCTTCGCGGTCGCGGTGCTCGACTGGCGAGGTCAGGGCGGCTCGCAGCGCATGTTGCGCGATCCGCGCAAGGGCCATGTATGGAGCTTCGACGAATATCAGAAGGATATCGAAGTCTTCATGCGCGAGGTGGTGCTGCCCGATTGTCCGCCGCCCTTGTTCGGTCTGGCCCATTCCATGGGGGCCGCCATCATGCTGGAAATGTCGCGGCTCGGCGGCCGCTCGTTCGACCGGCTGGTGATGACATCGCCGATGATCGAACTCGCCGGCATCGGCTCGTCCCGGCTTTCCCGCGCGTTCGTGCGGCTGGCGCGGCTTGCCGGTCTGGGCCGGGTCTATGTGCCCGGCGGCGGCCCGGTGGCGACCGCGAGCCGGCCCTTTGTCGGCAATCCCTTCACGTCCGATCCGGTGCGTCATGCCCGTGTGGCCGCGATCGTCGAGGAGGTGCCGGCGCTCGGCGTCGGCTCCCCGACCGTCGCCTGGATGGACTCTGCCTTCCGCGTCATGCGCAGGTTCGCCGACCCCGTCTATCCGGCCTCCTTGCGCCAGCCCATGCTGCTCCTCGGCGCCGGCGAAGACACCGTGGTGTCGACTCAGGCGGTCGCCCGTTTTGCGTCGCGGCTGCGCGCTGGCGCGCACCTGGTGGTCGCCGGCAGCAAGCACGAGATTCTGATGGAGCGCGACCCCTTCCGCGGCCAGTTCTGGGCCGCCTTCGACGCCTTCATTCCGGGCTCGCCGCTGGTTCCCGGCTCGCCGCTTTATCGCTGATCATCCACGCAGGATTTCGAGCGCTTCCGCGTGCACGCGCTTGTCGCCAGCGGCGACAATGCGGCCGCCCTTGGCCGCGGACCCGCCGGTCCAGCTCGTGATGATGCCGCCGGCGCCCTCGATGATCGGGATGAGCGCCGCGATGTCGTGGGTGCGCAGGCCGCTCTCGATGACGAGATCGACGAATCCCGCCGCGACCATGCAATAGGCGTAACAGTCGCCGCCGTAGCGCGAGAGCTGCACGCGCTGCTCGACGCGCTCGAAACGCGCGCGCTCCTCGGCGCTCATCAGCAGCGGGCTCGTAGTGTAGAGCGAGGCTTGCGCGACGCTCGCGCAAGCCCGAACCTGCAACCGCCGCTCGCCGGCCGGGCCGCGGTAGCTCGCGCGCGAACCGTCGCCGAAGAAATACTCGCCGATAAATGGCTGATGCATCATGCCGTAGACCGGCGCGCCGTCTTTCAGGAGTCCGATCAGGGTTCCCCAGGCCGTCATGCCGCTGATGAAGGATTTGGTGCCGTCGATCGGATCGAGCGCCCATACATAGGCCGCGTTCGGCCGGTCGTCGCCGAACTCCTCGCCGATGATGCCGTGCGTTGGGAACGTCTTCTTGATCAGCGCTCGCATCGCCGTTTCGGCCCCCCGGTCGGCTTCGGTCACCGGATCGAATGCGCCCCCGCGCGCCTTATCCTCGATGCCGAGTGCAGTGCGGAAGAACGGCCGGATCGCATCGCCCGCGACGGTCGCAAGCTCGTCGACGAAGGCGGCAAATTCCACGGCGGACATGATCTGCTCCCCCGTGCCCTCATAGCCGCGTCATGAAGGCGCGGCAACGCTTCCATGCGCAGGCGCCCGTTGTCGTGGCGGCCGTGGCATGGCACTCGTGCGGGACCGCACATTAGATGCGGGGGAGGAGCCCCGAGGATGGATGCCGGATACGCCGGCTCGCCCGGCCGCGCCGTGAGAATCACGCCGGCCCAGGCGATCCTCCTGGTTGCCGTACTTTGTGCCATCCACACCTGCAGCCAGTTCCTGCGCACCTCGATCGGGGTAATCGCACCCGATCTCGCGCGCGAGGTTGGCCTCAGCGCCTCCGGGATCGGGCTGATGGCGAGCTCCTTCTTCTTCAGTTTCGCCGCCGTTCAGGTTCCGCTTGGCGTGGCGCTCGACCGTTTCGGCCCGCGCCTCGTGCTGCTGGTTTCGACCGGCATCGCGGTCGCCGGGACCGTCGTGTTCGCGATGGCGCATACGCCCGAGGTCATGGTGTTTGGCCGCATACTCACCGGAATCGGTTGCGCCAGCTTCTTCATCGCGCCGTTAACGATCTATTCGCGCTGGTTCCCACCGGAGCGCTTCTCCACCGTCGTCGGTATTCAGCTCGGGCTTTCGGCGCTCGGTATGCTGGGCGCGACCGCGCCGCTCGCATATGCCACCGCCGCGTTCGGCTGGCGCGAGACCTTCCTGGCCACCGCCGGCCTCACGGCGGTGATCGGCCTCGCCGTTTACGCAATCGCGCGCGACTACCCGCCCGGCGTCGTGCCGCCGCGCCGGCATGAGACCCTGATGGAGACGATCCGCGGCCTTGCCGTGGTCGCGCGCACGCCCTCGGTGCCGCGGCTTTTTGCCATGCACTTTTCCAGCTTCTCCATCATGGTGACCGTGCTCGGGCTCTGGGGCGGGCCGTATCTGGCGCACGTCTATGGTCATGATCTCGGCCGCCGCGGCGAGCTGCTGTTCGTACTCGCGACCGCCAATGTGCTCGCCAATTTCGTCTGGGGCCCGGCCGATCGTCTGTTCATGAGCTACAAGCGCCCGGTGATCGGCGGCGCCGTGGTCACCGTGCTGCTCTTGATCTGGATCGCTTGGGCCGGAAAGCTCGAAGGCTGGACGCTCGTCGCCTGGTTCATCGCCTTTGGGATTTCAACCGCCTATACGGCAGTGCTGACCGCGCACGGCCGTTCGCTGTTTCCGCCCGAGCTGGTCGGGCGCGGACTCACGTTGCTCAATCTCGGCACCATGAGCGGTGTGTTCGTCCTGCAATTCGTGACCGGCCTGGTGATCGATCTGTTTCCGGCCAAGGACGGCGTCTATCCGATCGAGGCCTATCGCACCGTGTTTGCGCTCCTGGCATTGGTGCTCGCGGGAGCGACCCTGATCTACCTCCGCTCCCGCGACCCGACTTATGAACAGGTCAGGCCCGCCTGAAACACGACAGCAAAGCCACGAAAGTTATGGGCTAGAACCACTTGGCATCGCTACTATGCAAGAAACGCATAGCTGGTCTGTTGCGAATATTGCGCCGCAACGGCATATTGCTGCAGTGCGATAACGCGATGGCGTCGCGTTATTGCTGCCCTCCTTGGGCGTTTCCTCCCTAGACTTGGGCCGCTTGCTCCCGCAGGCGGCCCTTTTTTCTTTCCGGAAGCTTTGCTGACCTATTCGGCCGCATCGCGCATCGGCGCAATCCCGGCCGCGGTCACGCTCGCGAGCCGCCCGACCATGCGCGCCAGATCCAGCCGCACCCGCTCGAAACGCGACGAGCGCGCGTAGCTGCGCTCGTCCATATAGAGCGCGCGGTTGATCTCGATCTGTACCGCGTGGAAGCCCGCGGCCGGATCGCCGTAATGCTCAGTGATGAAGCCGCCCGCATAGGGCTTGTTGCGGGCCACGGCATAGCCGAGGTCGCGCAGCGACTCCTCGATCGTGTCGGTCACCGAGGGGGCGCAGCTGGTGCCGTAGCGGTCGCCGAGCACCACATCGGCCCGTGGCCGCTCGTCCCGCCCGTTCGCATTCGAGGGCATCGAATGGCAGTCCACCAGCACCGCGTGGCCGTAGACCTTCTGGGCGTACAACAGCAGCCGCCGCAGGCCCCGGTGATAGGGCTTGTAATAGAGATCGATGCGGCGGAGCGCCTCGTCCACCGGCAGGCGCCGGTCGTAAATCTCGCGTGAATCGCCGACCACCCGCGCGATGGTGCCGAGCCCGCCGGCAACCCGCAACGAGCGGGTATTGGCAAAGGCCGGCAGCCGGCCGTCGAACATGCGGGGGTCGAGCTCGTAGGGCTCCCGGTTGACGTCCAGGAAGGCGCGCGGGAAGTGCGCCCGCATCAGGGGAACGCCGAGGCGCACTGCGTCGGCGAAAAGCTCGTCCACGAAGCTGTCCTCGGAGCGCCTGAGCGTCGGCAGGTCGAGCCTCGTCAGCGCCATGAATTTGGACGGATAGAGGCACCCGCTATGGGGCGAGTTGCAGACCACGGGGCCTGCGAGCGCAGTCGGCTCCAGCACCTCGAAGGCGGCCTCGAAATCGTCGACGATCTGGGCGCTCATGGCTCGGGACCGGCTAATCCAGGGCGGGTGGAAAAGAATAGGGGAATCCCCTGTCTAGAGCCCATACTGCAGGGGTTCGATGCCCCTTGGGAAGGGTGCCAAAAGGCTTATGCGCCTTCACCGGCCGTTTACCGGCGGAGGTGCAAATGGAAGGCTGGGACGGGGAATTCCGCCGCGATTTGTAACGTGTAAGGCGTGGGTGTGTGATGCCGAAAATTCTGCTCGCCGAAGACGACGGCGATATGCGCCGTTTTCTCGAACGCGCGCTTGCTAATGCCGGCTACGAGGTCGTCGCCTTCGACAATGGCCGCTCCGCCTATCAGCGTTTGCGCGAGGAACCGTTCGAGCTTCTGCTGACCGATATCGTGATGCCGGAAATGGACGGCATCGAGCTTGCGCGCAAGGCGACCGAGCTCGACCCCGATATGAAGGTCATGTTCATCACAGGCTTCGCAGCCGTCGCACTGAATTCCGAGAACAAGCCCAAGGACGCCAAGGTCCTGTCCAAGCCCTTCCACCTGCGCGATCTGGTCAACGAAGTGGAACGGCTGCTGAAAGCGGCTTGATCCGCCGCGCCTTGCAGCACCCCCTGCGAGCCGATATAGCAATTTGCCCGCGCTTCAGGCGCGAATGGGCGCGTAGCTCAGCGGAAGAGCACTACCTTGACATGGTAGGGGTCACAGGTTCGATCCCTGTCGCGCCCACCATTTTTCGCTCGATTGACACACCCGCACCCGGCCCCTAAGACCGCGCCCGACCCATTGGAAAAGCCATGAAGATCCGCAACTCGCTCCGCTCGCTGCGCAAACGCCACCGCAACAACCGCATGGTCCGGCGCAAGGGCCGCGTCTACATCATCAACAAGACGAACCGTCGCTTTAAGGCGCGTCAGGGCTAGCCCGGCCCAAGCCCGAAAATCCGGCTTTGCCTGCCGCCGCAAGGCGGCATAGAATCGATTCATGCGTGCATCCCTGCTCGCAGGTCTCGCCTTCGCCGCCGCGCTTGCCGCGGCCGATGTCGTGCTGGCGCAAGAACCCGCAACCCCTCCTGCTGGCCCCAAGGCCGAGCGTCGTCCGCTGCGCGCAGCCGTGCCAGACCGCACCAAGCGGCTCGACGACCTGTTCGAAGCGCTCAAGCGTTCGCCCGACGCCCAGATTTCCAAGGTCATCGAGGCGCGCATCGAAGCCGCCTTGCTGGTGTCGGGCAGCGACACCGCCGATCTTCTCATGGTGCGCGCGCGCGCGGCGGTGGAAGCCAAGGACAACGACCTCGCGCTCGAGCTGCTCGACGCCCTGATCGAGTTCGAACCCAATTTCGCCGAAGCTCGCGCCCGTCGGGCAACGCTGCTTTATCTCAAGAAAGACGTGAGCGGTGCGCTCGCCGATATTCGCGTGGCGCTGGCGCGCGAACCGCGCCACTTCGGTGCACTCACCGGGCTCGGCGTGATCCTGCAGGACATCGGCGACGACAAGCGCGCGCTCGACGCGCTGCGCCGCGCGCTCGAAGTGCATCCGCACCTGCCGAGCATTGGCGACATCATCAAGCGGCTGGAAGTGAAGGTCGAAGGCCGAGATATCTGAGGCCTGCCTCAGTCGCCGATATCACCCGAACCTACGTACGCGATCCGCACCATGTTGGTGGCGCCCGGCGTGCCGAGCGGCACACCAGCCACGATGATCACGCGCTGGTTCGGCTTGGCGAAGCCTTCGCGATAGGCGATGCGGCAGGCCTGCGCCACGGCGGCATCGATGTCGCCGGCATCCTCGTTGACGACGCAGTGCACGCCCCACACCAGCGCGAGCCGCCGCGCGGTGGCGAGTTTCGGCGATAGCGCCACGATCGGCGGTTTCGGCCGCTCGCGCGCGACCCGGAGCGCCGTCGCCCCTGAGCTGGTGAGGCAGAGGATCGTGGAGAGCTCGAGCGTCTCGGCGATCTGGCGGGCCGCCGCCGCGATCGCGTCGGCGCCGGTCGCCTCGGGCTCCTCGCGCTCCGCGCCCATCGTCGTGCCGTGCGCCGCGTCGCGCTCCACCGTCTCGGCGATGCGGCTCATGGTCTCGACCGCTTCGATCGGATAGCGCCCCGAGGCGGATTCAGCCGAAAGCATTACAGCGTCCGCGCCCTCGAAGATCGCCGTCGCCACGTCGGAGACCTCCGCGCGCGTCGGCACCGGCGAAGTGAGCATGGATTCCAGCATCTGCGTAGCCACCACCACGGGCTTGCCCTGGCGGCGCGCGCTGCGGATGATCTGGATCTGCAGGCCGGGCACGCGCTCGAGCGGCATCTCGACGCCCAAGTCGCCGCGCGCGACCATGAGTGCGTCGGCGGTCTCGAGAATCTCTGCTAGTCGCGTCACCGCCTGCGGCTTCTCGATCTTGGCCATGACCGAAGCCCGCGCGCGCGCGATCTTCTTGACCTCGGCGATGTCCTCGGGCCGCTGGATGAAGGAGAGCGCGATCCAGTCGATACCGGTCTCCAGCGCCGCTTCGAGATCGGACCGATCCTTGTCGGTGAGCGGCGAGACCGGAACGGTAGTGTCCGGCAAGCTCACGCCTTTGCGATCCGACAACCGCCCGCCGATCTCGACCTTGGTGACGATACGGGTCCGCGAGACTTCGGTCACCACCAAGCGCACCTTGCCGTCGTCGATCAGCAGATGATGACCGGGTTCGATCGCGGCGAAGATTTCCGGATGCGGCAGATGCACGCGCTTGGCGTCGCCGGGCTTGGCGTCGTCGTCGAGCACGAAGACAGCTCCCGGCTTCGCGTCCACGCTACCGCCCGCGAACGCGCCGAGCCTGAGTTTCGGCCCCTGCAGATCGACGAGAATGCCGATCGGCCGGCCATGGCGCGCCTCGATCGCGCGGATCGCGCTCACCAGCTCGCGCATGCGCGGCTGCGGCGTATGGCTCATGTTGATGCGAAAGACGTCGGCACCGGCCATGAATAGCCGCTCGATCATGGCCGGATCGGACGAGGCCGGACCCAGCGTGGCGACGATCTTGGTGCGGCGTTCGCGTTTCATCGCGCCGGCGCTCCCGGCCGAGTCTGCGCGGGTTGCTGTGGGGGCAGAACTCCGGGCCGTGCTTGCGGCGGCGTAGGCGGCACCGTGGGGACGGTCTGGCCCTTTTCGGTCAGCTGCAGCGTCCAGTTCTTCTGTTCGATGGTATCGACCTCGAAGAAGCCGGTGCGGTCATAGCCGCGCGCCAGGCAGTCCTCGATGCCTCGGATGGTGAATTCCCGCTCACGCGTGCACATGAAGGCCTTGCCCGCCCATTCGCCGCCCTGGTCGTAGTCCACGGCGTAGACGTAATAGAAGCGCGCGACCAGCGGCCCGCGGATCAGCGTCTCGCAGGCATTGGCGTTGATGGTCCACCAGCCCTCGGTGGTCCAGCCTTCCTGGTCCTTGTAGCCGACTGCGATGCCGACCCGGCTGGAGGTGCGGTTACACAGGCGAAAATCTGCGAACGCCTGCAGCGGCCACAGCAGCGCCAGCGCAAACAGCGCGAGCGCCGCGATGCGGGTCGGGTCGAATGCAGGAAGCCGGTTCAAACGAGCCACCTCATGCGGCGAAGCAGCAGCGGATGCGCCATTTCCCTTAAGGCCCCCTCAGGTGTCAACGAGCACCGCCCGGAAGTCGTTGACGTTGGTGTAGGTCGGCCCGGTTTTCAGGAGGTCGCCGAGCCGCGAGAAGAATGCACTAGAGTCGTTTTCGGCGAGGAACCGGGCAGGATCGAGGCCGAGCGTGCTGGCGCGGGCGAGGGTGGTCGGGTCGGCGAAAGCGCCGGCCGGGTCGTCCGGACTGCCGGCGCCGCCGTCGGTGCCGTCGGTATCGGCGGCGAGCACTGAAATGCTCCGCGCGCCCGCGAGCGCAATGGCCGCAGCCAACGCATATTCCTGGTTCGGACCGCCACGGCCCTTGCCGCGAATTGTGACAGTCAATTCTCCGCCCGAAAGCAGCACCGCGCGGCGGCCCTCGCGCGCAAGCGCGAGCGCGCGGCGGGCGTGATCGCCGGCAACCTCTTGCGCCTCGCCCTCTAGGTCAGCGCCGAGCAGCACCGGCTCGATCCCTGCTGCGCGCGCGGCTTCGGCCGCGGCTTCGAGCGCATCTGCGGGCCGTGCGACGATCTTGAACGTGCTTCCGGCGAACGCCGCGTCGCCCGGCTTCGGGCTCTCGTTCTTGGCATCGTTCAGCGCGGCGGCGATGGAAGCGGGGACAATGATGTTCCGCCGCTCCAACACCGCGCGCGCGTCGGCCAAGGTCGTGGCGTCCGCCACCGTGGGCCCCGACCCGATCACCGATGGATCGTCGCCGGGCACATCGGAGATCGCGAGCGCCACCAGCCGCGCCGGCGCCGCCCGTTCCGCGAGCCGGCCGCCCTTGATGCTGGAGAGATGCTTCCGCACCGTGTTGAATTCGTTGATTGTGGCGCCGGACGCGAGCAATGCCCGCGTCAGCGTGCGCTTGTCTTCGAACGAGACGCCGGGCGCGGGCGCCACCCAATTGGCCGACGCCCCGCCCGACATGAATACGAGCACCAGATCGTCGGCGCCCGCCGCGTCGGCAAGCGCAAGCGTGCGCGCCGCCGCGGCGACCCCGGCCTCGTCGGGCACCGGATGCCCGGCTTCGATCATTTCGATCCGCCGCAACGGCCGGCCATAGCCGTGGCGTGTGACCGCGATCCCGCCGATCCGCTCGGGCGCGAGCTTGATCTTGTCGAGGTAATGGCGCTCTGCCGCTGCGGCCATGCTGCCTGCGGCTTTGCCCGCGGCCAGCACGACGATGCGCCCGCGCTCCAGGGCCGGTGGCAGGGCAGGTGACAGGCAATGGTCCGGGTGCGCGGCCGCAACCGCGGCCTTGAACAGGCCGTGGAGAAAGTCGCGCGCGTCCTTGGAATCCATGCTGACCGTGACATAGACCAATCCGCCGGTCGCGACACCTCCTTGCACCGGCCCAAGGCGCGGCCTAAGTCCAAAGGGCCGGGATCATGAGGAGCCGCCATGGACGACCGCATCCGCACCGAGCTTGAGGCCGCCGTCTACCGGCGCCTGGTCGAACATTTGCGCGGCCGCACCGACGTGCAGAACATCGACTTGATGAATCTCGCGGGCTTTTGCCGCAACTGCCTCTCCAACTGGATGAAGGACGCCGCCGACGAGAAGGGCGTCGCCATGAGCAAGGACGAGAGCCGCGAGATCGTCTACGGCATGCCCTATGGCGAATGGCGCAAGCGCCACCAGCGTGAGGCCAGCGCCGAGCAGAACGCCGCGTTCGAGAAGTCGCGGCCCGAAAAACACTAGGTTCCGAAAACAGCGAACGAATAGGGGAGGCCGACGATGGCCGCGCAGACCAGCTTTGCCAAGGGCCAGCTCAAGGCCTTCGTTCAACGCATCGAACGGCTGGAGGAGGAGCGGAAGACTCTGGGCGACGACATCCGCGAGGTCTATGCCGAGGCCAAGGGCGCCGGCTTCGACGTCAAGGCCATGCGCGTGGTGGTGCGGCTCCGGAAGCAGGACACCGACGAGCGCAAGGAGCACGAGGCGCTGGTCGAGCTTTACCGAGAAGCGGTGGGGCTGGTGGGCTAGCCGATGGCAGAAATGCAGCCGATCATTTCCATCTCGAACCTCTCCAAGACCTACGCCTCCGGGTTTCACGCTCTCAAAAGCGTCAATCTGGAGATTCGCCGCGGAGAGATTTTCGCTCTGCTCGGCCCGAACGGCGCAGGCAAGACGACTCTGATCAACGTCATTTGCGGGATCGTGAACCCATCCGAAGGCACGGTTTCCGTGGACGGTCACGACATCATCACCGATTACCGCGCGGCGCGCTCGATGATCGGCCTGGTGCCGCAGGAACTGACCACCGACGCGTTTGAAACTCCTTGGGCGACCGTCAGCTTCAGCCGTGGCCTGTTCGGCAAGCCCAAGAATCCCGGCCACATCGAGAAGATTCTAAAAGAGCTGTCGCTGTGGGACAAAAAAGACAATCAGATCATGACGCTTTCCGGCGGCATGAAGCGCCGGGTGCTGATCGCCAAGGCTCTTTCGCACGAGTCGCAAATACTCTTCCTCGACGAGCCGACCGCCGGCGTCGATGTCGAGCTGCGCAAGGACATGTGGGAGGTTGTGCGCGCATTGCGCGCTTCCGGCGTGACCATCATCCTCACCACCCACTACATCGAAGAAGCCGAGCTCATGGCCGACCGGATCGGCGTGATCAATAACGGGGAGCTGATCCTGGTCGAAGATAAGGCCGAACTCATGCGCAAGCTCGGCAAGAAGCAATTGATCTTGCATCTGCAGAAGCCGCTCGATGCCGTGCCGGCCGAGCTTGCCGCGCATCGCCTGACGCTCGCGAACGGCGGAAGCGAGCTGGTTTACACCTACGATACACAGGGCGAGCGCACCGGCATTACGGCGCTACTCGGCGACCTCAATCGCACGGGTGTCCGGTTCAAGGACCTGCATACGACGCAGACTTCGCTTGAGGACATTTTTGTCGGGCTGGTGAGGCAGGGATAATGAATTTTCGGGCGGTCCGCGCAATCTATTATTTCGAAATGGCGCGCACCGGGCGCACGTTGATGCAAAGCATCTTGTCGCCGGTGCTTTCGACGTCGCTCTATTTCGTCGTGTTCGGTGCGGCGATCGGCTCGCGCATCACCGAGATTCAGGGCGTCGAATACGGCGCCTTCATCGTGCCGGGGCTGATCATGCTCTTGCTCTTGACGCAGAGCGTGGCGAACGCCTCGTTCGGCATCTATTTCCCGCGCTTCGTCGGAACCATCTACGAAATCCTGTCGGCGCCGGTTTCCTATGTCGAGATCGTGCTCGGCTATGTCGGCGCGGCCGCGACCAAGTCGATCATTCTCGGGCTGATCGTGCTCGCCACCTCCGGCCTGTTCGTGCCGATCAAGATCGCTCACCCGGTCTGGATGCTCGCGTTCCTGGTGCTTACGGCGGTGACCTTCAGTCTGTTCGGCTTCATCATCGGCATCTGGGCCGACGGCTTCGAAAAGCTGCAGATTATTCCGCTCCTGATCATCACGCCGCTGACCTTTCTTGGCGGCACATTCTATTCCATCGACGTGCTGCCGCCTTTCTGGCAGACCGTGACGCTGTTCAATCCCGTCGTTTATCTCATCAGCGGTTTCCGCTGGAGTTTCTACGAGATCGCCGATGTGAGCGTAGAGGTCAGCTTGGCCATGACGATCCTGTTCCTGGTCACGTGCATGGCGGCCGTATGGTGGATTTTCAAGACCGGTTACCGGCTGAAAAACTAATCGCCATCGTGCAACTCGGCGAACTAGCCGCGATATCGGCTCATTTTGCCCAATTTATCACACATGCGTGACGGCGCCGACATTGACCTTGATGCGCCGTCGTTCGATTGCACGCTAGATTGATCGTCGGTGCGGTAGCGCTGACCAGGAGACGCCCATGTCGAATTCCAACTCCACGAAACTCGATCGCCGCAGTATGATTCTGGCCGGCACCGCACTCCTCGGCACGGCGATGCTGCCCAGCGCGGTTGCGGCGCAAGCCGGCCTTTCACCCGCCGCCGATTTTCTGACGCGCTCACGCAAGTTCCTCTCGAGCCTCGATCCCGACAAGCTGAAGGCCGCTTCGTTTGCCTGGGACGGGCCGGAATGGCGCAGCTGGAATTATTTCGGCGTCGGCGGCTACGTCAAGCCGGGCCTGCGGCTCGAACAGATGAGCGCCGAGCAGAAAGCCGCGGCCTGGGACCTGCTCGCGACCTTGCTGTCGCCTGGTGGCATCGAGAAGACCAAGAACGTAATGACGTTGCAGGACGTACTCGCGTCGCAAGGCAACGGCGCCGACCAGCGTTCCTCGGAGCGATTTTCGTTCTCCGTCTTCGGGACTCCGGCCGAGACCGGCGCCTGGGGCTTCCGGGTCGAGGGTCATCACCTGACCCAGTCGATCGCGGTACGCGACGGCCGCATCGTTTCGGTGACGCCGTCCTCGTTCTCGTCCTACCCCAACCGCGTCACGTCGGGAAAACATGCCGGCCTCGTAACGCTCAAGAACGAGGAGGCTTTGGCGCGACGGCTGATCGGCGATCTGGCTCCGCGGCTGCAAGCGCGCGCCCGCTTATCGGATACGCACCTCTACAACATCATGTCCTATGCGGGACGCGAGCGCGCCAACGCGCAGAAGGTTGGTCTTGCCGCCGCCGAACTCGGCTCGGCGCAGCGCGATCTGATATGGCAACTCATCGAGACTTATGCGGTCGATCATTTGTCGCCGGCGCTTGCCACCGCCCAGAAGGCGCGCGTCCGCTCCGGTGATCGGGACGCCGTGCATTTCGCCTGGTACGGCCCCAACACGCCGGAACGGGCGTTCGGCTACCGCTTGATCGCCGATGGATTCGTGATCGAAATGGGCTCGGTGGATTCGGGTGCCCAGCACCTGCACACGATCTATAACGACCTCGGCAACGTGCTCGGGCGGACGGCCTGATTCGTATGGCGGAAGACGGCATCACAGCAGCGCAGGCTCAAGCTCCACTCCAGGAGCACTATTGCCTGTTCGATACGGCCATCGGCTCCTGCGGCGTGGCCTGGAGCGAGCAGGGCCTGACCCGGGTGCAGCTTCCCGAAGCCGACCGTAACTCGACCGAGCGGCGTCTGAGAGCAAGATCGGGGGGCACGCGCTCCGATGATCCACCGCCTCAAATCAAACAATTGATTGACGAAATCCAGCGCTTCGCCACGGGCGAGCGGGTCGACTTCTCATCGGCCGTCCTCGACCTGTCGAAGGTCGGCCCGATCGACCGGGAAATCCAGATCGCAGCGCGTTCGATCGGCTGGGGAACGACCGCGACCTATGGCGATCTCGCGCGCCAGACCGGGACGCCGGGAGATGCCCGCGGCGTGGGGCAGGCGATGTCGCGCAACCCGATGCCGATCGTCATTCCTTGTCATCGGGTGCTGGCCAAGGGCAACAAGCTCGGCGGCTTCTCCGCTTATGGCGGGACAGTCACCAAAGAGCGCCTGCTGGCGCTGGAGGGCGTACGCGTCGGAGACGACGCTCCGCTATTGCCGGGCTTGTTTTCGAACGAGCGCCGAAGCGCCTAGTTCACGCGCGCGAGCAGCGATCCGGTCGCGCTACGGCCGAACGCGACGACCTGGACCGGCGCGATAGCCGGGCCGGCGAAGCGGGCCGTGGGCGGCGCCTCGGCGAGATCACGTCCGAAGGCGATCCGCAGTGCCGCGTGCGCGGGGTCCATCAGGCCGCGCGCCTTGAAGTCGGGGTGGTGAAGCTCGGCCACGAACTGCACCATCGGCCCATGCATGAGATCGGCCGGCGCCATCGCGGCGAGGGCGAATTCCCGCTGCGTCATCGGAACCGGTCCAGCCGCGCGCACGAAGCGCTGCGATACCGGCACCTGCGAGTTGCCGAGGGGCCGTGCCGCCGGCGCATAGGCCAGCGCGGGTCCGGCCGGTTGCGCCGCCGGGCGTCCGACGATCGCCTCAGGCAGCGAAGCGGTGATCTCGAGATCGTCCGGCCGCGGACGCGGCAATGGAATGATCGACGCCATGGCCACGGGTTTCGTCTCGTGCGCAGGAGCGCCGGCCGGCCCGGTCTGCCAAGCCAATTGCGGCGTCTGCTGCGTGGGAATCGTCGGCGCCAACGCTGCACTTGCAGTCGGACGCGGCAAACCGGCGACGGGCGGCGGAGTGCTTCCGGGCGGCGGTGGACCGGCGGTGAGTGAAGCGATGGCCGGCAGGCGCCGGCGCTGGCTCGGGGTTGGCGTCTCTTCCTCTTCCTCGTCGGCCTTGCCGAACAGCGAGGCGATGAAAGTCTTCGCGCGTCCTGTTACGCTCGTCCGTTCCGGATTTTCGGTCTCGATCGCGTCCGCACCGGGCGCGCCGCGTGACGCGAGCGCGATCTGGCCGGGGCGGCCGCCGCGCTTCTCGAGTGCGGCGAGCGCGATCTCGTAGCCCGGCATCGGCTTGCCGTCGGCGGGCAGATGCACGGTCTTGCCGTTGGGGAAGACGCGGGCGAGCTGATCGCGGGTCATGCGCGGCCAATGGCGAATGCCGCCGGTGTCCATATGCACGAAGGGCGAGCCGGAGGTCGGATAGAAGCCGACGCCGCCGCGCTCCATGCGCAGCCCGGCGACGCGCAGCTCCGAAAGCTCGACGCCGGGGATGTAGAAATCGATGGCCTTGCCCATCATGTGCTGGCTGAAACGGGCGACGCCGCGGCCGCGCTTGCGCAGCATCGCGTTGGTCTGCGGCGAGCGATAGGCGGAGACGATGGTGACCGGCTCCTTGGCGTCGACTTCGCGGTGGATCTCCCACAGAAGATCGAACAGTTGCGGGTCCATGCGCGTGGGTTCGTCGCGCCGCCAGTCGCGCAACAGCCAATTGATCTTTTCGAGCCCCTGCGGGTCGTAGCGGCCTTCGCGTTTGAAGGTGACGGTGAGCGTCTCGCCGGTATGCATGTGGTGGAACGAGAGCGTGCGCGTGTCGCCGTTGGCGATCGCGTTCTCGAGTCTGCCGGCTGATGCGAAAGCGAAGATAGCCGCGAAGCCCACTACGGTGAGCGGGCGAGCTACCCGGTCGCTGAGGATATATCGTCCGGTACTGACTATCGGCACGAACCCGTCCCGTGGCGTGTCGAATTGGGCGAACCCGTGCGGCCCCCACTGGCCGCAATCAGGCTGAACGTACTCTTACCGGGCGGGGTTAATAGCTGATTGCCGACACCGCCCCCTTTTGACTGGGTAGCGGCGGATCGTGGCGAAAAGGTGCCTCGGGACGGGCGTTAGCGGTGGATTACCGGGGCAATCCAAAGGCTTGCGGCCCCTTGTTGGGCAAGGGGCCGCTCCAAACTGGGATTCAGGCTTGTACTAGCGGCTCAGGAACCAGTTGAAAAAGTTGCCGCCCCGGCCGGCGAAGCGGTCATCCGGCAGGCGCAGCGCATCGCGGTTGATGGTCGTAGCCGGACGCCGCTCGACCGCGATGTCGGCGACCCGCCGTTCGCTGCTCTTGAGCACGGCGAGCAGCCGCGCGTCGCGTCCATAGACGTCCTCGCGGATCTGCAGCTTGCCGGCTTCATCGACGAACGCGCTCTGGTAGGTGAGGTGGACCGGGATCTGGCTCGGCAGGCGGATATCGACCTCGCCGGGTCCGAACATCTTGCGGATGCGGTCCTGCGTATAGCCTTCCTTCGGCAGCGCGATCGACAACAGCACCTCGGCATATTTCACCGGGTCCAGTACGCGCATGCAGCCGTGGCTAAATGCGCGCTTGTCGAGGGTGAACAGTTTCTTGTCCGGCGTGTCATGCTGGTAGACCAGGAACTTGTTCGGAAAGTTGAAGCGGATGCGCCCAAGCGCGTTGTTGTCGCCCGGTGGTTGGTAGATGTGGATCGTGCCGTCCGGGTTGCGCGTGAGCTTCAGCCCGATGCGATCCATCGCCTGCGGGTCCTGCTGTAGCGCCGGAAGGTACTCGTTCTGGATGATCGAGGGCGGCACGTTCCAGGTCGGGTTGACGGTGATGTGCGTCATGTACGCGCTGGTGATCGGGGTCGCCAGATTGCCCGGCTTGCCGACGACGATCCGCGTGTTCCAGACCATCTGATTGTCGCGCACGACCTTCAGCGTGTAGTCGGGGATGTTGACTATCACATGGACTTTGCCGAGGTCGCGCGGCGCCCAGCGCCAGCGTTCCATGTTGGCGATGATGACGTCGGCATCGCGCTCGCGGCGCGGCGGGTTGAGCGCATCGATGGTCGCCTGATTCAGATTGCCGGTGGGCGACAGCTTGCGCTGGGTCTGGAATTTCTTCACCGCCTCGGCGAGCGGCTTGTCATAGGTGTCGTCGCCAGGGACGCCAAGCCGCTCGCGCAACAGCGCCACGCGTGCGTCGCGCATCGGCTTCTTAAGATCGACCTTCAGCAGCGGGCCGCCCGGGATCGGTTTCGGGCCCACATCGGCGGCACGCCCGCGCGCGTCGGCAAGCTTAGCCTTGAGCGCCTTGTAAGCATCGTGTGGCGGCTGATAGCCGTCGAGCGCCTCGGCCATGTTCCTGGCCCCGGCTATGCGGGCGAGCACTTCGGCGGGCTCCGGCGCGGTCGGGTAGTAGAGAATGTCGTAGGTGATGCGCGAGAAATGCACGCGGCCGGTCTGCGCATGGCGCGCGAAGTCGAAGATCGCGGCGGTGAACTTGAGCTCGGCTTCCGCGAGGCCGTCGGCATCGGCGATGGCCTTGAAGTTCGGCATCGGATAATCGGCGGGATCGAGGCCGTCGGCTTCGATGCCCCGCAGGTACGCAAACGCGGCGGTGGCGCGCGCGGTCTCGGCACCCTTCTCGACCCAGAGCGGGACGAAGCCGCGGTCGCGGTAGAATTGCTCGGCCGCCGCGCGTTCGTTCTTGCGGTTGAAATAGCGCTCGCCGCGCAGCGCCAGGAGATCACGAAGCTTCTCCGCGACGACCGTTTCAGAGGACGCGAGCGTGGTTGCGAGCGGCGCTTTGACGAGATCCTTGCCGGTGAGCGGAGCATCGGGCTGAGCTGCGGTCGCAGGCTGAGCGGGAGCTAGCGTGCTCGCCGTGATGGGTCCAACATCTTTGAGCGTGATCGGCGCCACGCCGGCCGGCTCGGGCGTCGGCACCTGTGACGCGATCCACTTGTCGCCGCCTTCGCGCGCGAGATCGGCCAACGTGAGCGGCGGAACGTCGGCGGCCTGCGGCGTCGGGATAAAGTCTTCGATTCGCTGGGTAGTCGCAGAGGGCGTTTGCGCGACCGCGGCGGTGTCGGCCGCGCGGAAGCCGGTGAAATCGCGATCCGCGGAAAACAGGAAAATCCCGATCAGCGCCAGCAGGCCGAGGCCAGCGACGAAGGCGCTCATGCGTCCGGGGCTCATGGGCTCGCGATTCTCGCCGCCGGTCGCCGCTGTAAACCTCTCCCACAATGCCCGTAGCATGGCCTCTCCTGCGCTCAGCGGTAGCGATCTTAGGATAGGGGTTGTGGCAGTCTCAGGGCCGGGGAATCAAGTCTTTCCGGGCCCTGACAGGTCAAAGGATTGCGAGCGTTACTCGGCCGCCACATCGGCCACGGCGGCATCCGCCTCGGTCTCCAAGCCTAGATCCTTCAGCTTCCGATAGAGGGTGGAACGGCCGATCTTGAGCCGGCGGGCGACCTCGGTCATGCGGCCGCGATAGCGCGCAATCGCCGTGCGGATCGCCTCGGCCTCGATTTCCTCGAGCGGACGCACATGGCCGTCCGGGCCCAGGAATGCGAGCGCTTCCGATGCCCCCGGCACGGTCGCCGGCGAATCGAGGATAAGGATCGGCTCGGCGGGCCGTGCTCCGCTTAGCGCCACCGGCGGTACCTGTGCCTCGAAGCCGGGCACTTGGGCCGCGATTTGTGGGAACTCGGCCGCACCGATCTCGTCGGTCTCGGCCAGTACCACCGCACGGAAGACGGCGTTCTCGAGCTGACGTACGTTGCCCGGCCAGCGAAATCCGGTCAGCAGCCGGATCGCGTCGGCCGAAACCGCGCGTACGCGCTTGCCCTCCTCGGCGGCGAAGCGCACCGCGAAGCGGCGTACCAGATCGGGAATGTCTTCGGTGCGGTTCCGCAGCGGCGGCACGGTGATCGGGAAAATGTGCAGGCGATAATAGAGGTCCTCGCGGAAGCGTCCGGAGTGCACCAGCTCGCCAAGGTCGCGGTTCGAGGCGGAGATCAGGCGGAAATTGACCTTGACCGACTTGCGCGAGCCGACGGCGTCGATCTGACCGTCCTGCAGCGCGCGCAGCAGCTTCACCTGCGCGTCCATCGGCAATTCGCCGATCTCGTCGAGGAACAAGGTGCCCCCGTCGGCCTCGACGAACTTGCCGATCTGTTTGTCGCTGGCGCCGGTGAAGGCGCCCTTCTCGTGGCCGAACAGGATCGACTCCACGAGCATTTCCGGGATGGCGCCGCAATTCACGGCGACGAAGGGCTTGTCTGCTCGGTTGCCGCCGCCGCGGATCGCGCGCGCGAGCAATTCCTTGCCGACGCCCGACTCGCCCTCAAGCAGTACCGGAATGTCGGAGGTGGCCGCTTTTTCGGCGAGCTTGAGCGCCGCCTGCATGCGCGGGCTCTGCGAAGCGAGGTCCTCCAGGCCGAGCGCATTATCGGCGACCCGGCGCAAGCGCCGCACCTCGCCCGCGAGCACGGACTGGGCAAGCGCATTGCGCAGCGAGACCTGCAGACGCTCGGCGCCCGCGGGCTTGACCACGAAATCGACTGCGCCCGCGCGCATGGCCGAGATCACCGCGTCGATCGAGCCGTGCGCGGTCTGCACGATCACCGGCGTGTCGATACCGCGCTCCTTCAGCCGGCCGAGCACGCCCATGCCGTCGAGGTCGGGCATGACGAGGTCGAGAATGACGCAGCCGATCCCGGGGCCGTCCTTGCCCTCGAGCAGGCGCAGGGCCGCCTCGCCGCCTTCGACCGTCACCGGTTCGTAGCCGAAGCGGCGGATCATGGCGTCGAGCAGCCGTCGCTGAACCGGATCGTCGTCGGCTACGAGAATACGCGTGGTCATTTTCCCTCCCGGCCGTGCCGTTCCGGGACAATCTGGGCCGAGTGCGTTAATGGAAGCTGAAAGCCGGCCACCAAGCGCTGGCAGGATTGGCCTTGCGGGGCCATTGATCGCGGCCAGCGGGCACGCAATATGAGTGGCGAAGGGAAAAATCCGTGAATCGACCGTCTTCTGCGACCGCCGTCCGTCCCGCCGACGCGCTCGGCCTGCTTCCGGAATGGAACCTTGCCGATCTCTACCCCGGCATCGATGCGCCGGAGGTGGCGGCCGATCTCGCCCGCGCCGAGGCCGAATGCGCCGTGTTCGAAGAGGCCTACAAGGGCAAGCTCGCTGAAATCGCCGCGTCCGCGCGGGCCGGCGCCGAGCTCGGCGCGGCGGTGGTCCGTTACGAGAAGATCGAGGACCTGCTTGGCCGGCTGATGTCCTTCGCCGGGCTGGTCCATGCCGGCGACACTACCGATGCCAAGCGCGCCAAGTTCTACGGCGACGTGCAGGACAAGATCACCGCGGCCTCGACGCATCTCCTGTTCTTCACGCTGGAGCTCAACCGCATCGACGACGCGCTGATCGAGAAGGCGCTCGGCGAGTCGGCCTTCGGCCACTACCGGCCCTGGGTCGAGGATGTGCGGAAAGAGAAGCCCTACCAGCTCGAGGACCGCATCGAGCAGCTCTTCCACGAAAAGTCGGTCACCGGCCGCGGTGCCTGGAACCGGCTGTTCGACGAGACCATGGCGGGCCTGCGCTTCAAGGTCGACGGCAAGGAGCTCCTGCTCGAACAGACGCTGACTTTGATGCAGGACCCCGACGAGTCGCGCCGCCGCGCCGGCTCCGACGCGGTCGCCGAGGTGCTGAAGAAGAATCTCCGCCTGTTCGCGCTCGTCACCAACACGCTCTCCAAGGACAAGGCGATCTCCGACCGCTGGCGCGGCTTCGAGGACGTGGCCGACGCGCGGCATCTGTCGAACCGTGTCGAGCGCGAGGTGGTGGATGCGCTGGTCGCGGCCGTACGCGCCGGGTTCCCGCGGCTCTCGCACCGCTACTACGCAATCAAGGCCAGGTGGTTCGGCAAGGACAAGCTCGACCACTGGGACCGCAACGCGCCGTTGCCCAAGGTCGAAACGCGCACCATCGGCTGGGACGAGGCGCGCGAGCGCGTGCTCAACGCTTACGGCGCTTTCTCGCCGAAGATGGCCGCGATTGCCAAGCGCTTCTTCGACGAGCGCTGGATCGACGCCCCGGTGCGGGCCGGCAAGGCGTCGGGCGCTTTCTCGCACCCGACCGTGCCCTCGGCGCATCCCTATGTCCTGTTGAATTATCAAGGCAAGCCGCGCGACGTCATGACGCTCGCTCATGAACTCGGCCACGGCGTGCATCAGGTGCTGGCGGCGCCGAACGGCGCGCTGATGGCGCCGACGCCGCTGACGCTCGCCGAGACCGCCAGCGTATTCGGCGAGATGCTGACCTTCCGCGCGCTGCTCGCGGAAACCAAGAACCCGGCCCAGCGCAAAGCCATGCTCGCGCAAAAGGTCGAGGACATGCTGAACACGGTCGTGCGCCAGATCGCGTTCTATACGTTCGAGCGTAAGCTGCATCTGGAGCGCAAGAACGGCGAGCTCACCGCCGACAAGATTTCCGAACTATGGATGGAAGTGCAAGGCGAGAGCCTCGGCCCCGCCATCCGGCTCGGGTCGGGCTACGAGACCTTCTGGGCCTATATCCCGCACTTCATCCATTCGCCGTTCTACGTCTACGCCTATGCCTTCGGTGATTGCCTGGTGAACTCGCTCTATGCGGTTTACGAGAAGGCCGAGGCTGGCTTCGCCGAGCGCTATCTCGCCATGCTCGCCGCCGGCGGCACCAAGCATCATGCGGAATTGCTCAAGCCCTTCGGCCTGGACGCACGCGACCCGAAATTCTGGCAGAGCGGCCTCTCTGTGATCGAGCGGATGATCGACGAAATAGAGGTGCTCGACCGCAGCCAATGACGCCATGATCCGGCGTTAGGTTCTCGTTCCATGGCCGATCCTACAGACCGCGAACGAAACCGCATGTCCGCCCGCGCCGCGCGCTATGCGCGTGTCGGCGCCAATATGGGCGGGCTGGCGGCGAAGTTCGTCGGCGCGCGCGTGTTCGGGATCACGCTCGACCGCGGCGCGAACGCGCTGGCGCTTGCCGCGGCGCTGGGCGGCCTCAAGGGTCCGCTCATGAAGGTGGCCCAGCTCATGGCCACCATTCCCGATCTGCTGCCCGAGGAATACGCCACTGAGCTGATGAAATTGCAGAGCGAAGCGCCGCCCATGGGCTGGGCCTTCGTCAAGCGGCGCATGAGCGCCGAGCTCGGCCCCGATTGGCAGGAAAAATTCGGCTCCTTCGAACACAAGCCCGCGGCCGCAGCCTCGCTCGGCCAAGTGCACCGCGCGACAGCGAAGGACGGCAAGCCGCTCGCCTGTAAGCTCCAGTATCCCGACATGCAATCGGCGGTCGAGGCGGATCTGTCGCAGCTCGATGTCCTGTTCGCCATTCACCGCCGCATGGACCCGGTGATCGACACCCGCGAGATCGCCAAGGAAATCGGCGCCCGCGTGCGCGAGGAACTCGACTATCTCCGCGAGGCCAAGCACGTCGCGCTCTATCAAGCGATGCTCACCAATGTGCCTGAGGTGCGTGTGCCGGCCGTGTGGCCGGAACTTTCGACCGGCCGGCTGCTCACCTTCGATTGGATGGAAGGCACCAAGCTCCTCAAGCACAAGGACACGCCGCTCGAGATTCGCAACACGCTCGCGCAAGCGCTCTTTCACGCCTGGTGGCTGCCGTTCAGCCGCTTCGGCGTGATCCACGGCGACCCGCACTTGGGCAATTACACGGTGTTCGAGGAGCGAGGCGTGCCGGGCGGCATCAACCTGCTCGATTACGGCTGCATTCGCATTTTCCCACCGAGCTTCGTCGGCGGCGTGGTCGATCTCTATCGCGGCTTGAGCGGAGGCGACGAGGCGCGCGTGGTGCACGCCTACGAAACCTGGGGCTTTCAGGGCCTCTCGCGCGAGTTGATCGACACCCTCAATATCTGGGCGCGTTTCATCTATGGGCCGCTCATGGACGACCGCGTGCGCACCATCGCCGACGGCGTCGAGCCCGCCAAATACGGGCGCCGCGAAGCGTTCCAGGTGCATCAGGCGTTGCGCAAGCGCGGCCCGGTCACCGTGCCGCGCGAGTTCGTGTTCATGGATCGCGCCGCCATCGGCCTCGGCGGCGTATTTCTGCATCTGCGCGCCGAGCTGAACTTTCACCGCCTGTTCGAGGCCACCATTGCCGATTTCTTGGTGGCCGAAGTCACCCAGCGGCAAGCCGCGGCGCTGGCTGCCGCGGGGCTCGAGGGCGCTACCTAAGGCGGCGTTGCCCCTGTCACATGTTTCCGCTAAAGCCTGCGGAACGTTATCCAGCAAGGCTTGAGGGGCAAGCGATGGCCGCGCACGAGCATCACGGCGAGCAGAAGTACACCCTGGCGGACGGGAACGACTATCCCGCGCATCTGGCGATGTACGACGATTTCCTGAAGATCGTGAAGTGGACGATCATCTCCGTCGTGATCGTGCTCGCCTTCCTCTGGATCTTCATCTGGTAATCTGGCAAGCCACCGGCCCCGCACGTCCCGCCTGCGTCTCTCCGAGTTCCGATCCGATTGCCCATGATTATCGCGATCCCGGCCGAGCTTGATGCCAACGAGCCGCGCGTCGCCGCGACGCCGGACACGGTCAAGCGTTTCGTCGCCCTCGGCAACACGGTCACGGTCGAAAGCGGCGCCGGCAAGCGTGCGGGCTTTCCCGACGGCGATTTTTCCGCGGCCGGTGCCAAGATCGCGAACGGTGCGAAAGATACGCTCGCCAATGCCGATATCGTCCTGAAGGTGCGTCGGCCCGCCAAGACCGAACTTTCCGCCTACAAGCCCGGAGCGATGCTGATCGGAATCCTCGATCCCTATGGCAACGATGCGGCAATTGCCGAGCTTGCAGCAGCAAAGCTCACAGCCATCACAATGGAGTTCCTGCCGCGCATCACCCGCGCCCAGTCCATGGACGTGCTCTCGAGTCAGGCGAACCTTGCTGGCTATCGTGCTGTGATCGACGCGTCCGCCGAATACGGCCGGGCGTTTCCCATGATGATGACCGCCGCCGGCACCGTGCCGGCCGCGCGTGTATTCGTGATGGGTGCGGGTGTTGCGGGCTTGCAAGCGATCGCAACTGCGCGGCGGCTGGGGGCGGTGGTTACTGCGACGGATGTGCGTCCTGCCGCGAAGGAGCAGGTAGAGTCGCTCGGCGCGAAATTCGTCGCGGTGGAAGACGACGAATTCAAGCAGGCCGAGACCGCCGGCGGCTACGCCAAGGAAATGTCGAAGGACTATCAGGCCAAGCAAGCCGCGCTCGTCGCAGCCCATATCGCCAAGCAGGATATTGTCATCACCACTGCGCTCATTCCCGGCCGGCCCGCCCCGAAGCTCGTGAGCAAGGCGATGGTGGAGTCAATGAGGCCGGGCTCCGTGCTGGTGGATCTCGCGGTCGAGCGCGGCGGCAATGTCGAGCTCGCCAAGCCCGGCGAAGTAGCCAACGTCAACGGCGTCAAGATCGTGGGCTGGCTCAACATGCCCGGCCGCCTCGCGGCCACCTCGTCGGCGCTCTACGCGAAAAATCTCTTCGCGTTCCTCGAGATCATGTTCGACAAGAAGACCAAGGCGTTCTCGGTCCCCTGGGACGACGAAATCGTCAAGGCGACGCTGCTCACCAAGGACGGCGCCGTGGTGCATCCGAGCTTCAAGCCCAAAGGAGCGGCCTGATGATCGATCTGGTTCAATTCACCAACGAAGCGCTGCTGCCGCTCGGCGCCATGCCGGCCGCCGGCACCGGCGACGTCGATCCGTTCCTGTTCCGGCTCTCGATCTTCGTGCTCGCGGTGTTCGTCGGCTATTACGTGGTTTGGTCGGTGACGCCGGCGCTGCACACGCCGCTGATGTCGGTGACCAACGCGATCTCGTCGGTGATCGTGGTCGGCGCCTTGCTCGCCACCGGTGTCGACATCGCCGGCAGCGATTCCGGCCCATGGTGGGCGAGGGCGCTCGGCTTTGCCGCGCTCGCCATGGCCGCGGTCAATATCTTCGGCGGCTTCCTGGTCACCCAGCGCATGCTCAGCATGTATCAGAAGAAGAAATGATAACGGTGATGATGCCGCTTCCGAATACATGCCGTCACCCTGAGGTGCCCGCGCGTAGCGCGGGCCTCGAAGGGGGACGGCGCCATCATCCTTCGAGGGCGGCCTTCGGCCGCCACCTCAGGATGACGGGGTTGATGGGGACGCGGGCATGAACGCCAACCTCGTCGCGCTCCTCTATCTCGTCTCCGGCGTCCTGTTCGTTCTGGCGCTGCGCGGCTTGTCGCATCCGGAGACCTCTCGGCAGGGCAATCTGTTCGGCATGGTCGGCATGGCGATCGCCATCGCCACCACGCTCGCCGCTTCGCCGCCCGTCGGTCTCGGCGGCTGGGCACTGGTGATCGGCGGCTTCGCCATCGGCGGCGGCATCGGCGCCTATATCGCGCGCAAGATCGCGATGACCCAGATGCCCGAGCTGGTCGCCGCCTTCCATTCGCTGGTCGGCATGGCCGCGGTGCTGGTCGCCGCCGGCGCGCTCTATGCGCCGCGCGCCTTCGGCATCGGCGAAGTCGGCGCGATCCACGCCGCGAGCCTGGTGGAAATGTCGATCGGCGCCGCCATCGGCGCCGTTACTTTCACCGGTTCGGTGATCGCGTTCCTGAAGCTTTCGGGCCGCATGAGCGGCAAGCCGATCCTTCTGCCCGCGCGCCACGCGGTCAATATCGCGCTCGGCGTCGCGCTGCTGGTCTCGGTCGTGTTCTTCGTCCGCACCGAGAGCCACATGTGGTTCTGGGTCGTGGCGGCGCTTTCGTTCCTGATCGGCGTGCTGATCATCGTGCCGATCGGCGGCGCCGACATGCCGGTCGTCATTTCCATGCTGAACTCGTATTCCGGCTGGGCTGCGGCCGGCATCGGCTTCACGCTCGGCAACAGCGCGCTCATCATCACCGGCGCGCTGGTGGGCTCTTCGGGCGCGATCCTCTCCTACATCATGTGCAAGGGCATGAACCGCAACTTCTTCGCGGTGATCCTCGGCGGCTTCGGCGGCGAGGTGGCGGGGCCCGCGGGTGGCGCCGAGGCTAGGCCGGTCAAGCTCGGCTCGGCCGAAGACGCCGGCTACATCATGAAGAACGCTTCGAAGGTCATCATCGTCCCTGGCTATGGCATGGCCGTGGCGCAGGCCCAGCATGCGCTGCGCGAATTGGCGGATCGGCTCAAGGCGGAGGGCGTCGAGGTCAAATACGCGATCCATCCGGTCGCTGGCCGCATGCCGGGCCACATGAACGTGCTCTTGGCCGAAGCCAACGTGCCTTACGACGAAGTGTTCGAGCTCGAGGATATCAATTCGGAGTTCGCCCAGGCCGATATCGCCTTCGTCATCGGCGCCAACGACGTGACCAATCCAGCGGCCGAGGAGGACAAATCCTCGCCGATCTTCGGCATGCCGGTGCTGCAAGTCTGGAAGGCCGGCACCGTGATGTTCATCAAGCGGTCGCTTGCGTCCGGCTACGCCGGCATCGACAACACGCTGTTCTATCGCGACAACACCATGATGCTGCTCGGCGACGCCAAGAAAATGACCGAGGACATCGTCAAGTCGCTGGCGCACTGAGCGCCGCGAATAGCTGCGCGTTCCGTGCTAGTGGGAACGCATGGCTTCGCTGAAATCCTTCATCATCATCGCGCTTCTGGCCTACGCGCTGATCTGCGCGTTGCTCTATTTCGGTCAGCGCGCGCTGATGTATTTTCCCGACCGCGCGCGCACACTACCGGCCGACGCCGGATTGCCGCAGGCCGTCGAGGAAGTGCTCGCGAGCGCGAACGACGCCAAGGTCATCGTCTGGCACGTGCCGCCGCGCGGCGATAAGCCGGTGGTGCTGTATTTCCACGGCAATGGCGGCTCGCTGTCCTATCGCACCAATCGTTTCCGCACACTCACCGCGGACGGCACCGGCCTGGTGGCGCTTTCCTATCGCGGCTATGGCGGCTCGACCGGCAGCCCGAGCGAGGAGGGCATCCTCGCCGATGCACGCACGGCCTATGACTTCGCCGCCGCGCGCTATCCGGCCGCGCGCATCGCCGTGTTCGGCGAATCGCTCGGCACCGCCGTCGCCGTGGCGATCGCCGCCGAGAAGCCGGTCGGCCGCGTCATTCTGGAATCGCCCTTCACGTCGGCCGCCGACGTCGGCGCCTCGGCCTATTTCTTCGTACCGGTGCGGCTCTTCATGAAGGACCAGTTCCGCTCCGACGAGCGCATCGGCACCGTGAAGGCGCCGGTGCTCGTGCTGCACGGCGAGCGCGACACGATCATACCCATCCGCTTCGGCGAGCGGCTCTATGGGATGATCCGTTCCGACAAGCGCTTCGTGCGCTTCCCGACGGGCGGCCACGTGAACCTCGACCCGCTCGGCGCGCTCCGCGAGGTACGCGCGTTCCTGCAGAACTAATTGATCTGATACGTCTGCCCGTAGCGGCCGCCGACGCGCTGGAAGCCCGCGACCGCCGGTTGGTAATTCTGCTGGATGTTGAGCGCGCGCGCGTAGGAGCCAGCGGCCTTCTCCTTGTCGCCGAGCCGCTCCCAGGCCAGCCCGCGGTTGACCCAGGCCTCGAGCAGCCGCGGATTCTTTTCCAACGCCTCGTCGAAGTCCTCGATCGCGCGCTTGGGATCGTTGATCGCCACATAGCTCATCGCGCGCGCGACATAGGGCTCGGGCGCCGAGACCGTGAGATTGATGGCGGTGGTGAATTCGTCGATGGCGAACTTGTGCAGGCCCTGCGCCTGATAGATCAGGCCGCGGTTGTGATAGGCCTGCGCGTGATCGGGCTTGAGTTGGATCGCCTTGTTGAAGTCGCCCAGCGCGAGCTGCGCCTGGTTCTGCTGGCGCCGCAGGATTCCGCGCCCGACATAGGCGGCGGCGTAATTCGGATCGATCTGGATCGCGCGCGAATAATCGGCCAGCGCAAGATCGGAGCGCTTCATCTCGTGGTGGGCGAGCGCCCGGTTGGCGAAAGCCTGCGCGTAGTTCGGATCGAGCTGGATCGCCCGGTCGAAGTCGGCAACCGCCTCCTTGTATTGCCCGGCGCGGCCGAACACCGAGCCGCGCATATTGTAGGCCTGCGGGTCGTTCGGGTTGCGCGCCACCACGTCGGAGAGCGAGGCGATGTTGGTCGGCGCGGCGGCGCGCAGATCGTCGTCTTCGGTGCCGATGCCGGTGCCGATCGTCCCGCAGCCGGCAAGCGCCAGCGAAAGCAGCAGCGCGGTGCCGACGGCGCCGGCATATTGGGTGCGGGGCGGGGAGTTCGATCGCGGCCGGTTCATGGCTTTCCCATGCCGGGGGCATAAGGCGAAGGTTGGGCTGCGTCGAGGGGGTCGCAAAAACGAAAACGCGGGCAGGTAGCCTGCCCGCGCCGAAACCAGGTCGCTGGAAAGATCAGCGGCGGCCCATGCCTCCGCCGCCACCCATGCCGCCACCGCCCATTCCCATGCCGCCGCCCATGCCCCCGCCACGGCCGCCACGGCCGCCCTTTGCCAGTTTTTCCTTGGCCAGCATGGCCGGGCTCTTCATCGGGATCAGGCCTTCGCGCTGTGCGCGCTTGCGCGCGAGCTTGCGGGCGCGGCGGATGGCTTCGGCCCGCTCGCGGGCGCGCCGCTCGGAAGGCTTCTCGTAGTGGCCACGCAGTTTCATCTCGCGGAAAATGCCCTCGCGCTGCATCTTCTTCTTCAGCGCCTTGAGGGCCTGATCGACATTGTTGTCGCGGACGAGAACCTGCACGTGGTGACCTCTCTGAACGTTGCGGAATAGGAGGCCGGCGGCGGCCGGAAAGCCTTCACCGGACGCGGGGTGGGTAGCAGAAACGGGGCGGGAAGTCCACGGGCGCCCGTAATCCCTGGGGGCTCGCAGCGCTTTGGGGTCGCTCCGCGGGATGCCGTGCGCTAAATCCGTCTTATGCGCATCACCGGCCTCGCCGATATCGTCGTCCCCATCAGCTCCCCGATCCGCAACGCCTTCATCGATTTTTCCACGATGAACGTAAGCGTGGTCGCGGTGTTCACCGACAAGCAACGCCACGGCGAGCTGGTGACTGGCTTCGGCTTCAATTCGAACGGCCGCTATGCCCAACAGGCTATGCTGCGCGAGCGCTTCATCCCGCGGCTCACCGCGGCCAAGCCGGAGGACCTGCAGGACTCAGGCGGCCTGCTCGATCCGGCGAAATGCTGGGCCGCGATGATGCAGAACGAGAAGCCCGGCGGCCACGGCGAGCGCTCGGTCGCGGTCGGCGTCCTCGACATGGCGATCTGGGACGCGGTGGCCAAGGCCGAGGACGTGCCGCTCTGGAAATTGCTCTCCGACCGTTACAACGGCGGGCAGGCTGACGACAGCGCCTGGGTCTATGCCGCTGGCGGCTATTACTATCCGGGCGCTGACCTAGCTTCTCTCACCGACGAAATGCGCCGCTATCTCGACCTCGGCTATACGACCGTGAAGATGAAGATCGGCGGCGCGGATCTCGCCGCCGACCTGAAGCGCATCGAAGCGGTGCTCGCGCTGCTCGGCGGCAACGGCCAGAATCTCTGCGTCGACGCCAATGGCCGCTTCGATCGCAAGACCGCGCTGGAATACGGCCACGCCATCGCGCCCTATGGCTTGCGCTGGTACGAGGAGCCGGTCGATCCGCTCGACTATCGCATGCAGGCGGAAATCGCCATGGACTACGCCGGCCCGCTGGCGACCGGCGAAAACCTGTTCTCCATGCCGGACGCACGCAATCTCGTGCGCCACGGCGGCCTGCGCGCGGATCGTGACATCCTGCAATTCGATCCCGCGCTCTCTTATGGCCTAGTCGAGTATCTGCGTACGCTCGAAATGTTGCGCGCCCACGGCTGGTCGTCGCGCCGTTGCGTGCCACACGGCGGGCATCAGTTCGCGCTCAATATCGCAGTCGGGCTTGGCCTCGGCGGCAACGAGTCGTACCCCGAAGTGTTCGCGCCGTTCGGCGGCTTCGCCGACAAGACGCCGGTCGTGGATGGTCGCGTGCAGATGCCGGACACGCCCGGCATCGGCTTCGAAAAGAAGAAAGAACTCTACGCGGTGATGAAGAAGCTGCTGCGCAAGGCGCCGTAGCGAGCCGGGCTCACTAAATCATCAGCGGTGGAAGTGGTTCCACAACAACGCGAAGATGAAGCCCATCACGTAGCCGCTAAGCGCGGTGATCGCCACCAAGAGCGCTGCGGTACCCGCGTTGAACGGTTCGATCAGATAGATTGGTTTAATAAAGTGCAGCCAGAAAACGAAATTGATCAGCGGCTGCGCCCAACCAAACGCGACCAGAAGCGCCCAGCCGAGATGTATGATGCCCAGAAGTCCGCCGAGCGCGAGCCCTGCTTTGTTCGGTTGAATTGCGTTGCTCATGAGTCACCTCCGCATTGAAAAAACGGTAGCGAAAGGACGACGCTGGAATATTGACAAGGATCAATTGTAGCGTGCGATGGCGGCTCAAGACTGGTTGAACCTCAACGCGTCTGGCGCGCGAGCAGCTTGGCCGCCTTGCTCTGGCGCGCACGAAAGGCATCGAGCCGCTTGGCGAGCGCGCGGTCTTCGAGCGCAAGCACCGCGGCCGCGAGCAGTGCGGCGTTTTTCGCACCGGCGTCGCCGATCGCGAGCGTGCCGACCGGTATGCCCGCCGGCATCTGCAGGATCGAAAGAAAACTGTCGATGCCCTTCAGCGCCTTGGTCCGCATCGGGACGCCGAATACCGGAAGCGGCGTCAGCGCTGCCGTGACTCCAGGCAGATGCGCAGCGCCGCCGGCACCGGCGATCACCACCTTGAAGCCCGCGGCGCGGGCGCCCTTGGCGAACTTCAAGAGACGGTCGGGGGAACGGTGGGCGGAGATAACATGGGCCTCGAAGCCGATCTTCAACGACTTCAGGATTTCCGCGGCAAGACCCATGGTCTTCCAGTCGGATTTCGAACCCATGATGATGGCGACTGGACGTTTTCCGGCAGGCATTCGCTCGCTCCCCAGTTCAAGAAGGCCGCCGAATAAAGGAGCAAGGATCGCTTGGCAAGCGGCGCACTAGCTGGACAGGAACGGCTGCATGCCATCCCGCGCGAGCTCGTCGGCGCGCTCGTTCTCCTCGAGCCCGGTATGTCCGCGCAGCCAATGCCAGCTTACTTCGTGAAGCGCGGCGGCCGCGTCGAGCCGCTGCCACAGGTCGACGTTCTTCACCGGCTTGCGGTCCGCGGTGCGCCAGCCGTTCTTCTTCCATTTGGCGATCCACTCGGTGATGCCAGACTTCACATATTGCGAGTCGGTATAGAGATCGACCAAAGCGGGCCGGTCGAGCGCCTCGAGCGCCTTGATCGCGGCGGTGAGCTCCATGCGGTT
This sequence comes from Xanthobacteraceae bacterium, assembly GCA_036559465.1. Classification (GTDB taxonomy): domain Bacteria; phylum Pseudomonadota; class Alphaproteobacteria; order Rhizobiales; family Xanthobacteraceae; genus JAHFPN01. The sequence goes on from DATBTC010000084.1 coordinate 52,019, forward strand.
ATTCGTGGTCTGCGCCTCGCCGCCCTGAATCTCGCGCAGCTCCGGTCCGAAGCGCATGACGACGCCCCAGCCGCCCGGCCCCGGATTGCCCGAGCAGGCTCCGTCGGTATGGATGACGACGCGCCCCTTCATGCCGCCAGCCCATAGTCGCGCGCATGGTCGATGCGCTGGTGGAAGCGAAGCTTCTTGAGGTACTCGAGCGGATCCTTGGGCCGCACCAGCGCGCCGGCGGGCACATCGAGCCAATCGACCAGCCGTGTCAGCAGGAAGCGCAACGCCGCGCCGCGGGCGAGTAGCGGCAGCGCCTCCAGCTCCTCGGCCGACGGCGCGCGCACGTCGAAATAGCCAGAGAGCAGCGCCCGGCCCTTGGTGACGTTGTAGGAGCCGTCCGGCTCGAAGCACCAGGCGTTCAGGCAAATCGCGAGGTCGTAGGACAGCAGGTCGTCGCACGCGAAATAAAAATCGATCAGGCCCGAGAGCTTTCCGCCGAGGAAGAATACATTGTCGGGGAAGAGGTCGGCGTGGATCACGCCGCGCGGCAATTGCTGCGGCCAGTGCGCCGACAGATGCGCGATCTCGTCGGCGATGACCTTCTGCAGTCCCGGCGCCACTTCGTCGGCGCGCTTTCCAGCCAAGCGCGCGAGCGGCTCCCAGCCGGAAAGGGCGAGTGCGTTCTTCCGATGCAGCTTGAAGTCGTTGCCGGCCAGATGCAGTTGCGCGAGCGCCCGGCCCACCGCCGCGCAGTGCGACACATTCGGCCGCCGCACCGATACGCCTTCGAGGAAGGTGACGATGGCGGCAGGTTTGTCGGCGAGCTGACCGAGCGCCTCGCCCTTTTTGTTCTTCACCGGCTGCGGGCAGATGATGCCGCGCGTGGCCAGATGCTCCATCAGCCCGAGGAAGAAGGGTAGGTCGTCGCGCGCGACGCGTTTCTCATAGAGCGTGAGGAAGAAGTAGCCGGAGGTGGTGTGCAGGAGATAGTTGGTGTTCTCGACGCCCTCGGCGATGCCCTTGAACATCATGAGCGCGCCGAGATCATAGCCCGCGAGGAACTTCGCCAGTTCCTCCTCGCCGACATCGGTATAAACCGCCATGGTCCTACTCCGCCGCGTTTTCGCGCAGCTCGCGCGGCAGCGGAAAGAACACGTCCTCGTCGGCGGTCGAGACGATATCAACCGTGACCTCGTAGCGCGCGCCGAAGGCGTCGATGATTTCCTCGACCAGCACCTCGGGCGCCGAAGCGCCGGCGGTGAGGCCGAGGCTCTTGATCGATCCGAACACCGACCAATCGATATCTTCGGCGCGCTGCACCAGCGCGGCCACGCGACAGCCCGCCCGCTCGGCGACCTCGCGCAGCCGCTGCGAATTGGAACTGTTCGGCGCGCCGACCACGATCATGGCGTCCACCCGCGGCGCCACTCGCTTGACCGCCTCCTGGCGGTTGGTGGTGGCGTAGCAGATGTCCTCCTTGTGCGGCCCGACGATCGCCGGAAATCTCTCTTTGAGGATGCCGACAATCTCGGCCGTATCGTCAAGCGAGAGCGTGGTCTGCGTCACGTAGGCGAGCTTGACCGGATCGCGCGGCGCAAACGCGCGCGCGTCGGCTGCGGTCTCGACCAGTGCGACGGCGCCTTTGGGCAGTTGGCCCATGGTGCCGATCACTTCTGGGTGGCCGGCGTGGCCGACGAGCACGATCTCGCGCCCGCGCTTGAAATGGATGGTGGCCTCGCGATGCACCTTGGTCACCAGCGGGCAGGTGGCGTCGATGGCGAAGAGATTGCGCCGCTCGGCGTCCTCGGGCACCGCCTTGGGTACGCCGTGGGCGGAGAAAATCACCGGCCGGTCGGTGGACGGCACCTCGTCGAGTTCTTCCACGAAGATCGCGCCCTTCTTCCGCAGGCCCTCGACCACGTACTTGTTGTGCACGATTTCGTGGCGGACATAGACGGGTGCCCCGTATTTCTCGAGCGCGCGCTCGACCGCGTCGATTGCCCGCACAACGCCCGCGCAGAACCCGCGCGGGGCGCAAAGGAGGATTTTCAGCGCGGGTTTGCGGGCGTTCATGACGGTTCCAAGGGCCTTTAAGCGATTCCGATCAGATAATAGGGTATGTCCTTATCACAATTGCCCTTTGTCCTTTCCGCGCCTATATATCCCGCACCCCGGGATCGTCAGTCGTACCGAGGCTCCGCCCGAAAGGGTGGGCGGAGCGCGAAAAACCTTCGAAACCAGAGAATAGTCATGACTCACATGCCGCTTATGCCCAAGGCGACTGCCGTATGGCTGGTCGAAAACACCTCGTTGTCGTTCGAGCAGATCGGCGATTTCTGCAAGCTGCACACGCTCGAAGTGAAGGGCATTGCCGACGGCGAAGTAGCGCAGGGCATCAAGGGCCTCGATCCGATCACCACCAACCAGCTCACGCGCGAAGAGATTACCAAGGGCGAGGCCGATCCGAGCTATCGCCTGCAGCTGCTCACGCCCAAGGTCGAGGTACCCGAGCCCAAGGCCAAGAAGGGCCCGCGCTATACGCCAGTGTCCAAGCGCCAGGACCGGCCGAACGCGATCCTGTGGCTCGTGCGCAATCATCAGGAGCTGAAGGACGCGCAGATCATGCGCCTGGTCGGCACCACCAAGTCGACGATCGAAGCGGTGCGTACCCGCACCCACTGGAACGCGCAGACGCTCCAGCCGCTCGACCCGGTATCGCTCGGCCTCTGCAGCCAGACCGACCTCGACCACGAGGTAGGCCGCGCGGCCAAGGAGAAGCCGCTGCCGGTGGTGACGGGCGCCACGCTGTTGCCGGCCTCCGAGACGACCAAGCCGGAACCGGCTCCGGCCGAACCGTTCGTTGCCGAGTTGCCGAAAAAGAAAGAGCGAGAAGCGCCGATCGACGTCGACTCGGTCTTCGCCAGGCTCGGCGGCACGAAGAAGGGCGCTTGACGATTCAGTCCAGCGCCTCGTCCTTCACCGGCACCGTGTAATTGAGCGAAAGCCGCCCGCCGTCGACGTACACCGTCTCCCCGGTCATGTAGCTCGCATCGTCCGAGGCGAGAAATGCCGCGACCGCGGCGACCTCCTCCGGCTCGCCGACGCGGCCCAGGGGCGTGCGCGACAGAATCCGCCGCTTGGCCTCCTTGTCGGTCGCGATGCCTTTCAGGATTTCCGTCATGATCGAGCCGGGGCCGATGGCGTTCACGCGGATGCCGTAGGGCGCCAGCGCCAGGGCCATGACGCGCGTGAGTTGGCCGACCGCGCCCTTGGAGGCGGCATAGGGCACTTGATTGGCGATCACCACCACGGCGCTGGTCGAGGACATGTTGACGATGGCGCCGGGCTTCTTGCCGGCCTTGACCTGCTCGACCATGCGCCGCGCCGCGGCCTGGCCCACGAGAAAAACGCCCTTCATGTTGACGCGCATCACGCGGTCGAAATCGGCCTCCTTGATGTCGAGGAAGTCGGCCGTGTGGATGATGCCGGCGTTATTGACGAGAATATCGACGCCGCCGAAATTCTTCACTGTCTCGCCGATGAGCTTGTTCACGGCGGCTGAGTCGCCGACATCGCAAGGGGTGAAGCGCGCATTCACGCCGAGCGCCTTGGCTGCCGCGGCGCCGTCCGTCTCGTTGATGTCCGAGAGCATCACCTTGGCGCCCTCGGCGACGAAGCGCTTGGCGATGGCGAGCCCGATCCCGCGCGCCGCGCCGGTGACGATGGCGGCTTTGCCGGAGAGCTTGGTCATCGGAACTTTCTCGTTTTCCCCTCTCCCAAAATGGGAGAGGGGACTATGCAGTCGCTGCGCCGTCAGCGCCGCTTGCGCAGCCAGCCGTCAACCGAGAACCGACCTGCGCCGGTGACGAACAAGAGGATAAAGCCGCCGGTGATCGAGAGGTTCCGCAGGAACGTGAAGTATTGCGCCGTCTGCGCCGCCGCCGGGTATTCCCAGTAGCGATGCGCCAGGAACGTTGCGACCAGCGTGTACACGATCAGAAGAAGCGCCGAGTAGCGGGTGGCCACGCCTAGGATGATCGCGAGCCCGGCTACGAGCTCGATCCCTGTCGAAACCCAGGCGAAAAACTCCGGCGCCGGCACACCGAGCGACGTCAGGTATCGGGTGAACCCGCCGACGCCGTTGACGAGTCTCGGCCAGACGTTGAGCAGGAAGAGCGCTGCCAGCAGAATGCGGCCGACCAGCGCGAAGAAATCCCCGGTGCGGATAGCGAAGTTGTCGCAACCCGCGAATTGCGCGGGTGACGGCGTGATCAGTTCGTGATTGTTAGCCATGGAATTCCCCTCCCTGTGAGCCGATTCTGGCGGGCTCTAAGGATTATACTATCGTCTAAGATGCCGGCGAGCATAGGGGCTCAGCCCGCCAACCCACGACCTTTCAGCGCCGCGCCGATCTCGTCGAGAATCGCCGGATCGTCGATCGTGGCCGGCATGGTCCAGGGCTCCTTGTCCGCGATCTTCTTCATGGTGCCGCGCAATATCTTGCCCGAGCGCGTTTTCGGAAGGCGCTGCACCGTAATCGCAAGCTTGAACGCCGCCACCGGCCCGATCTTGTCGCGCACTAGCCCGACGATCTCTTTCTCGATATCGGCGTTCGATTTCGTGACGCCGGACTTCAGCACGATGAAACCGCACGGCACCTCGCCCTTGAGCTCATCTTTCACGCCGATAACCGCGCACTCGGCCACATCCGGGTGCGCCGAAAGCACTTCCTCCATGCCGCCGGTCGAGAGCCGGTGCCCGGCGACATTGATGATATCGTCGGTGCGGCTCATGATGAAAAGATAGCCGTCCTCGTCGCGATAGCCCGCGTCCGCGGTCTTGTAGTAGCCGGGAAACTCCGCGAGGTAGCTCTCCTTGAAGCGCTCGTCCTGCTGCCACAGTGTCGGCAGGCATGAAGGCGGCAGCGGCAACTTCACCACCACCGAGCCGATCTTGCCCGCCGGCACCGGCTTCACGTGGTCATCGACGATGTCGATCTTGTAGCCCGGCATCGGCACCGTGGCCGAGCCGTATTTTACCGGCAGCTGGCCGAGGCCCACGGGGTTGCCGGCAATGCACCAGCCGGTCTCGGTCTGCCACCAGTGATCGATCACCGGCACTTTCAGGATGCGCTCGGCCCATTGCACCGTGTCTGGATCGGCGCGTTCGCCGGCCAGAAACAGCGTGCGGAATTTCGACAAGTCGTGGCCGCTGACGAATTTGCCCTGCGGGTCCTCTTTCTTGATCGCGCGAAACGCGGTTGGCGCAGTGAACATCGCCGCGACGCCGTGCTCAGAAATGACGCGCCAGAACGCGCCCGGGTCCGGCGTGCCAACGGGCTTGCCCTCGTAGACGATCGAGGTGCAGCCGTGAAACAGCGGCGCGTAGACGATGTAGCTGTGGCCGACCACCCAGCCGATATCCGACGCCGCCCAATAGGCTTCGCCCGGCTTGATCCCGTAGAGATTTTCCATCGACCACTTGAGCGCCACCAAGTGCCCGCCGTGGTCGCGCACCACGCCCTTGGGAATACCGGTGGTGCCCGAGGTGTAGAGGATATAGAGCGGGTCGGTGGCCACGCATGGCACGCAGGCGGCGGATTTCTTGTCGCGGATCGCATTAGAGCGCAGCGACGCCCAGTCGTGGTCGCGGCCGGCGACCATCGAAGCTTCGAGCTGCGGCCGTTGCAGCACGAATACCGCTTCCGGCTTCGATTGCGCGAGCCGGATCGCTTCGTCCAGCAGCGGCTTGTAAGCGACGGTGCGGTTCGGCTCGAGGCCGCACGAGGCGGTCAGGATCAATTTCGGCTTGGCGTCATCGATGCGGGTCGCAAGCTCCTTGGACGCGAAGCCGCCGAACACCACAGAATGGATCGCGCCGATACGCGCGCAGGCAAGCATGCCGAAGATCGCCTCCGGCACCATCGGCATATAGAGAATGACGCGGTCACCCTGTGTGATGCCGAAGTCTTTCAGCACGGCAGCGAGCGCGCTCACTTCGGCAAGCAGCTCGTCGTAGGTGATCGCGCGCTTCTGCCCGCTCACCGGGCTGTCATAAACCAGCGCCTGCTGCTTCCCGCGGCCGGCCTTCACGTGCCGGTCGATCGCGTTCCAGCAGGTATTGACCACGCCGCCCGTGAACCAGCGGCCATAGACGCCCGCGTTCCGGTCGAAGATTTTCTTAGGGCGCTCGATCCAGTCGATCGCTTCGGCGGCCTCCGCCCAGAAGCCCTGCGGATCGCGCTCCGCGCGCGCATAGACTTCGGCGTAGCGGCTCTTGGCCGGCGTATGCATGGCCGACATTGTCCGCGCCGTGCGCACGATTGCAAGGCCACCTTTGCATTGCGTGCCGTTCCCGCGTAAGCGAATGGCCCGTTCGCTCCGAATATCCCCCGTGATCTCCGATCCGATCTTTTACGCCGTCGCCATCGTCTCGGTGATCCTCCTGGGGCTCGCCAAGGGCGGCTTCTATGGCCTCGGCGTCATGGCGACGCCGATCCTCGCCCTCGTCGTTTCGCCGCTGCAGGCCGCGGGCATCCTGCTGCCGATCCTGCTCGTGGGCGACGCGATCTCGGTCTGGGCCTATCGGAAGAGCTGGGATCCCTGGAACCTCAAGGTCGTCTTTCCCGGCTTGCTGATCGGCGTCGGCGTCGGCTGGCTGCTCGCGGCTTGGGTGCCCGAAGCCTACGTGCGCATCGTGATCGGCCTGATCGCGCTCGCCTTCGTGCTCAATTACTGGTTCGGCCGCGGCGTGCCCGACGAATCCTTCCGGCCCTCGGCGATCGGGGGCACGTTCTGGGGCGCGATTGCCGGCTTCACCAGCTTCGTGGCGCACGCCGGCGGGCCGCCTTATGCGATGCACATGCTGCCGCAACGGCTCGATCGCGAGATTTTCGCCGGCACCACCACGATCCTATTCGCTACGGTGAACGCGCTGAAGGTCTATCCCTATTTCGCGCTCGGCCAGCTCACGCCGGTCAATCTCTGGACCTCGGCCGTATTGTTCCCGCTCGCGGTGGTGACGACCTTCTTCGGCGTCTGGCTGGTGCGCCGCGTCTCGCAGGAGCAGTTCTACCGGGTGACGTATCTGATCATGTTCTTCGTCTCGCTCGAGCTGCTGCGCGGCGGGTTTTTTGCCGTGTTGCGGGGATGATTGAAGCGGCCCGGCCGCTCCGCTACGGTCGAAGGGGCAGGGAAGCTGAGCGTGAAGAAGTCCGCCTACGACATCGACCTCGACAAGAATCCGGCGAACTATCAGCCGCTGACGCCGCTCTCCTATCTCGAGCGCGCCGCCGCCGTATTCCCCGACCACGCCGCGATCATTCACGGCGCGCGGCGCACGAGCTACCGCGACTTTCACGCGCGCGCGAAGAAGCTCGGCTCGGCGCTGGCCAAGCGCGGGATCAAGCGCGGCGATACCGTCGCGGTGCTGATGGCCAACACGCCGGGCATGCTGGAAATGCACTACGGCGTGCCCATGACCGGCGGCGTGCTGAACACGCTGAACACCCGTCTCGACGCGGCGATTCTCGCGTTTTCGCTCGATCACGCCGAAGCCAAGATCGTCATCACCGACCGCGAATTTTCCGGCGTGATGAAGGCCGCGCTCGCGCAATGCAAGGTGAAGCCGCTGGTGGTCGATTACGATGACCCGGAATACACCGGCCCCGGCGAGCGGCTCGGCAATCTCGATTACGAGACGCTCTTGAAAGAGGGCGACGAGAATTACGCGCGCGCCGCGCCCGGCGACGAATGGGACGCGATCTCGCTGAACTACACCTCGGGCACCACCGGCGATCCCAAGGGCGTGGTTTATCACCACCGCGGCGCGGCGCTGCTCGCGGTCGGCAACGTCGTCACCGGCGCCATGAAGAAGCATCCGATCTATCTCTGGACGCTGCCGATGTTCCACTGCAACGGCTGGTGCTTCACCTGGTCGGTGTCGGTGGTGGCCGGCACTCATGTGTGCCTGCGCCAGGTTCGCGCCAGCCTGATGTACGACCTGATCGCCAAGCATAAGGTCACGCACCTGTGCGGCGCGCCGGTCGTGATGGCGACCTTGCTCAACGCGCCCGAGAACGAAAAGCAGCCTCTGCCGCACGTGGTGGAGTTCTTCACTGCCGCTGCGCCGCCGCCGGAAGCCGTGCTCGCGGCGATGAGGGCGGCCGGCTTCAACGTTACCCACCTCTACGGCCTCACCGAGACCTATGGCCCGGCGGTGGTGAACGACTGGCACGCGGAATGGAACGCGCTCGACGCCGGCGGCCAGGCCGCCAAGAAGGCGCGCCAGGGCGTGCGCTACGGCGCGCTCGATGCGCTCGACGTGATCGATCCGGACACCATGCAGCCGGTGCCGCGCGACGGCGAGACCATGGGCGAGGCCATGTTCCGCGGCAACGTGGTGATGAAGGGCTATCTCAAGAACAAATCTGCGACCGAGAAGGCGTTCAAGGGCGGCTGGTTCCATTCCGGCGATCTCGGCGTGATGCACCCGGACGGCTATATCCAACTCAAGGACCGCTCCAAGGACATCATCATTTCCGGCGGCGAGAATATTTCCTCGATCGAGGTCGAGGACGCGCTCTACAAGCACCCGTCCGTGCAGGCCGCCGCCGTCGTCGCCAAGCCCGACGACAAATGGGGTGAGACGCCTTGCGCCTTCGTGGAGCTGAAGCCCGGCAAGCAAGCCACCGCCCACGAACTGATCGCGCACTGCCAGGCCAACCTGGCGCGCTTCAAGGTTCCAAAGCACGTGGTGTTCATGGAATTGCCGAAGACCTCGACCGGGAAGATTCAGAAATACAAGCTGCGGGAGACGGCGAAGGGGGTGTGAGAGCCATGCATTTCGAAGGCTATGTCCTCGCACTAACTGACGAGAACAAGTCTCTTACAGTCAGGCAGGTGTGGAACATCCGAGATTTCGAACTTTCCCCGATTGCGACGAGATCTTTCATCGCTTTTGAAGATCGTGATGGACCACACTTTTCGGAAGCTAGCCGCATCGCAGTCTTGAGCCAATCGATCTTGGAGTTTCAAGATTTAACGACAATGATGATTCCACAACGGGATCGTGTTGGTAGCGTCAATTATCTGTTCTTTGAAAGCCTTTCAACGCTGCGCGAATCCATTTTGGCTGGTACGAGCGGACTAATTCACAGTTCCTTGGCTACTATGCGATCAGCGTTAGAGATGTTGGTTTTCCATGAATGGTGGCGTTCACGTCTTTTCCTCGCCGAGACGCATGAAGACTTCTACGAATGGCTTGAAGGGAAGAGGAAATCCGTTCCTTTTCGAAGCGCGCTTGAGACAATTTACGGGAATTTTGGTGAGGTGCCCGGATTGACCGACATTTCGGATGCGACCGAAATTTACGAGTTTTTGTGTCGTTATGCGCACCGACCGTTGCTAGATCAATCTACCACGCCGTTACGCGGTGGAAATGTTGGAGCAGTCCCATCGTCCGGTCTTATGAGTTTCTGGCTCAAGAGTGTTGAACGAGTACTAGAGCTGATACTGCATCAGTTAATAGCGGCCCGACCCGAGTGCTTGTTCGAAGTAGACCTTTACCGAAAGTTCGGATTCAACATTCCGGTTGGGATGTTCTTTGACAGATACAATCAAATCGCCTTGCGGAAGACGCTCAATCCAGACTGCATTGATAAGTTGCGGAGACATTATAGTTCGCATGACACAGTTAAATCCCTTCTCGACTGGCTCGACTCTCATCCCGACCTGGCAGATAGCGAAATACTGGCTTCGTGGAGCAAGGAGGCTCCGGAGAATGACGGTCACACGATCGATGAAAAGGTATTCTTGAGGGTACTTCATCAAAAGGCAGAGTGTCGGGCGCTTGCTTGGAGTTTTGCATACGCACTTGGTCAAACCTCGATACGACCGACGATCTGAAATCATGTAGAGGACAGCATGTTCTCCCTCACCCACACCCGCCGCGTCGCCATGCTCACCTTGCAGCACGGCAAGGCCAATGCGCTCGATACCGAGTTCTGCAAGGCGCTGGCGCGGGAGTTCGAGAAGCTCGCCAAGTCCGAGGCCGAGGCCGTAGTGCTCACGGCGCACGGCAAGATTTTTTCCGCCGGCGTCGATCTGCTGCGCGCCACTTCGAGCGGACCGAACTATTTCAAGAGCTTCCTGCCGGCGCTGAACAAGCTCTATCGCACGATCTTCTTCTTTCCGAAGCCGGTGGTCGCGGCGGTGAACGGCTACGCGGTGGCCGGCGGCTGCATCCTGGCCTGCTGCGCCGACCGGCGGCTGGTCGCGCGCGGCGAAGGTCGGATGGGGGTCACCGAATTACTCGTCGGCCTGCCGTTCCCGCCGCTGCCGTTCGAGATCATGCGCTACGTCACGGTGCCGGCGCGCTTCCCCGAGATCATCTATACCGGCGCGACCTATCCGCCGGAGCAGGCCGTGGCGCTCGGCTTCGCCGACGAGACTGTCGCGCCCGAGCGCCTGCTGGACGAGGCGGTGGCGCGGGCCGAGCAGCTCGCCGCGCTCCGGCCGCAGGCCTTCTCGCTCACCAAGCGCCAGATGCGCCGGCCCGTGCTCGATGCGTTGAAGCGCCATCGCGGCGCCGAGGCCGCCGCGGCCAAGCTCTGGCTCGCGCCCGAAAGCGCCGCCAGCATTCGCGACTACGTGAACCGTACGTTCAAGAAAGCATGAAGGGATGTGAATGTGGCCAGCGTAACTGCGACCGCTCTTGAAGATCTCTGCTTCACGTCGGCGACGGACCTGGTTGCGCTCATTCGAAGCCGTCAGGTTTCGCCCGTCGAGCTGGTTCGCGCATTCCTCGACCGCATCGAACGGCTGCAGCCAGCGCTGAATGCTTACACCATCGTTTACCCCGAGCGCGCTCTCGCCCAGGCGCGGCAGGCAGAAGACGACGTGATCGCCGGCCGCGAGCTTGGTCCGCTGCACGGCGTTCCCTTCTCGGTCAAGGATATGGTCGCCGTCGAAGGAATGCGGCTGACCTACGGCTCCTACATGTTCGAGCACAATGTCGCGGACCACGATGCCGTTGCCGTGCAACGCTTGAAAGCGGCGGGCGGTATCGCTCTCGGCATGACGACGATGGGCGAGTTCGGCCACAAGGGTTTCACCGATAGTCCGCTTTGGGGGATTACCCGCAATCCGTGGAAGCTGGACCGCACCACGGGCGGTTCCAGCGGCGGCGCGGCCGCGGCGGTCGCGGCCGGCATGGGGCCGTTGGCGATCGGCACGGATTTCGCGGGTTCCGTTCGCATTCCGGCAAGTTGCTGCGGGATCGTCGGCCTGAAGGGAACGCTCGGCGCGGTGCCGCATGGCGACGCGCCGGAGGCCTTCGGCAGCATCATGCATCTCGGGCCGATGGCCCGCACCGTCGCCGATGCGGCGTTGATGATGTCGGTGATGATGGGCCCGCATCCCTCCGATCCATTTTCCTATGCCGCGCTCGGCAGCGAGCTGGTTGCCCGGGCGAGCGCGAACGCCAGCGTGCGCGGCAAGCGGATTGCGTGGTTGCCGAAGGTGGGGAACGCCAGCCTGGACCCGGACGTGGCGACTGCAACGAGAGCGGCGGTCGAAAGCTTGCAGGCAAACGGCGCCGAGGTGGAGGAAATCGAGGTCGATCTCCGAATCTCGGCCGATCTAATCTTCGCGCTGAGTCCGCCGATCTTCTACGCGCTCTACGGATCGCGCTTGCCGGAATTCGCCGACAAGCTCGATCCGACCTGCCGTGCGGTCATCGAGCGCGGCGCCGGCATCCTGGCCCACGACTACCAAGCGGCGTTGACGAAGCGCACAGAACTGTTCCGCCGCGTCCAGCAGCTGTTCGAAACCTACGATTTTCTCCTGACACCAACCTTGAGCGCGCCGGCGCTGCCGGCCACGCACAAAGCCTTCGACGAACTCACGATCGGCAATGTCGCCGCGGGCACGCCCAGGTATTCCTGGTATCCCTACACGCATCCGTTCAATCTCACCGGCCACCCTGCGATCTCGGTTCCGGTCGGTTGGAGCAATGAGGATTTACCCATCGGGCTGCAGGTCGTCGGGCCATGGCACGCCGACGACCGCGTCATCGGCGTTGCAGCTATGCTCGAGCGGGTCCGGCCCTGGACGGGCCGCCGGCCAAATGTGCGGGAGCATTGAATGGACGCGGACGTAATCGTAATCGGCGCGGGACTCGCCGGCCTGACCGCCGCCACCGAACTCGCCGACGCCGGCAAGAAAGTTATCCTGCTCGACCAGGAGCCGGAAGCTTCCCTCGGCGGCCAGGCGTTCTGGTCGTTCGGCGGCCTGATGCTGGTGAACTCGCCAGAGCAGCGCCGCCTTGGCATTCGCGACTCGCGCGAGCTTGCGATGCAGGATTGGCTGGGTGCCGCCGCCTTCGACCGCGACGAGGACGAATGGCCGCGCCGCTGGGCCGAGGCTTATGTCGATTTCGCCGCCGGCGAGAAACGATCCTGGCTCTATGGAATGGGCGTGCGCTTTTTCCCGGTCGTGGGCTGGGCCGAGCGCGGCGGCTATCTCGCCACCGGGCATGGGAATTCCGTGCCGCGCTTCCACCTCACCTGGGGCACCGGGCCCGCGCTGATCGAGCCGTTCGTGCGGCGTGTGCGCGAGGCCGAGAAAAACGGATTGATCTCACTCCGCTTCCGCCATCGCGTCACTTCTCTCACCAAGACCGGCGGCCGGGTCGACGGCGTGCAAGGGGAAATCCTGGAGCCGAGCAATGTCGAGCGCGGTCAGAAAAGCTCGCGCAAGGTTTTTGGGAATTTTTCGCTCAAGGCGCAGGCCGTCATCGTCACTTCGGGCGGCATCGGCGGCAATCATGAGCTGGTGCGCAAGCACTGGCCCAAGCGCATGGGCGAGCCGCCGAAGCACATGCTCTCCGGCGTACCCGATCATGTGGACGGCCGCATGCTGGAAGCGGCGGGCGCCGCCGGCGGCCGCATCATCAATTCCGACCGCATGTGGCACTACCCGGAAGGCATCGACAATTACGCGCCGATCTGGAGCCGCCACGGCATCCGCATTCTCTCCGGCCCGTCGCCGCTCTGGCTCGACGCCAACGGTAAGCGCCTGCCGGTGCCGCTGTTCCCCGGTTTCGATTGTTACGGCGCGCTCGAGCATGTGGTTCGCGCCGGCCACGACCATTCCTGGTTCCTGTTGAACGAACGCATCATCGGCCGCGAGTTCGCGCTCTCGGGCTCCGAGCAGAACCCCGACCTCACCGGCAAAAGCATCCTCGGCGTGCTGCGCCGCGGGCGCGGCAAAACGCTGACGCCGGTGCAGAAGTTCGTGGAGGCAAAGAAGGATTTCGTCGTCGCCAAGACGCTGCCGGAGCTGGTGGAAGGCATGAACCGGCTGACGCAGCTCAATCTCGTCGATGCCGCGACCGTCGAGCGCGAAGTCGTCGCGCGCGACCGCGAGCTCGACAATAAGTTCGGCAAGGACGCGCAGATCATGGCGATCCGCGCCGCGCGCAAATATATCGGCGACCGCGTGATCCGCGTGACCAAGCCCCACAAGCTGCTCGATCCCGCCGCAGGTCCCTTGATCGCGGTGCGGCTATGGGTGCTGACGCGCAAGACCTTGGGCGGCCTGGAGACCGATCTCGATGGCCGCGTGCTGGCCGACGGCGGCGAGCCCTTGCCCGGCGTCTATGCGGCCGGCGAAGTGGCGGGCTTCGGCGGCGGCGGGGTGCATGGCTATCGCGCACTTGAGGGCACTTTCCTCGGCGGATGCCTGTTTTCAGGCTGCGTCGCTGGCAGGGCGGCGGCCAAGGCCGTTGGCTGACGCGTGAATACTCCCGACGGAGTCGAGTTGTTCATCCGCGACTGGCCGCTACCCGCGGGCGTGCGCCGGCGCGGCTCGGCGCTCATCATCCATGGTCTCGGCGAACATATCGGCCGCTATGCCCATGTGGCGGCCGCTCTGAACGAGATCGGTGTCGCCGTGCGCGGCTACGACCAGCGCGGTTTCGGCCAGTCCGGAGGTCCGCGCGCCGCCATTCCTTCGCTGAACGCGCCGCTCGACGACGCCAAGCTCGTGTTCGACGCTTTCGCGGCGGAGATGAAGGCCGCGGGCGACATCGCGCCGCCATTCCTGATCGGCCACAGCATGGGCGGCACGATCGCCGCACGCGCTGTTACCGGCGGCCGGATCCGGCCGCGGGGCCTCGTGCTCTCCTCGCCGGCACTGAAGACGCGACTCGGCGCCGCGATGCGCTACTTGGTCGCCGCCGCGACTCGCGTCGTGCCCAACTTTGTGCTTCCACATGGCTTGCCCTTGCATCGGCTCTCGCATGATCCGCTCATCGTGACGGAAGTGAAGGGCGACCAGCTCTGCCACGCCTACGCGACACCGCGGACCATCGCCTTCCTCCTCGACGCCGGCGAGCAGGCGCGCCGCGATGCGACCAAGCTCGACGTGCCGGTGCTTCTGCTCGTCGCCGGCGAGGACCGCTTGGTCGATCCCGAAGGCGCGCGCGAGTTTGCGGCAGCATTGCCGCCCGGCCTCGGCACGCTGCACTGGTACGCGCCGCTCTGGCACGAAGTATTCAACGAGCGCGAACCCGATCGCTCGCGCGTGCTCGGCGATTTGCAAAGCTGGATCGCGAGCCGGCTCGAATCGAAGAGCACGTGATCGCCGCGCGGCTTCCAGGGTTAAGACATGGTTGCGGCGCGAAATTGCGCGCGGCCGGGGTGTCTTGACCTTGCCATAAAATTCGAGTCTATAGCGCCCGCAACTCGATTTTGGCTTGTCTTGCTACCACGCTCCCTTTTGGGCTGCGCTACGAGACCAACACCCAAAACTCGGATTGTGGAAGCCGCGCGATGGTCGTGCGGTGAGAAAACGCACAACTCGTGCGTCGAAAGGAAACGAAATGGCTATCGGTACCGTGAAGTGGTTCAACGCCCAGAAGGGCTTCGGGTTCATCCAGCCCGCCGACGGCGGCAAGGATGTGTTCGTCCATATCAGCGCCGTCGAGCGTGCCGGCATGTACACCCTGACGGAAGGGCAGAAGGTGAGCTTCGAGATCACCACCGAGCGCGGCAAGACCGCCGCGACGAATCTCCAAGCCGCCTGAACAAGCCGTCTGAAGCGAACCGCTTCGCGAAAATGGAAAGCCCGGCGCAAGCGCCGGGCTTTTTTCGTTTCGGCTCTTCTCAGCAGGTTACTGGCTGAGCATCTTGAAAAGGGCCCAGGGCGGGAAGAAGCAGGAGATCGTCGAATCGAGCACTTCCTCCGTGGACAGCTCGCGCCGCTCGATCGCCACCGTGATGATCGGCGAAGCCGCCGCGCACCAGATGGCGCCGACCACGTAGGGGAATTCACCGCTGGTGCTGCGGACTTTCTTCTTGTGGTGCCTGTAGCCGCCGGAGGAGGCCATCCTCGGTGCGGAAGCCTTGACGTGGTGAAAGTGCTTGACCTTGAATGTGTTCGTCCAATGGGGCCGCAAGAACCAGTTGGCGGTTCCCAAGCCCCCGGCAAGCGGAAGTAGGATGGAGTTATCTCGCTCCTGAGCGGCCGCTGCGCCCGGGAGGGCGGTTGCGGCGAACGCGGCCATGAGGGCCGCAATGAGAATCTTCTTCACTTTTTCACCTCATCGCGTTGGTGGCCCGCTGCCGCGGCGGAGCCGGTAAGCTCAATGAGATGAAGACGTGAGGGCCGGTCCGGACACGAGTCCGGGCTTCGACCGGCAAATGCGGGCATACGGGTACGCGCCCGATACGACGCTCTGATCCGATACGCAGGACTCAAGCGATACTCCGCCAACGCAACTCCAACTCAACAAGCACTTGAAAGAATTAGCAGAAAAGTAACCAACCTCAACGCGGTCCCTGATTCAGCATTAAGAATTTAGTTAAAATTGTAACGATCTGGGCTCTGCAGAATCAGGGTTCCTGCCAAGTGCGCTGATCTGCGCCGTACCAAAACGAAACCGCCGGTCGACGGACCGGCGGCTTCCATCCAGGGACGGGGTCGTAAGTCAGTGCACCGGCTGATGCCTGAGCCGTTCGATCTCGTCCTTCAACTGCAGCTTTTGGCGCTTGAGTTCGGCGACCCTCAGAGCATCGACCGAGGGGTGCACGCGCGCCTCCTCCAGTTCGATTTCGAGAGCCCTGTGCTTCTGCTCCAATTCAGCGAGAAGCGCCTGAATGGTCATGAATCGATTCTCCATGCAGGATGCGACGCGTAAGT
>DATBTC010000085.1:0-6758 GCA_036559465.1 Xanthobacteraceae bacterium
CGCCGGCGAGCAATGGAAGGAGCAGCTGCTGCCGCTGCCGCAGTTTCTGATCGGTGGCCGGGATTCGGCGAGCGCTCCCGAAATCGTCGCGGGCTTCGCGCTCACGGGCTTCTTCCTGGAGCGACGCGTGTTCGAGCCGCGCGGGCTCGAAATTTCCGAGTCGCGCGCGGCGCTGCTGGCCGCGCTGGCGCGGGCGGCTGCGGCCTGACGGGCTTGTTCGGCTTAAGTCCTTGGTCTACCGGTGATTCATGGGCAAGCGGGTGATTCCCCCGGGCGACCGGGGTATCGAGGAAATTGACCTCCGGGAGGCGCTCGAGGAGCGCTATCTCGCCTACGCGCTCTCCACCATCATGGGCCGTGCGCTACCCGACGCGCGCGACGGCCTGAAGCCGGTACACCGGCGCATCCTCTACGGCATGCGCGTGCTGCGGCTCGATCCGGGCTCCACCTTCAAGAAATCGGCCAAGATCGTCGGCGACGTGATGGGCAATTTCCATCCGCACGGCGATCAGGCGATCTACGACGCGCTGGTGCGGCTGGCGCAGGATTTTTCGTCGCGCTATCCGCTGGTGGACGGGCAGGGTAACTTCGGCAATATCGACGGCGATAGCGCGGCCGCATATCGCTACACCGAAGCGCGCATGACCGATGTCGCGCGCCTGCTGGTCGAGGGCATCGACGAGGACGCGGTCGACTTCCGGCCCAACTATGACGGCCAGTCGACCGAGCCGGTGGTGTTGCCGGCGGTGTTTCCGAATCTCTTGGCTAACGGCTCGACCGGCATCGCGGTCGGCATGGCGACCTCGATCCCGCCGCATAACGTGGCCGAGCTGTGCGATGCGGCGCTCAAGCTGATCGAGAAGCCCGGCGCGAAAACCCGCGAGCTCCTGAAATTCGTCAAGGGCCCGGACTTCCCGACCGGCGGCATCATCGTCGAGGACGGCACGCGCAACGAGGCCTATTCGACCGGCCGCGGCTCGTTCCGCGTGCGGGCGCGCTGGACCAAGGAAGATACCGGCCGCGGTACCTGGGTCGTGGTGGTGACCGAGATTCCGTACTTGGTGCAGAAGTCGCGGCTGATCGAGAAGATCGCCGAGTTACTCACCGAAAAAAAGCTCCCGCTACTCGCGGACGTGCGAGACGAATCCACCGAAGAAGTACGGGTCGTGCTGGAGCCGCGCTCCAGGAACGTCGATCCGCACATTTTGATGGAATCGCTATTCAAGCTTACGGAGCTGGAGAACCGCTTCCCGCTGAACCTGAACGTGCTGATGAAGGGCCGGGTGCCCAGGGTCGTGGGTCTGGCCGAAGTGCTGAAGGAGTGGCTCGACCACCGCCGCGAGGTGCTGGTTCGCCGCGGCAAGTTCCGGCTCGGTCAGATCGATCACCGGCTCGAAGTGCTCGGCGGCCTGCTGATCGCGTACCTGAATATCGACGCGGTCATCCGCATCATCCGCAAAGAGGACGAGCCGAAGCCCGTCCTGAAGAAGCGCTTCAAGTTAAGCGACGTGCAGGCCGAAGCGATTCTCAATATGCGGCTGCGCAATTTGCGCAAGCTCGAAGAATTCGAGATCAAGGGCGAACACAAAGAGCTGACCGCCGAGCGCGTTGCGCTGAAAAAGCTGCTCGGCTCGCCGGCGCAGCAATGGAAGAAGATCGGCGAGCAGGTGAAGGAGGTCCGCGAGAAATACGGGCCGAAGACTCCGCTCGGCAAGCGGCGCACCGGCTTCTCGGAAGCGCCGGTGCACGACGAGGAGGCTTTCCAGGAAGCGATGACGGTCAAGGAGCCGATCACGGTCGTCATCTCCGAAAAAGGCTGGATCCGCGCGCTGCGCGGCCACGTCACCGACACCGCCGGCCTCACCTTCAAGGACGACGACAAGCTGAAGTTCTTCTTCCCGGCGGAGACGACGTCGAAGATTCTCGTGTTCGCCACCAATGGCCGCTTCTACACGATCGAGGGTTCGAAGCTTCCGGGCGGGCGCGGCCACGGTGAGCCGATCCGGCTCTACGCCGAGATGGAGCAGGAGACCGACATCGTGACGGCGCTGAACTATGCGGGCGGGCGGAAGTTCCTGGTTGCGTCAGCTACCGGCCGCGGCTTCGTCGTGAAAGAGGACGATTGCCTGGCCACCACGCGCAAGGGCAAGCAGATCCTGAACGTGAAAATGCCCGACGAAGCCCGCGCGATGTCGCGGATCGACAAAGATCACGATACGGTGGCTTCGATCGGTGAAAACCGGAAGATGGTGCTGTTCCCGCTCGATCAATTGCCGGAGATGGTGCGCGGCGCCGGCGTCCGGCTGCAGCGCTTCAAGGACGGCGGGCTCTCGGATGTGAAGACCTTCGCGCTCGAAGAGGGGCTCACCGTCGTCGATTCCGCCGAGCGCAATTTCAATTTCCCGGAGAAGGAGCTGCGCGACTGGCGCGGCAACCGCGCCGACGCGGGCCGGCTGGCGCCGCGCGGCTTCCCGAAATCCAACAGGTTCGGTTGAGCGCTCGTTCACGTCCTTTTAAGCCAGAAGCTTCAGCATGGCGACATGTGGATCGCCGCCGCCGAATTGCTGTGCTGGGTCACGCTCGGGCTCGTGCTCGGCGTCGCGCTGCATTGGTGGAAAGCGCACGCGGATCGCTTTCCGGACCAGCTCGACAAGGACGACCCGCTGCTCAACATGGCGCTCACCGAATACAGCGTGGTGAACTACGTGGCCGACAGCCGTTACGACGACGTGGGCTACTGGGAATATTACAGCCTGCGAAATCTTTTTCTCTATGTCGCGCTCGCGCTGTTCGCAGTGCTGGTTCCGGTCTATGCGACCGTGGAGGGGCACACCGCTGCGCGCGATGGATTGTGCGCGGTGGCGAACGTCGCCAATCTCAAGCCGATCTTCTGTATCTAGCGCAGCTTTCGAGCGGTGCAATGAAAATGGGCGGCGCAAGCGCCGCCCATTTCTTCGCCGAGGAACGCTTACCGAGTGCCGCGCCGGCTTTCAAAGCGCGTGTGAACGCGACTGTCGCGCCGGCCGTGGCCGCGATTAGGACGGCTGTCGGCGGTACCATGCCAGCCGAGGCCGCGACGAAGGCGGAAGCCGCAGCGATAGAAGCCGGGGCCGCGCCAGCCGTCGAGATAGAAGCAGTATTGCTGCACGTTCTGGGTCACCTCGATGCCGTCGGCGGCGATCTGCGAGCCACGGAGCGCATTGAGCGGGCTCGCCTGGGCGCTACCGGCCGCAAGCACGAGCGCGGTGGCCGCCGCGAGAGCGAGTTGGATAGGACGCATGTTTTTTTTCTCCTGGTTCTTTGTACGCCGCCGGAAGGCGGCCTGACGTAACGCTGTCTCTGCAAATTCGTTCCAATTCGAATCGCAGTCAACGTGGAATCAATCTAGCCGGACAATTGCGAACGCGGCATGGCTGGGCCGTTCACCCGGCGTTCATCCGCCCAGCAAAATTACGGCGAATACTTAGAGCGGCTCCACGCCAAGCTCGGCAGCGAGCTTGTTGAGGTCGGCGAGCAGGCCGTCGCCGGCCGGAACGCCGTCCTTGCGTCGCCGCTCGGCCATCAGCCGCTCGGGTTCGCCGGGCGCGAGCGGCGGGCGGGCGGGATCGGCCGCTTCCTGCGCGTGGACGTCGCGCGTGAACAAATCGATCTGCGCGCGGAAGAGTTTCGGATCGGCGAAGCGGCCGATATCGATCGCCAGCATGAAGTGGCCGAGGTTGCGCGGCTTGTCGAGCTCGCCGTACATCTTGGTCACGTAAGTTCCGAACGGCACGCCCATCAAGTGCGCGCAAAGAATTTCGATGATGGTGGCGAGCGCGTAGCCTTTCGGCCCGGCCATGGGCGCGAGCCCGGTGACCATGTTCGGATCGGTGGTCGACTTGCCGGCGGCGTCGATCGCCCAGTCGGGCGGGATCGGCTTGCCTTCCTGCTTGGCGATCAGCACCTTGCCGAGCGCGATGTTGGTAGTCGCCATGTCGATGATGACCGGCGGCTCGTCGCCGCCCGGTGCGCCGAAGGCGAGCGGGTTGGAACCGAGAAACGTCTTCTTCATCCCGGTCGGGACCATGATCGGGTCGGTGTGTGTCATGGCGATGCCGATCATGCCGGCGCGCGCCGCCTGTTCGACGAACCAGGCCATGGCGCCGCAATGCGAGCTGTTGCGCGCGCCGACCGCGCCGGCGCCGGTTTCCCTGGCGAGCGTGATCGCCTCGTCCATGGCGCGCACGGCGACGAGCTGGCCCATGCCGGCGTCGCCCTCGACGATCGCGGTGGACAGGCCGGTGCGCTCGACCTTGATGTTCGGCCGCGGCTTGATGGTGCCGTTTTTCAGCCGCGTCGCGTAATGGGTCAGCCGCACCACGCCGTGGCTGTCGACGCCGCGCAAATTGGAAGCGACCAACGTCTGCGCCACCAGGCGCGCGTCGGCGGCCGTGAGCCCGAGCTTTTCCAGGCAGGCGGCGGTGAACGCGGTCAGCCGCTCGAAGGGGATGAGTCTATCGGGCATGGGGAGATGGACGTTGCGTCAATCGTCGACGCGGGTCCAGCCGTCGGGCATCAGCCGCTCCTGCGGGCGGAAGCGGCCTTTGTAATCCATCTTGCGCGCGCCCTCGACCCAATAGCCGAGATAGACATAGGAATAGCCGAGCTTCTTGGCGCGCTCGATGTGATCGAGGATCAGAAACGTGCCGAGCGAGCGGCTGCGCGCATCCGCATCGTAGAACGAATAGACCATCGACAGGCCGTCGGTGAGCGCGTCGGTGAGCGCGACGGCGACCAGCGGGCCGGTGCCGCGGCCGGTGATGCCGCTATCGGGCCCGCGGCGGCGATACTCGATCAGCTTGGTGCGCACGTGCGAATCCTCGACCATCATGGCGTAGTCGAGCACTGTCATGTCGGCCATGCCGCCGTCGGCATGGCGGGTGTCGAGATAGGCGCGGAACAGCGAATATTGCTCGGCGGTCGGCACCGGTGCGCGCGCATGGCCGACGAGATCCTCATTGGCCTGCGTCACACGGCGGAACGGCGCGGGATCGAACTCCTTCACCAGCACGCGCACCGAAATGCAGGCGCGGCAGGTCTCGCACGCGGGCCGATAGGCGATCGATTGCGAGCGGCGGAAGCCGCCTTGCGTCAGAATGTCGTTGAGATCGGGCGCGCGCTCGCCCACCAGGTGCGTGAAGACTTTCCGCTCCTGGCGGCCCGGCAGATACGGGCAGGGCGCCGGGCTGGTGAGAAAGAATTGCGGCGTGTCGCGCGGTTGCTGGGTCAAGGGCCTTTCCCGAGTCGGTCGCCCTTAGAATTGCGCGGCCCGCGCGCCGCGTCAAAGGAAAATCTCAGCCGCCGCGATTTCGCCGCAACTCGGCGGCCCGCGTCCCATTATTGATCACAATCGTGCCGGTCAAAAAATCGTGCAGCAGGCGGCGGCGGCGGTTGAACAGGCCGACCAGCAGGATGAGCGGGGTGAGCGCAGTCACCAGCGCCCAGAAGAAAATCACGTGTACGGCGCCGAGCAGGAAATACATCGGCGAGCCGTACCAGGTGCGCATCTCCAGGCCCATGGTGCGCATGCCGATGGTCGCCGACTGCGGCGAGCCGAGCGTGGCACCGGTATAGACGATGGCCCAGAGCACGAAGATCGGCGTCAACAGGAAGAACAAGAGCCAGCCGATGCCGAACGTCACGAGGCCGAACAGGGCGATGAAGAGCGTCAGCATGATGATCGGCACGACGATGATGAAGGCGTCGAGGATGAACGCGAAGAAGCGGCGCGCCAGCACGCCATCGAAAAGTTCCGGCTGGGTGTCCGGGTCGTAGGCGTTCGGCTTGGGCTCGCCGGAAACGCCGATGCGCTGAGTGTCGGTCATGGCCATTCCTCGTTTCGCGCCCGAACAAGTGGGTATCGCGCGCCGCCGCGCAAGGGGTTCAGACCGGTTCGTAGCCGCCGGTGCCGGTGTCGAGCCGGACGACGGCGAGGCCTTCGGCGCGCAGTTTGCGCTCGACATCTTCGGCGTGGGCCTTGTCACGGGTCTCGATCGTGACGTCGAGGCGGGCGCCCTTGGCCGGCACGTCGAGAAACAGCCGGCGGTGATCGACTTCGAGGATATTGGCGCCGAGGCGGCCCAAGAGCGTGGCGATCTCGCCGAGCGTGCCGGGACGATCTTGAATCGTAATGCGGAAGCTCACGATGCGCTCGGCGCGCTCCAGCTCGCGCACCATGATGGAGGCGGCGACGCGCGGATCGATATTGCCGCCGGTGACCACGAGGCCGATGCGCTTGCCGTGGAAGCGGGCAGGGTCGGCCAGCACGGCGGCGAGCCCGGCGGCGCCGGCGCCCTCGGCGAGCGTCATTTGCAGCGTGAGGAACGCGTTCACGGCGCGCTCGAGGTGCGCCTCCTCCACCAGCAGCACATCCTTCACCAGCTCGCGGATGATCGGAAGCGTGAGCTTGCCGGTTTCCTTGACCGCGATGCCGTCGGCCAGCGTCGGGCCGCCGCAGACGCGGGCTTCGTCGTGCAGCTTGTTCCACAGCGATGGATAGAGCGTGCTCTCGACGCCGATGATTTCGATTTTCGGCCGCGTCGCCCTGGCGGCGAGTGCGATCCCGGCGATCAGCCCACCGCCGCCGACCGGCACGATCAGCAGGTCGAGATCGGGCGCGTCGGCGAGCATTTCGAGTGCCACAGTTCCCTGGCCGGCGATCACTTTCGGATCGTCGAACGGATGCACGAAGACGAGATTTTCCTTGGCCGCGATTTCCC
>DATBTC010000086.1:0-17879 GCA_036559465.1 Xanthobacteraceae bacterium
GGCGAGCGGATTCTCTTTCTTACCGGTCTCGGCTCGACCGAAACGGCGCCGATGGCGCTCGCCCGCATGTGGCAGAGTAAGGATTCCACCAATATGGGCCTGCCGGTTCCGGGTGTGGAGCTGAAGCTGGTGCCGAATGGCGGCAAACTCGAAGCGCGCGTGCGCGGCCTCAACATCATGCCGGGCTACTGGCGCGAGCCGGAGCTGACCGCGAAATCCTTCGATGAGGAGGGCTTCTACAAGCTAGGCGATGCCGTGAAATTCGAGGACCCGAATGATCCAGGCGCGGGACTCCTATTCGACGGCCGCGTGGCGGAGGACTTCAAGCTTGCGACCGGCACATGGGTCAGCGTCGGGCCGCTGCGCGCGCGTTTTCTCACGCATTTCGAGCCTTATGTACGCGACGTGGTCGTCGCCGGTGGCGACCGCGACGAGATCGCGGCGTTGATTTTCCCGGCGCTCGAAGCGGTGCGGCAGTTGGCCGGAGCTGCTGCCGATGCGCCGATGGATAAAGTGCTGAGCGATCCGAAGGTGATGAAGGAGTTCCGCGCGCGGCTGACTTCGTTTGCGAGATCAGCGACCGGCAGCTCGAACCGGATTACTCGCGCAATTCTGCTCGCCGAACTGCCCTCGCTCGACGCGGGTGAGATGACCGACAAGGGTTCGATCAACCAGCGCGCCGTGCTGACGCGGCGCGCAAATCTGGTCGAGGAACTCTATTCGCCGCTGCCGTCGCCGCGCGTGCTCGTGATCGAAAAAGGAAAGTGAACGATGGAAAAGAAGAACGCGGGTCTCGGCGCGAGCTGGAGCGACATCTGGCTCTTGGACGGCGTGCGCACGCCGTTCGCGGATTATAACGGGCCGCTCGCACCGGTTTCGCCGACCGATCTCGGAATCAAAGCGGCGCGGGCGGTGTTCGCGCGCTCCAAGATTTCGCCCGACGACGTCGGCGCCGTCATCACCGGCTCCATGGCGCAGGCGAGCTTCGACACTTACTGCCTGCCGCGCCACGTCGGGCTCTATTCCGGCGTGCCGATCGAGGTTCCCGCGCACATGGTGCAGCGGGTGTGCGGCACCGGCATGGAAATCCTGATGCAGGCCGCCGACTGCATCACGCACAAGGGCATTGATCTTGCGCTATGCGTCGGCGCCGAGTCGATGAGCCGCAATCCGGTCGCGTCCTACACCATGCGCGGCTTCCGCATGGGCCAGCCCGAGATGAAGGATTTCCTGTGGGAAGCGCTGATGGATCCGGCGCCGCACATGACCATGGGGGACACCGCGGAAAATCTTGCGCGCCAATACCAGATCACCCGGCCCGAGGTAGACGCTTACGCCGCGCGCAGTTTTGAGCGCGCGATCGCCGCGCAGAAAAGCGGCTTCGTCGCCGGCGAGATCGTCAAGGTCGAGAACGAGCCGTTCGAACGCACGGGCTACAAGCCGCGCGCGTTCAAGCTGCGCGGCGAGAAGGAACTTTCGATCGATACCCACGTGCGGCCGTCGCCGGTCGAGGCGCTCGCGAAAATCCGCGCCGCTTTCGGCGGCGTGCAGACCGGCGGCAACAGTTCGGCCGTCGTGGACGGAGCGGCGGCCGCGCTGGTCGGCTCCTCGGCTTACGCGAAAAAGCAAGTCAAGCAGCCGCTTGCGCGCATCGTGGCGGGCGTAACCATCGGCGTGCCGCCCGAGGTAATGGGCATCGGGCCGGTGCCGGCGATCAAGGCGTTGCTCGAGCGCACGGGCTTGAAGCTTTCCGAGATCGACCGCTTCGAGATCAATGAGGCCTTCGGAGCGCAAGTCATGGCCTGCGCGCGCGAACTCGGGCTCGACGAGAACAAGTTAAACGTCAATGGCGGCGCCATCGCCATCGGCCATCCGCTCGGCGCCAGCGGCGTTCGCCTCTCGATCACGTTGGCGCGGGAGTTGAAGCGCGCGGGGCTGCGTTATGGTATCGCCTCGGCCTGTATCGGCGGCGGGCAGGGGATTGCGCTGTTGATCGAAAATCCCGACGCAGCCTCTCCGCAGGGAAAGAACTGAGCCATGGATGCCAAAGGTCAAGCAGCCATCGTCACCGGCGGAGGTTCCGGATTGGGCGCCGCGACCGCCGAGAAGCTCGCCGCGCATGGCGCCAAGGTCGCGGTGTTCGACATCAACATGGACGGCGCCAATGCGGTCGCCGCCAAGATCGGCGGGCTCGCGGTAAAATGCGACGTGGCCGATTCCGACTCGGCCGTGGCCGCGCTGAAGGCAGCGCGCGACAAGCACGGCATCGCCCGCATTCTGGTGAACTGCGCCGGCATCGGCACGGCCAAGCGCATCGTCGGCAAGGACGGTGCGCATCCGCTCGCCGAATTCGAGCGGGTGATCAAGATCAACCTGATCGGCACCTTCAACCTGATGCGGCTGGTCGCCGCCGACCTGCAGGGCGCCCCGCCACTCGAGGACGGCGAGCGAGGCGTGATCGTCTCGACCGCGTCGGTTGCGGCCTACGAGGGCCAGATCGGCCAGGCGGCCTACTCGGCGTCCAAGGGCGGTGTCGTCGCGCTCACCATCCCGGCGGCGCGCGAGCTCGCGCAATTCGGTATCCGCGTGAATGCGATTGCGCCCGGCCTCTTCCTCACGCCCATGCTTATGGGCTTGCCCGAGGAATCGCGGCAGAGCCTCGCGGCCTCGGTGCCGTTTCCGAAACTGCTGGGCAAGCCTTCGCAATACGCCGATCTCGTCCTGCATATCGTGCAGAATCGCTACTTGAACGGCGAGGTGATCCGGCTCGATGGCGCTTTGCGCATGGCGCCGCGCTGATGGCCGTGCTCGTCAACAAACGCACGGTTCGCATCGAGTGGGGCGACTGCGATCCGGCGGGCATCGTCTATTTTCCGCGCTATTTCGCCATCATGGACAATTGCACCGCGCATCTGTTCGAGGCGGCGACCGGGCTCACCAAATATCAGATGCAGCAGAAGCACGGCTTCGCCGGATTTCCGATGGTGGACGTCCGCGCCAAGTTCCACGTGCCGACGAAGTACGGCGACGACGTCGTGGTCGAGTCGAAGATCGTCGAGTTCGGCAAGTCGCGCTTCGAAGTCGAGCACCGATTGATGAAGGGCGACCAGCTCTGCGTCGAAGGCTTCGAAACGCGGGTTTGGGTCGGCCAGCATCCGGACGATCCGAAACGGATCAAGTCGAAGCCGATCCCGGAAGAAATCGTCAAGCTGTTCGGCGTGCCGGTGCGGGAGAAAGTCTGAGCCCGGCCAGTTAATTCTCAGGATTCGTCGTCGTCGACCGGGGCCGGGCCCGCTGCTTCCAGGATTCCACGCAAAAGTTCGAGCAGCTTGTCGCGGCCGTCTTCGCCGATCGCGGCGATCAGGTGCGTCTCGTGGGCGGCGTCGATTTCGCGCAGCCGCTTCATCAGCGTGTTGCCCGCCTCGGTTAGATGCAGCGCATAGGAGCGCCGGTCGGTCGCCACCGGGGCGCGCTTGGCGAGCCCGCGTTCCTCAAGCGTGTCTAGCAGCGCCACGAGATTGGTGCGCTTGATGCCCAAGGCGGCCGAGACCTGCGACTGCTTCAGGCCTGGATTGTGTTCGATGATCGTCAGCACCGCGAACTGCGCCGGCCGGATATCAACCTCGGCGAACGCGCGCATGAAATGCTGGAACGCCGCAAGTTGCGCGCGGCGCAGCATGTAGCCGCTCGACTGCGGCAGGCTGCCGTAATCGACGCCGGCCGGACGTTCGTCGCGCGGCGATTGCGCGGTGCGATCCTGCACGGTGCGCCGCTTCAGCGGAAAATTGGTCACGCGGCTCACGTCAGCTCCAGACTTCCTTGGAGAGATCCACGATCATTTTCAGCTTGGCCCACTGGGCGTCCTCGGTGAGGATATTGCCTTCCTCGGTCGAGGCAAAGCCGCATTGCGGCGACAGGCAGAGCTGGTCGAGGGTCGTGAATTTGGCCGCTTCCTCGATGCGCCGCTTGATATCGTCCTTCTTCTCGAGTGTGCCGCTCTTGGAGGTAACGAGGCCGAGCACAACCTGCTTGTTGCCCTTGGGTAGGTACCGCAGGGGCTCGAAACCGCCGGCGCGATCCGTGTCGTATTCGAGGAAATAGCCGCCGTAGTTCACCTTGCCGAACAGGATATCGGCGATCGGCTCGTAGCCGCCTTCGGAAATCCAGGTCGAGCGGAAATTGCCGCGGCAGACGTGGGTAGTGATGACCATGTCGGCCGGCTTCTCGGCGATCGCGTAATTGATGACGCGGGCGTAGATTTCCGGAAGCTTGTCCACGCCTTCGTGGAGCGTACGCGCTTTCTCCAATTCGGCCTTCGAACAGAGATAAGCCCAGACAGTGTCGTCCATCTGCAGGTAGCGGCAGCCGGCGTCGTAGAAGGCCTTCACCGCCTTGCGGTAAGCCCTGGCCAGATCGTCGAAGAAGACGTCGAGATCGGGATAGACCTTCGTGCTGATGCTTTTGCGCCCGCCGCGGAAATGCAGCACCGGCGGCGCCGGAATCGTCAGCTTCGGCGTCTTCCTCGTGTGCGCCTTCAGGAACTTGAAGTGCTCGATGAAAGGGTGATCGGTGAAGTCGACCTTGCCGACAACCCGGAGCCCGCGCGCTTTTGTCACGACCCCCTGGAACTGGATGCCCTGGTCGGGCTCATATTGTTCCACGCCGTCGAGCTTCGCCAGAAAATCGAAATGCCACCAGGAGCGGCGATATTCGCCATCGGTGATGCTTTCCAGGCCGACGTCTTCCTGTTTCCTGATGATCTTGATGATTTCCTGATCCTCCACCGCCTTGAGTTGCGCTGCGGTGATCTCGCCTTGCTCGGGCTTGGCGCGCGCCTCTTTCAGCGGAGCGGTGCGCAGAATGCTCCCGACCTGGTCGGCGCGGAACGGCGGCGTGGCTCGGGCCATTGAATTCATGTTCTGGTGCTTAGCGGGCAACTGCCCATCACGCAACGTTTCGGGACTTGAAGGGTGCCATCCATCTATGCAACGAAGAATAAGTCGGTCAGTGCTTTAGGTGGTCGGGAGGCAGCGAGCAAGATGAGTTACAAGAACCTGGAAGAGAAGATTCAGGCCGTCGGCGATACGGTCAGCATGCTGCGCAATTCGCAGATCGGCGCCTACGTCTATCCGGTGGTCGCTCCCGAATTCACTAACTGGCGCGATGAGCAGCGCGCGTGGCGCGAGACCTGCGTCCTCTACGACCAGTCCCACCACATGGTGAATCTGTTCATCGATGGTCCGGATGCGCTCAAGATGCTTTCGCACCTTTCGACCAACTCGTTCAAGAATTTTGCCGTCAACAAGGCCAAGCAATTCGCGCCTTGCAGCTACGACGGCCATGTGATTGGCGACGGCATCCTGTTTTATCTGGCGGAGAACAGCTTGCTCTACGTCGGACGCAATCCCGCGGCCAACTGGATCGAGTTCCACGCCAAGACCGGCGGCTACAACGTCAAGACCGAATACGACGACCGGTCGCCGTCGCGCCCGATGGGCAAGCCGGTCGTGCGCAAATTTTACCGTTACCAAATCCAGGGGCCGAACGCCGAGCAGACCATTCAAAAGCTCAACGGCGGACCGTTCGCCGATATCAAGTTCTTCAATATGGATTACATCAAAATCGCGGGACGCAAGGTCCGCGCACTCCGTCATGGCATGGCGGGCCAGCCGGGCCTCGAGGTCTGGGGTCCCTACGCTGAAGGAGACGAGATCCGCAACGCCATCATCGAAGCCGGCAAGGATTTCGGTCTCGTTCAGGTCGGCGCGCGCGCTTACGCCACCAACACGCTCGAGTCGGGCTGGATCCCGTCACCGGTGCCGGCGGTCTATACCGGCGAAAAGATGAAATCCTACCGGCAGTGGCTTCCGGGCACGAGCTATGAGGCCAATGCCGGTCTCGGCGGCAGCTTCGTTTCGAAAAAGATCGAGGACTACTACACGTCGCCGCACGAACTGGGCTACGCCTCGTTCACCAAGTTCGACCACGACTTCATCGGCAAGGAAGCCCTGCAGAAGATGGAGGGCAAGGTGCACCGCAAGAAGGTGACGTTTGCCTGGAACGACCAGGACGTCGTCAAGGTGCTGCAGTCGATGTTCGCGCCCCCCGGTGAGAACTACAAAGTCATCGACCTGCCGCTGTCGAACTACGCATCGAGTTCGTTTGATTCCATTATGAGCGGCGGAAAAGTGGTCGGCGCCTCGATGTTCTCGGGCTACACCTGGAACGAGCGCAAGATGCTGTCGCTCGGCTTCGTCGAGGAGCAATATGCCAAGCCGGGCACCGAGCTCACGCTGGTCTGGGGCGAGGAGAACGGTGGCACCAAGAAGACCACGGTCGAGCGTCACAAGCAGACGGAGCTGCGCGTGACTGTCGCGCCGGTGCCTTACGCCGCGGTGGTGCGCGAGACCTACCATGAAGGTTGGCGCTCGGCCGCTGCCAGGTGAACCGGGCACTTAGGTCGGGTACTTCATGAAAATCGTTGGCTTCGAGAGTGGGCAAGGACAGCGGCTGGGCGTAGTCGAGGGCGATCAGGTGATCGACCTGCAGACGGCCGACGCGAAGGTGCCTACGAACCTCGCGGATTATCTCGCGCAAAGCGGCGGCGATCTGAAGCCGCTTGCCGATCTTGCCAAGCGCGCGCCGGCCTCCGCGCGGCAACCGCTCAAGGATCTCAAATTCGGCCTGCCAGTGGCGCGGCCGGGCAAGATCATCTGCCTCGGCCTCAACTACATGGATCACGTGAAGGAAGGCCCGAACCGCGACAACGTTCCGAAATTCCCGACCATCTTCATGCGCAGCGTCAGCTCGATGGCCCCGCATCTGGCGCCGCTGATCCGCCCTAAGGCTTCAGAGACCTTCGACTACGAGGCCGAGCTCGCGCTCATCGTCGGCAAGCGCGCCAAGCATCTCACGATGGAAAACGCCTACTCGGTCATCGCGGGCTGGTCTTGCGTCAACGAAGGATCGATCCGCGAATTCCAGCGCAAGACCACGCAATGGGACATGGGCAAGAACTTCGACCGCACCGGCGGCTTCGGCCCATGGATGGTGAGCGCCGACGAAGTGCCCGCGGGCGGCAAGGGGCTGAAGATCGAAAGCCGGCTCAATGGCCAGGTCATGCAGTCGGACAATACCGACAACATGATGTTCCCGGTGGCTGAGACGCTGGTCTATCTCACCCAAGGCATGACGCTCGAGCCCGGCGACGTGCTGGTCACCGGAACGCCGTCTGGCGTCGGCCACGCGCGCAAGCCGCCGGTATGGATGAAGCAGGGCGACGTCGCCGAGATCGAGATCGAGGGCGTCGGCACGCTGCGCAATCCGATCGAGGACGAGAAGTAATCCTCAGTTCGTCGGCCGCGGCCCGAACAGGCGCTCGGCGTTGCCGTGCGCTATCTTGGCGGCTTGGTCGCGCGGCAATTGCGCGAGCCACTTGCGATACTCGCTGAAGATGGTGTCGTAGGAAAACCAGCGTTCGTTGATCCAGGTATCGGAACCGAGCAGGAAGCGGTCGGCGTGGCGCGCAAACAGGATTTTCCATTCTGGCGAAAGCTTGCCGGAGCCGTCGGTGATGCCGCCGCGATACGAGAGCTCGCCCCACAGCGCCGGATATTTCTCGAGTAGCTGCTGCACGCGTGCCGGCGAGACCGAGAAGCCGGTGTGCGCCCAGATGATTTTGGCGCGGTTGTCGTGCGAGAACAGAATCTCGATCGCGTCGGCGTCGCAATGGGCGTGCAGATAGAGTCCACGCTCGGCCGCGAAGCGGACGGCCTTGACGGCGATTTCGCCGCGCGCGTTGGCCGAGTCATAGAGATGGAACTCGCCGATCCCGCGATAGTAGCCACGCTTGAACTCGGATTCGATCAGCTCGTAGATCGCCGGATCGTTGAACCAGGTCTGGATGTCGGCGCGGGTGCGGTAGGGCCGAATGAAAGGCACGACCCAGAGGCCGGCGGGCTTGGCGGCGACCAGCGCGCGGGTGCCATCGTTCGGGCGGCTGGTTGCAAGCACGCCGGTGATGTTGTTGCGGCGGAATACCTCCAGCACCTGCTCCATCGAATAGAACGGCGTCGGCTCCCAGTTGTAATGCATGTGCGCGTCGAAGATCGGCATGCGCTCCTGCGCGGTCGCTGGCGGCACGAACACGGCTAGCGTGGCGAGGAGGATTGCGTTCAAAAATCTCGCGAGCACGGCAACCTCATTTCTTCCGGATGTGAAACACCAGCAGCTCGGGTCCATTCCGGCTTTCGACCAGCGCGTCGCCGGTCTCGCGCAACAGATTCGGAATGTCGATGCTGGTGAGCGGATCGGTGCACTCGATAACGAGTTCCTCGCCCGCGGCCATGCGCGATAGCGCCTTCTTGGTTTTCAGCGCCGGGAGCGGGCATTTCAGCCCACGCAGATCGAGGCGGGTCTCGGACATGGCGGCTCTATAGCAGAAAGCTATGGAATTGCGCGCTTGCAGCGGGCTTGGGCTCGCTACCGGGCGCGGTTCCGTTCGGCTAGAGAAGGGGCATGAACCCGCCGGCCGAAACCGCCCAGCGCATCGCTCGACTGGCGCCGCTCAAGGAAGTGCTCGCGCAGGTCGAGACGCTGGCGCGGCCCGTCGTGCCGCGCGATGTCGCGTTGGACGAGGCTCTCGGCTGCGTGCTCGCGACCGATGTGACGGCGCTCGAGCCGCGGCCGGCGCAGCCGGTCGCGCTCACCGACGGATGGGCGGTGCGGGCGGAGCTTGTGCAAGACGCCGGAGCTTATTCGCCTGTCCCTCTTTCGTCGCCGCCGATTTGGATCGAGGTCGGCGACCGGCTGCCGCCCGATACGGATACGGTTCTGCCGCCCGACGCGGTGACGGCGCGAGGAAGTAATTTCGAGGCGATTGCCGGAGCCGCGCCCGGCACCGGTGTACTCGCGGCCGGCGGCAACGTGGAACGCGGCGCGGTCCTGCGGCGCGCGGGCGAGCGGCTGCGGGCGAGCGACATCGCCGCGCTCGCGGCGCTCGGCGTTTCCATCATTCATGCGCGCAAGCCGAATATTCGCATTGGCGTGACGAATCCGAAACTCGGGCATGGGATCGCAGGTGCTTTGCTCAAGCGCGCGATCGAGGCTGCGGGAGGTGCAGCGACGATCGACTCCGATCTGCCGCTCGAGCGCGCGCTGCTCGACCAAGGCGTGGACGCGGTTTTCGTTGTCGGCGGTACCGGGCAAGGAAAGCGCGATGCGAGCGTCACCGCGCTCGCCCGCGTTGGCCGCGTCGCGATACACGGCTTCGGCATCGCGCCGGGCGAGACCGGCGCGCTCGGCGAAGCGGGTGGAAGGCCAGTGCTCCTGTTCCCCGGAAGGTTGGACGCGGCGCTGGCGGTGTGGCTGCTCGTGGGATCGAAGCTCGTCGCACGGCTCGCCGGATCGAAAGAGCGGCCGATGACGGTCGAAGCGCGCCTGTCGCGCAAGATCGCCTCGCAAGTCGGTATCGCCGAAGTGGTCCCGGTGCGGCGTGGAGAAGATGGGCTCGCGCCGCTTGCGTCGACGACTTTGGGATTAGTGACGCTGGCACGCGCCGACGGCTGGGTCCTGGCTCCGGCGGAGAGCGAAGGATTTCCGGTGGGTGCAATGGTTGAAATGCAGGCGCTGCCATGAGCCGCGAGCGCAAGCCCGCGCGCGACGACGCGCTGTTGGATGCCGTGCGGCGTGCAGCGCGGCAGGAGCAGTTTCTCGAAGTGGTCGCGCCAGAAGAGGCGCGCGCGCGATTCAACAAGCATCTCGATCTCGCGCCGCTTGCGGCCGAGCGTGTCGCGCTCGCCGACGTGCTCGGGCGCGTGCTCACTGCCGACATCAAGGCCCCTATCGACGTGCCGCCGTTCGATCGCTCCAACGTCGACGGCTTCGCGGTGCGCGCGGCCGATGTTGTCGGCGCAAGCGATGCGAATCCACGGCGCCTCACGCTCAATGAAGAAGTACTCGCATGCGGCGTGGCGCCGAAGCTCGCGGTGGCGCCCGGCACGGCCACGACGATCGCAACCGGCGGCATGGTGCCGCGCGGCGCCGATGCCATCGTAATGATCGAGCAGACGGAACTGATCGAGACGGCCAGCGGCCCCGCGATCGACGTGAGTCGCGCGGCCGCGCCCGGCCAGTACATCTCGTTTGCCGGGTCCGACATTGCGCGCGGCGAGACGCTGTTGCGCTGCGGCTCGGTGCTGGGCTCGCGCGAGATCGGCATGTGCGCCGCTTGCGGGCTCGCCGAGATCGACGTGGTGCGGCGGCCGAAAGTGGCGGTGCTTTCGACCGGCGACGAGCTGGTTGCGCCCGGCGGGAAGCTCAAGCCCGGCGGCGTCTATGACTCGAACGCTGCAATTCTCGCAGCCGCCGTCACCGAAGCCGGCGGTGAGCCGGTGAGTCTTGGCGTATTTCCGGATGATCTGAACACACTCGAAAAGGGCGTGCGCGATGCGCTTTCGAAGTGCGATATCGTGGTGCTCTCCGGCGGCACGTCGAAAGGAGCGGGCGATCTCTCACATCAGGTTGTCTCGAAGCTCGGCATGCCCGGCATCATCGTGCACGGCGTGGCACTGAAGCCCGGCAAGCCGCTGTGTCTTGCGGTCGCGGAGGAAAAGCCGATCATCGTATTGCCCGGCTTTCCGACCTCCGCGATCTTCACGTTTCACGCGTTCGTGGCGCCGATCATCCGCGCCAAGGCCGGCTTGCCGCCGGAGGCGGCGCGCACGGTCGAAGCCATTGTTCCCATGCGCGTTCCTTCGGAGCTTGGGCGGCAGGAATTCGTGCTGGTGGCGCTGGTCGAGGGCGAGCAAGGTCCGGTCGCGCTGCCGACCGGCAAGGGCTCGGGCTCAGTGACGAGCTTCTCGCAGGCCGACGGCTTCATCGAGATCGATGCGCTGGCCACGGCGCTCGATTCGGGCACGCGCGCGCGGGTGACGTTCCTGGGCGAGTCGGCGCGAGCGCCCGATTTGCTCATTACCGGCAGTCACTGCATCGCGCTCGACACGGTGCTTGGTGCGCTCGCCGAACGCGGATTGACGGCGCGCACGATCGCGGTCGGCAGCCTCGGGGGCGTCGCGGCGGCGCGGCGCGGTGAATGCGATCTGGCGCCTGTGCATCTCTTGGATCCCGCGAGCGGCATCTACAACAGGCATCTGCTCGCGCCGGGGCTTTCGCTCGTGCGCGGCTGGGAGCGCATGCAGGGAATCGTGTTTCGTCCGGGCGACAAGCGCTTCGAGGGGCGCGACGCCGCGGACGCGCTCAAGACCGCGCTCGCCGATTCAACTGCGCTCATGGTCAATCGCAACGCCGGCGCCGGTACGCGCATTCTGATCGACAAGCTCTTGGGTGAGGTGCGGCCTGCGGGTTACGCCAATCAGCCGCGATCGCATAACGCGGTTGCCGCCGCGGTGGCCCAGGGCCGCGCCGACTGGGGCGTCGCCATCGAGCCGGTCGCGCGCCTGTACGGGCTCGGGTTCCTGATGGTCGCACCCGAGCACTACGACTTTTTACTCGTAGAGGCGCGGCGCGAACGGCCGGCGGTGCAGGCGTTTCTCGCCGCGCTCAAGGACCCCGCGACGCGCGAGAAAATCCGCGCGCTCGGCATGCGCCCTGTAGAAGCCTGAATCGGTGGAGAAGTTCATCGCAATGCGTCCTGCGTTCAGGTTCCTCCTCTGCAGCTTCGTCTTCGCGCTCGCGGTTCCGCGCGCCGAGGCGCAGTTACGCGGCCATGGCGGGCCGGTGCGCGCGCTTGCGGTTTCCGCCGACGGCACCATCGTGCTTTCGGGCAGCTTCGACACCTCGGCGATCCGCTGGTCGTTCACGCGGAACGCCGCTGAGCAAGTGCTTCGCTTTCACGAGAGTGCGGTGAACGCGGTCGCGATGCTCGCCGACGGGCGGCTCGTTACCGGCGGCGAGGACGGCAAGATCGCGATTTGGCGGCCGGGCGCACCGATTCCGGAAAGGGTGCTGGAGGGCCACAAGGCGCCGATCGTGGCGCTCGCGGTTTCGCCCGACGGAAAGACGCTGGCGTCCGCGTCGTGGGATCACACGATCCGGCTATGGCCGCTCGCCGGCGGCGAGCCGCGCGTGTTGGAGGGCCATCAGCAGGCGGTGAACGGCGTCGCCTTCACGCGCGACGGACGCGCGCTGGTCAGCGCCGGCTATGACGCGACCGTGCGTATCTGGGAGCTTGCCGGCGGTGGAACGCCCGTCATCCGCACGCTGCCAACACCCTTGAACGCGGTCGCGGTCGCGCCGGACGGCGAGATCGCAGCGGCGGGCGCCGATGGAAAAGTCTATTTCCTCGCTTCAAGCGGCGAGGTGCGCGGCGAGGTCGAAATCGGGCCCACGCCGATCATTTCACTGGCGATCTCGATAGACGGCGCGCTCCTGGCCGCGGCCGGTATCCGCGGCTCGGTTGGCATTGTCGAGCGTGCGACGCGCACGCTGGCGCGCACGCTGGTCGGGCCGGGACTTCCGGTCTGGTCGGTCGCGTTCCTGCCCGACAGCCGAACGCTCGTCACCGGCGGCACCGACCGCATGGTGCGCCGTTGGAATGCGACAACCGGCGATCATCTCGGCACGGTGGCGCTCGGTGCGGTCGATGATCCACTCGCGCAATACGCCGGCGACCGGGGTGCGGAAGTGTTTCGCGCGTGCGTTGCCTGCCACACGCTGACGCCCGACGAAGGCAATCGGGCCGGGCCTACGCTTGCCGGCATTTTCGGGCGCCGGATCGCGACGCTGCCGGGCTACAATTTTTCACCCGCGCTGAAGCGGCTCGACATCGTGTGGACGCCGGCGACGGTATCGCGTTTGTTCGAGATCGGGCCGATGGCCTACACGCCCGGCACCAAGATGCCGGAGCAGAAGATCGGCTCAGCGGAGGACCGCAAGGCGCTGGTGGATTTTCTCGCCAAGGCGGCTAAGCCCAAATAATCGCTTAGGTTTTTCGCTCGCGCTCCTCGCGCTCGCGCAGATAATCGTCGGTGGTGCGCAATTTCGGCCGCTCCGGCGCGCCATGGGGATCGAACGAGTCCTCGGTCATGGCGATCACCCGGCAGTCCTCGCACATCTTGAGCACCTCGAGCCGCTGCGGCTGACCCTTGAAGATCCAGTGCTTGCCTTCGAGCTTGGCGGTGACGCGCTCAATCGTGCTCTTGGTGCCGAACGGCTTGTCGCAGCGGATGCAGTGGAACGGCTCTTCTTCTTTCATTACGCGCGCGGTCGCGGTGGCGGCGCGGAAATCGAGCTGCGGCACCAGCGAAATCACTTTCTCCGGGCAGGTGGCCTGGCACAGGCCGCATTGCACGCAGGCGTCCTCGGCGAAGCGCAGCATCGGCCGCTCGGGGTCGTCCATCAGCGCGCCGGTGGGACAAGCGGACACGCACGAGAGACAAAGCGTGCAACCCTCGACGTTAATCTCTACTTTACCGAACGGGGCGCCTGCGGGGAGCGCAACCACGTCGACCGGCGCGGGCGCCCCCCGATGCAATTCGCGCAGCGCAAGACGCAGAACGTCGCGCTTGGCGCCGATTGGCTGGAAGGTCGCCGGCGTCTTCGCGCCTTGCGCGGGTTTGATTGCGTAGAGCGCCGCGCCGAGCGCATCCGGGTCGTCGGTCTCGATGGTGGCGACGCGGCCCGGGCCGAAGCCGAGTCCGGCGAGGATGGGCTCGCTTAGCGCGATCGTCTTGGTAAGCGCGGCAACGTCATGACGCGGCTTGGCGCGCAGCAGAAAGCGCAGCGCCGTCGCGCCATAGGCGAATGCGGCGGCAACCACTTCGAGACCGACTTGCGTGACTTCATTGACGGCAAGCGGGAGCACGTTGGCGGGCAGCCCGTCGCCGTGGCGCGCGAGCGCGTCGATCATCTCGTCGCCGTGCGGCGCATCGTGCAGCAGCAGGATCGGGTTGTTTCCGCCGGCTTCGCGGTAGACACCGAGCAATGTGCGCAGCTTGCGCATGACCGCGTCGGCGGGCGGCAGCGCATAGGCCGCCGCGCCCGTCGGGCAGACCGAGGCGCAGGCGCCGCAGCCGGCGCAGACATACTCGTCGATCTTCACATGATCGCCCGCGGGTGTGATCGCGCCGGTCGGGCAGAGGTCGAGGCAACGATGGCAGCCGACGATCTTGGAGCGCGAGTGCGCGCAGAGATGGTCGGTGAAGGTGATGTAGCGCGGCTTGTCGAAAGTGCCGACGAGGTCGGCGGCTTTCAGCAACACACGCAGCACCGCGGCCGGGTCACCGGGATCGGCGCGCATATAGCCGTCGCGCAGATCATGAGCGGGAAACAGCGGCGCGCCACCGGACAGGTCGATGATGAGATCGCAATTCGAGATCGCGCCGTTTTTTGCGACTGCCCAGGCCAATTTGCCGCGCGAGGAGGGGCTAGGCGCAGCGTAATCATCGACCGTCAGCTCGAATGCGCCGAGGTGACCCTTGGCCGAACGGATCGTGCCCTTAACGACCGGAAATTCGGTGACGCGGCGCGGCGCGATGTCGCCGGGCTTGGTCAGCAACACGGTGACGTCGAGCTTGTCCTTGACGAGGTTGGCCGCCTCGATCGTTCGCTCGTCGCGGCCATAGACGAGAACTACGCCTTCGCTCGAAAGCGGAACTAACGGGGTATCGGGCAGCGGTTCCGCGGCCATAGCGAGGAGTGCCGCCATCTTGGGGCCCGCTGCGGCGGCATCCTTCGACCAGCCGGCGGTTTCGCGGACATTGGCGAAGGCGAGCGGCGTCTCGCGTGCCGTTTCGCCGGCTATTTCGGAGAATAGCGGTGCTTCCTGGGTGCAGCCCACCGTCATTGGTGCACCGGTGGCGAGCGCCGCGCGGAAGCGATCGACCTCGGCCCGGCACAGATGGTTAGCGGTCTCGATATTGGCCCCGCGCAGCCCGCGCTGAAGCGCGTCCGTGTCGAGCGGCATCGTCTTCTCGCAGGAACAGAGGAAGATGGTGCGCTTGCTATCGGCCATGAACCCTCGGAACGCGCGGCGGCCTTGATTGCCGTGTGGCATTGGTCACCCGGTAGGCAAGCTATAATTATAAGCGTTAAAAGGTAAGGGTCCCGAAAGGCTTGAAGGATCGGCCATGGTGCAGACGCGCACACGCGTGTTGGCTTCGAAGACGGCGGCGGCCCTCGACCTGCCGCCGGTGTTCCGTCTCGTAACGCTGCGCGAGGCGGGCAATGCGTTCGCGCATGCGAAAAGCATCGCGGCCAAGGAGGGCGCCGGCACGCTGGTATGGGTGCGGCGCTTCGATCTGGTCGAATTCGCCCTGGTGATCGAGCCGGAGGAGCCGCTGCGTGCGGCCCGGCGCGCGATCTATGCGGGAATGGCGGCGCTCGCCGATGCGCTTGCCGTACACGCGCCGCCGGAGCGCGCGATCATCATCGATTGGCCGGCCACGATCTTCGTCGAAGGAGCGGTGGTGGGCGGCGGTGAGCTCGGCTGGCCCAAGAATGCCGCCGAGGACAAGCAGATCGAATGGCTCGTGTTCGGCGCCATGATCCGCACCAATGCGCTGGCGCCGCTCGAGGACGGCTTCAATCCGGGCGTCACGAATCTCGAGGAAGAAGGTTTCGACGATCTCGGCGCCGGCCGGCTGGTCGAGAGCTTCGCGCGCCATTTCATGTCGATGGTGAACCGCTGGCAGGACGGCGGATTTATCGAAGTCGCCAAGTCTTATCTGGAGCGCCTGCCGGCCGAAGAGGGGTTCGAGCGCACGATCGATGGCGCCGGCGACCTCTTGATCCGACGCAAGGGCAAGCTCGAAGTGGAGAAGCGTGCGCTGTTGCCCACGATCGAACGGGCGCAGTGGCGCCACCCCGATAGCGGAGAGTTGCTGACGTGAAGCTGTTGCGTACCATTCGTCTCGATCCCTCGGACACCTTTGTGTTCGAACGCGCCGCCGAACCCGGCGAATGGGCTGTCTCGGGCGCGTTCGTGTTCTGGGACACGGACCCGGCGGCGCTTTCGGGCAAGGCGCGCGCGGCCTTCCGCGGCGGATTCCTCGGAGTCGAATCGTTCGGCCGGTCCACGCTGGTGCAGATCGTCGAGGCAAGCGAGCAGGATCGCGCAGAGCTGATCGAAACGCTCGCGCAACAGCTGGTCCAGCATTTCGGCGCGCCGGATCTTATGACCGCGCGCAAGGCGGCCGAAGAGGAAGTCACTTTTGCGGCCTCGCTCTGCGATCACCCGAAAGACACGCTTGTCGCCGTGCATCGCACGCACGAGGACGGCAACATGCGCGAGGCCTTCCGCACGCTGCACCCGCGCGCGGGGCCGAAGCCATTGCGTGCTTTCGCGTTCCTCGAAGTGGACGGCGAGGAGGAGACGGAGGAGCGCGTCGATCTTGCCGGGCTCGCCGGGGACAAGCGTCCATGAAGGAGTTCTGGCTCACCTCCGGACATCTCATGCTCGACCGCGACGCGGGCGGCGGGCTGGTGATGAGCGACGATCTGCTCAAGGTCTATTTCATGCGGCCGGAACTCGCGCCGCCCGCCGACGCCGGTCCAGGCGAGCGCAAGCTGCACGCGACGCTCATGACGGATCCGCGCCGGGCCGTCAGCCGCGGCGAGATCGCGGCGATCGAGGACGCCGATGCGCGCGAGAATTGGGAGCAGATGATCGCGTTCCGCGACCATCTGTTTGAGCACCCAACGCTGGAAGCGGCCTATCTGGCGCTGGTGCGCAAGGGCGTCGGGCGCACGCCGCCCTTGTTCCTGAACCAGCTCGCGCACCTGATTTTGCGAAATGCTCTCGACGGCGGCGACGATCCATTCGTGCTGCGTGCCGCGGAACTGTTCTTCCGGGCCCAGCGGGTGACCGTGCATGAAGGGGCGCTGATTTCGGCAGACGAGGAGCAAATCGCCGGTGCGAACCCGGCGCCGGTGTCGCCGCTCGTCTCCATGCTTGGGATCGAGACCGTGGCCGAGATCGACGTCATGGTGGAGGAGAACGCGGCGAGCTATTTCGAGCGCAGCGACCGCTACGATATGGCGCTCGATCTCACTGCGGGCCGGCGCGGGCATCAGGCGCTGGCGCGCGTGATCGAGGTCTGGGTCAAGCATCTTCTTCATGCCGAGGTCGAGGTCGAACCGCTCTCCGAGGTGCGCGACGCCAGTTTCACCTGGTACGTGGGGCTCGACGCGGAAGGGACTAGGATCGGCGATCTCTTGTGGAACGGGGAGGCGCTCGACGAGGCCACGGGCGGCCGCGTGGCGGCGCTTTATCGGCTCAAATTCCGCGATCCGGCCGTCGCCGACCCGGCGGTGCAGGGGGAGCCGGTCTATCTCATCCTCGCCACATCCGGAGATAAGGTTCTGCGCATGAAGCCGCAGAATTTGGTGACCGGCCTGCCGATCCGCCATCTGGAGGCGGTCACGTGAGCCTGGTGCCTCCGCTGGTTCG
Organism: Xanthobacteraceae bacterium; assembly: GCA_036559465.1. Taxonomy (GTDB): domain Bacteria; phylum Pseudomonadota; class Alphaproteobacteria; order Rhizobiales; family Xanthobacteraceae; genus JAHFPN01. The sequence continues at coordinate 17,408 of DATBTC010000086.1, forward strand.
TATTCCGGTCGGCATCGTCGCCGAACGGCGGCGCGCCAAGAGCCAGTGGATCGATTTCGTGTGGCGGCCGGTGAGTGCGCTCGCCGGCGTGCCGGATACGGCGCCCTGGACCCGGCTTGCGGGCGACGACGAACTCGCCACGTATTATGTGGGCGCCGCGGAGGTCGAGCTGTTTCCCTCGGAGACCAGCAATTACCGCGACAATCTTGTAAGCGGCAAGCCGCAGCTGTGGGTCGTGCTGCGGCCGACGGACGCCGATCCGCCCTATAATCTGGTCCTGGTGACCGCCGACCCGTCCGAAGGCGAAGGCTATACCCAGACCGGCTCCGACCTGGTCGATCCGGTGCCGATGCCGGAATCGTTCATCGATACGATCGTCGCCTTCATTCAGGTGCATCACGTCGAGCGGGTGTTCTTCAAGCGCAAGCGCGATCGCGTGGACCCGGAGGCTTTGGCGCCGCGCGGCCCCGTG
>DATBTC010000087.1:0-4400 GCA_036559465.1 Xanthobacteraceae bacterium
AGACCCCGGGCGGACTGAAGGTGCAGACGATTCACGCATTCTGCGACCGCGTGCTGCACCAGTTTCCGTTCGAGGCGCGGGTGCCGGCGGGCTTCGAGGTGCTGGAAGAAGTGGGCGAGCGGGATTTGCTGGCTCGCGCGCGGCTCGCGGTACTCTTGGAGGCGGCGTCCGACCGCAATGGCGAGCTTGGACGCGCGCTCGCGCTCGCCGTGGCTGTCGCTTCGGATCAGGGGCTTGCCGCCGCGCTCGACGAAGCCGTGCGGGAGCGGCGCGAGCTTCAGCGCTTTTTCGACCACTACGGCGCGGACGCGGATGCGGTCATCGCAGCCGCGCTCGGTCTCAAAGCCGGCGAGTCGCTCACGAATATCGAGACCGAAATTCTGGCTGGCCGCCTTCTGCCGCGAGCCGATTGGGTGGGCATCGCGGCGAAACTTCAGGCGCTCGGCGGAAACGCGAAGCGGCGCGGCGAGACGCTCGCTGCCGCAGCCATCTGCAACGATGCAACGGCTGCGATCGAGGAGTACGCACGAATTTTCGTGAATAAAGACGGCGATATGCGCGCCGACAGTCAGTTCGGCGCGCAAGCAGCGCGCGACAAGGAGCCGGATCTTTTCGAACGGATTTTTCAGGAACGCGAGCGGTTGCTGCCGCTGCTCGACAAGCGCCGGGCCGCCGCCGCGCGCGAGCGTAGCGCTGCCTTGCTCACGCTCGCCGCAGCCGTCATCGGCCGCTACGAAAAGATGAAGGCCGAGCGCGGGCGCCTCGATTTCGGCGATCTGGTGGGCAAGACCGCCGACCTCCTATCCGACACGGCCGCGGCCTGGGTTCACTACAAGCTCGACGGCGGCATCGATCACATTCTGATCGACGAGGCGCAGGACACCAGCCCCGAACAGTGGGCCGTGATCGAGAAGCTCGCCGAGGAGTTTTTCGCCGGACTCGGCGCCCGCGCGGATCGGCCTCGCACGATCTTTGCCGTCGGCGACGAGAAACAGTCGATTTTCAGCTTCCAGGGCGCCGATCCGGCGCGAATGGGCGAGATGCGCGGACGCTTCGAGGCGCGCACAAGCGCGGCACAGTCTCCCTTCCGCTCAGTGGAGATGGACCTGTCGTTTCGTTCGCTGCCGGGGATTCTCAAGGCGATCGACCAGGTATTCGAGCGGCCGCAAGCACATGGGGGCCTGTCGAGCAGCGATCCGGGCAAGACCATTCACGAGGCGCTCCGGACGGAAGCGCCGGCGCTGGTGGAGCTTTGGCCGACACTGAAGCCCGATCCCAAGGACGACGAGGACGGGCTGGCCTGGGACGCCCCGCTCGACGCGCAGGCTGAGACCAACCCGGCGGTCAAGCTGGCGCGGCAGATTGCGGCCGCGGCCGCGCACTGGACCAGCGGCGGCCTCGCGGTCACCGACCGACAGACGCGTGAAGTGCGCGCGGCGCGGGCCGGCGACATCATCGTGCTGGTGCGGCGGCGCGGCGTCTTGTTCGAGGCGATCCTGCGCGCGCTCAAGGACAAGGGTGTGCCGGTCGCCGGCGCCGACCGGCTCGATCTGGTCGAGCACATCGCGGTCATGGACCTCTTGGCGCTCGCGGATGCGCTGCTGCTGGAGCACGACGATCTTTCGCTCGCGTGCGCCTTGAAGAGTCCGCTGTTCGGCTTGACCGACGACGACCTCATGGCGCTGGCGCCCAGCCGTACTGGAACGCTTACCGTTGCGCTCGACGAGAAGGCCAAGACCGATGCGCGGTACAAGCCGGCGGCCGAGAAGCTCGCGCAATGGCGCACGGAAGCGCGCAAGTTCCGGCCGTTTGATTTCCTCTCGCGCGTGCTTGGGCGCGACCGCGGGCGCGAATTGATTCTCGGCCGGCTCGGCGACGAGGCCGCCGACGCGATCGACGAATTGCTCGCCCGCGCGCTTGCCTATGAGCAGACCGAGGCGCCGACGCTCGTGGGTTTCGTCGCTTTCCTGCGCCGCGCCGGCGCAGAGGTGAAGCGCGATCTCGAAATCGAGAGCCAGGCGGTGCGGGTGATCACCGTGCACGGGGTCAAGGGGCTCGAGGCGCCGATCGTTGTGCTCGCGGACACGACCGGAATTCCGGCCGATGGCCGCCACGACCCCAGGCTGCTGACGCTCCCGGTTCCAGGCGCGCCACCGGCCACACCCGCGGCGCCGGTCTGGGCGATCGGAAAAATGTTCGACTCGAAAAATCTCAGCGAGGCGCGTCGGATCTCGCATGGCAAGCGTGAAGAGGAATACCGGCGGCTGCTCTATGTCGCCGTCACTCGCGCGGCCGATGCGCTCATCGTGTGCGGGTACGAGTCGGAACGATCGAAGCTGCCCGAGGGCTGCTGGTACCAGCTCGTCCATGACGCACTCAAGGAGGGCATGGAGGAGCAGGACGCGCCCGGTTTCGAAGGCAAGGTTTGGCGCCTGAAGCCCGCACCAGCCCACAGTACCGAGAAGCAGTCCACGCCGGCTATCGCGCGGATCAAACAGCCTGCATGGCTCAAGCTTCCGGCGTCGCCGCCAAGGCCCCTCACGCGGGTCATAGCCCCGTCGTGGGCGATGGCCGATGTGGTCTTCGAGCGGACGCGTTCAGCGCCGGCGGCCGGCCTCGACCCGTTGCGCCGGGGCAAGCTCGTGCACGCGCTGTTGCATGCGCTGGCTCCAATTCCGCCGTCCGAGCGCTTGGCGCGCGCGATGCACTTTCTCGCCGACGCCGCCGATGTGACGGAGGGTGAGCGCGACGCGCTGGTGGCCGAAGCAATCGCAGTGCTTAGCTATGCGGATTGCGCAATGCTGTTTCGCGAAAACAGCCGGGGCGAAGTCCCGATTTTCGCGCGCCTGGACTTAGAGCGCGGCCCGATCGAAATCGCCGGCCGTATTGATCGTCTGGCCGAGACGACAAATGCCGTGCACATCGCCGATTTCAAGACCGCCCGGAAGATGGCTGCGCCGGATGAGGAGCGGTTCAGCGCCTATGTGGGCCAGCTCGCGCTCTATCGCGAAGCGCTGAGGTCGCTCTACCCCGGCAAGGCCGTGCGCGCACATCTTGTGTGGACGGTTAAGCCCGCAATCGAGGAAATCCCCGTGGCGGCGCTGGATGCCGCTCTTCAGTGGGCGATTCGCGACTTAGGTGCACCTTGACGCTGGGGGTCCGCGCTCCTACCTATCTCGCCGCCCAAGGGCCCCGATTCCCACGCCATTACCGAGGTATGCCATGGCCGTCGCCAAGGTTTCCGATTCGTCTTTTGACGCGGACGTACTCAAGTCCGCCGATCCAGTGCTCGTGGATTTCTGGGCCGAATGGTGCGGGCCCTGCCGCGTGATTGCGCCCATGCTGGAAGAGGTCGCGACCGAACTGCAGGGCAAGCTCAAGATCGTAAAGCTCAATGTCGATGAGAACCCGCAGACAGCGTCCAAGTACGGGATCATGTCGATCCCGACGCTGATGATCTTCAAGAACGGCCAGATGGCCTCGCGCCAGATCGGCGCGGTGCCCAAGCCTAAGATCGTGCAGTGGATACAGGGCGCGATCTAAATCACGATCTGAACGCGCCACTCTTCAAGAAATAATTTTGGTCATGGCCGGGACGTTAGGCGCGAAGACGGCGCTTCGCGTCTTTTGCCCGGCCTTCGTCGTTTCTAGACCGGCGGCGTGCCGTTGAGTGCCAGCACCTGACCCGCGAGATAAAGCGAGCCGGTGATCAGCACCCGCGGAGGCATTTCGAGCGCCAGCGCCTGAACGCGGTCGAGCGCGGCTTCCACGCTCGGCGCGGTTTCCGCTATCAGACCTGCGCGGGCGGCGGAGGCCGCGACCTGCTCCGGCGTGCGGGCGGTTTCGGCCGGGACCGGCACTGCGAACACGTGGCGGGCGAGATCGGAGAAGCAGGCGAGGAAGCCATCGGCGTCCTTGGTCGAAAGCAGGCCCGCGACCAGCACGAGCGGGCGCGGGACTTTTTCCTCGAGCTCCGCAAGCACGGCGGCGACCGCAACGCCGCCGGCGACATTGTGGCCGCCGTCGAGCCACAACTCCGAGCCTTCGGGCAGCCGCGAGGCAAGCCGGCCGTGGCCCAGGCGCTGCATGCGCGCCGGCCAATCGACGCGGATCATGCCGGCCTCAACGGCGGCTGCAGGTACTGCAAAAACATTTGCTGCACGAAGTGCAGCAATTGCAGCGCCCGCATTCTCGATCTGATGAGTGCCCAGGAGCCGCGGGCGCGGCAGATCGAGCAGGCCCGATTCATCCGAATAGACCAGGCGGCCGCGCTCCTCATAGGCCTGCCAATGCTGGCCCGACACGAACAGCTTGGCGCCGATCCGCCCGGCTTCGCGCTCGATCGCCGCAAGGGCTTCCGGCTCTTGCCGGGCCAGGATCGCCGGAACCCCGGATTTCAG
>DATBTC010000088.1:0-2377 GCA_036559465.1 Xanthobacteraceae bacterium
AAGCGGCGGATCGCCGGCCTTGGGCTCGGCGCCGGCCCAATGCATGGGTGAGGCGGAATCCGCGGGCGCGTCGAGATCGTCGCCGAGCGCGGCACCCAGGGCCGCCTCGAAGCCCGGCTCGACCACGATGGTGTCGAGCACAGGCGGCCATAGCGACTTGGTGGCCACATCGAGGAGTTTTGCGAGCGTACGCGCTTCGGTTTCGAGACGCTGCAGCCGGCGCTCAGAATCGGTGAGCGGTTTGCGGATCACGTCGAGTTCCTGGACTGCGGCCGAGCGCCCCGCTTCGGCGCGCAGCATGGCGGCGTCGGCGGCGGCGAGCTTTTCCTGGCCTAGATTCACGGCCGCACGAAGACTTTCGAGCGCGCCTGATTCAGCCGCATCGAGCGCGATCTCTTCGCGCTCAAGTGCGGCGATCTGCTCACTGACGCGCTTGAGCCGCTCGTCCCATTCGGCGATGGCGCGATCGAGCTGCTCGCGCCGCGCGACAAGGTCAGCGAGCGCAGTGGTCGCTTCATCGTGCGACTTTTCGCTCGCGGCGAGCGTGATCTCGGCGTCCGTCAGGCGATCACGTGCCGTGTCGGCGGCAGCCGCGCTGGTCTCCGGCGTTTCGGCGAGCGCCCGTTCCTCGCCCTCCAGCCGGCCGGTGGATTCAGCTGCATCCTTGGCGAGCGCACCTTCGCGTTCGAGATCCTGGGCGAGCTGCACCAGCCGGCGGTCCAGGTCTTCGGTGCGTGCCTTGGCGCGCGCTTCCTCGCGATCGAGCTCGGTGCGGGCGTGGTTGAGCCGCTGCAGCACGGCGCCGCAGACCGCCTCGGCCTCACGCAACGGCCCAAGCGCTTCGGCGGAAGCGAGCTGCTTCCGTGTCGCTTCCGACTGCACGCGCGTATGCTCGGCGACCATCCGCTGGGCGGTTTCGACCGTGTGCTCAGCCTCGGCGACCGCAGCCTCGGCATCGCGCCATCGCAGCGCGATCAGCATGCTCTGGTAGCGGCGGATTTCGCCCGAAACTTTTTTGTAGCGAACGGCCTGGCGAGCTTGGCGCTTGAGACCGTCGATCTGGCCGGCAATCTGGCCGATCACGTCCTGCAAGCGCGTAAGATTCATGTCGGCGCCCTTGAGGCGTGTCTCGGCCTCGTGGCGGCGGGCGTGCAGCCCGGCGATGCCCGCGGCTTCCTCGAGGATGCGGCGGCGGGACTCGGGCTTGGCGTTGACGATCTCGCCGATCTGGCCCTGGCGCACGAGCGCCGGCGAACGGGCGCCGGACGAGGCATCGGCGAACAGCAACTGCACGTCGCGCGCGCGCACTTCGCGGCCATTGATACGGTAGGCGGAACCGACCTCGCGCTCGATCCGGCGCGACACTTCGAGCACGTCGGAATCGTTGAACGCCGCCGGCGCGCCGCGGTCGGAATTGTCGACGAACAGAACCACCTCGGCGGTATTGCGCATCGGCCGGTTGGTGGTGCCGGCGAAAATCACCTCGTCGAGTTCCTTGGCGCGCATGGCCTTGTGCGAACTTTCGCCCATCACGAAGCGCAGCGCCTCGACGAGATTGGATTTGCCGCAGCCATTGGGGCCAACCACGCCCGTCATGCCCGTCTCGATCTGGAAATCGGACGGCTCGACGAACGATTTGAACCCAATCAGACGAAGACGCGTGAACTGCATGTTTGCCTTGGCGCGGCCCCGGCGCGAATCAATTTCATGCCAATTTGCGTGGCGCGAGCGGCCGCGGCAAGCCCACTCAAGCCCTTGTCCAGCGTAGCTTTTCGGCGGATCAGTTGGTCTTGAGTAGGGCCTCGATCGCCTTCTCGAATGTGGCGAGTGGCTGAGCGCCGACGATCTTGGTGCCGTTCACGAAGAAAGTGGGCGTCGACTCGACCCCGAACTTCTGGACCGCCCGGCTGGCCGAATTGCCGATCTCTTCAGCGAGCTTGCGGTCCTTCAGGCAGGTTTCGAATGCTTCCTGACTCATGCCCGCCTGACGGGCGATGCGCAGCAGGCCGTCATAGGGCTTTTCGATCCAGGTCCGCTGCTGCTCCATCATGGCGTCGATCAGGGGGAAATACTTGTCGCCGGAGCAGCGCGCCAACATGAAGCCGGCGATCGAGGCATTGGCGGGCGCGGTCGGAAACTCGCGGAAGATGAAGCGCACCTTGCCGGTATCGATGAATTTCTCTTTCAGCTTGGGATAGACCTCGGCGTGAAAGGTGGCGCAGTGCGGGCACGTGACCGAGGCGTACTCGATGATGGTCACCGGCGCCTTGTCGGAGCCCAGGATTCTGTCGCCGAGCGGGCCCGGAGTGCTGAGTTCGGCAAGGTTCAAGCCTTGCGCGGCGGCGGGCGTGGCAAGCGCGAATGAAACGAAGCCCGC
>DATBTC010000089.1:0-20765 GCA_036559465.1 Xanthobacteraceae bacterium
AAGCCGCCGGGGAAGCGCAGCACCGCCTCCGCCGGCACGTTGGAGCCGGCCTCGATCAGCTCGCCCGCGCAACGCCAGCGGATTTCGACGCCGCCGAACAGATAGGCCTTGGCGCGCGACATCCGAAACACGCGCCCCGGCTGGAACGCCGCTTCCTTGCCGAAGATTTCCGGATCCGGCTTGAAGCGCACGCGCGTGCCGCGCCGCTTCACGTTCTTCTGCACGAGCTTCACGGGGCCGGTGGGCGCGCCGCGCTTGTAGACCTGGCGCCACAGCTCGCTGTTGCGCGCGACTTCCACTTCGAGCGTCTCGGAAAGCGCGTTGGCGACCGAAACGCCGACGCCGTGCAGGCCGCCCGAGGTCTCGTAGACTTCGTGGTTGAATTTGCCGCCCGCGTGCAGCGTGGTCATGATGACTTCGAGCGCGGACTTCTTTTTGAATTTCGGATGCGCCTCAACCGGAATGCCGCGGCCGTTGTCGGTCACGGTGACGAAGCCGTTGGCCTCCATCTCGACCTCGATGAAGGTCGCGTGGCCGGCAACCGCTTCGTCCATGGCGTTGTCGATCACCTCGGCGAACAGGTGATGCATCGCCTTCTCGTCGGTGCCGCCGATATACATGCCCGGCCGGCGGCGCACCGGCTCCAGGCCCTCCAGCACCTCGATGTGCTGCGCGCCGTATTCCTTCGAGGATTGCGTTTCGCGCGTCTTGCCACGCGACGCGCGCGCAACTTCCAGAAGATCGGGCTGCTTGCCGCTCGCCTTTTTCTTCTCGGCGCGGGCAGGGGCCTTGGTCTTCTTGGGCGAGGACTTCTTCTTCAGCGCGTAGCGGCGGGCCATCGGGGGTTCCGAATCAATCTAATGGATATTGCCATTTTTTCTTCCCTCATTGCCGGGCTTGACCCGGCAATCCAGCAGGCAATCTCGGGAAGCACGATCTTCACTGGATGCCCGGGTCAAGCCCGGGCATGAGGGAGGATGAGTACACGAGCAGCGCTTACTCGATCCCCGGAATATTGGTGAAAAAGTGGTCGAACTCGACGGTGCCGAGATAGCGATAGCCGAGCTCGTTCACGCGCCGGCGCAGTCCGGCCGGGTCGCTTGCGAAAATCTCGATCTGCAGGAAGCCGAAATTCTCCTTGAGTGTCCGTTCCATGCCGTCGATGACGAGGAACTCGTAGCCCTCGACGTCCATCTTCACGAACACGCGCTTGCCCTTGATCTTGAACTCGTCGTCGAAGCGCACGACGCGCACTTTGTGCGTCTTCTCGCCCGCCGGCATGGAGTCTTGAGCCAGATACGACTCGCCGCGATTGTGCTTGCTGCCCTCGGTGAGCGCCGCCTGGCCCGGCTTGTCGCCGAGTGCGTAATCGAGCACCAGAATGTCTTCGCCGAGCCCGTTGGCTTCGATATTGCGAACAAGCTTGGCGCGATTGCCGGGATCGGGCTCGAACGCGATCATCTCGCTCGCGAGCTTTTTGTGTGCTGCGATCAGGCTGTAGAAGCCGCAATTGGCGCCGATGTCGAGAAAAACGTCGAAGGTTTGCCCCTTGAGCTTCGCGGCGATGAACTCGAACTGCTCGGCCTCCCAGGCGCCCTCGCGCGCGATGCGTTGCTCGATCAGGTCGTCATGGCCGACGGCGAATTTGAGCCCCTGCGCCTCGACCGTAAACTCGCGGCGACCAAGCAGGCGCATGAGGCTGGCGCGCAGCCCGCGCAGCATGCGCCCGAGGGCGCCTACGGGCTGCAGGATGGGTTGCGGGGGAGCGGCCATTGATGCCTTGTACGTCAATAGAGGGGAGGGAGATCAAGCATGCGCTATGAATTTTATTACTGGCCCATGAGCCCCGGCCGCGGGGAATTCGTGCGGCTGGCTTTGGAAGAGGGCGCGGCGGACTATGTGGATGTCGCGCGCCAGCCCGAAAGCGAGGGCGGCGGCGTGCCCGCCATGCTGCGGCTTCTGAACAGCGAGACGGTCAAGACCCCTTCCTTCGCGCCGCCGTTCCTGAAAGCCGGCGACCTGCTGATCGGCCAGACCGCCAACATCCTGCAGTTCCTCGGCCCGCGCCACAATCTCGCGCCCGCCGACGAATCCGGCCGGCTATGGACCCACCAGTTGCAGCTCACCTTCACCGATTTTCTGAAGGAAATTCACGACACCCACCATCCGATCGCGAGCGCGCTCTATTACGAGGAACAGAAGGAAGAGGCCAAGCGTTACACCGCGGAATTCCTCAAAACGCGCGCGCCGAAATATCTCGGTTATTTCGAACGCGTGCTGGCGATGAACGGCGGGAAGCACCTCTCGGGCAATTCGCTATCCTATGCCGATCTCTCGCTGTTTCAGGTCGTAGCGGGCCTGCGCCATGCCTTCCCCAAGGCGATGGCCCGGCTGGAACAAAACCATCCGCACATCGTTTCTGTGCATGACCGTGTCGCCGTGCGTCCGCGCATCGCCGCGTATCTGGCGTCGCCCCGCCGCCTCCCGTTCAGCGAACACGGCGTCTTCCGGCGCTACCCGGAGCTGGACGCGTAACGAAATCGGGCAATCGAGACGCCTTTCTTACACCGCCCGATTAGGCTATCCCTCCGCCCCCTTGCAGGAGTCGGCCATGAGCGAGGCCAAGGCGAAAATCGGGATTTTCGGCGCGTCCGGTTACACCGGCGGCGAACTCGTGCGCCTGCTGCTTCGGCATCCCAAGGTCGAGATCAAGGCGCTCACCGCCGATCGCCACGCCGGTGAAGCCATGGCCAAGGTGTTTCCGAGCTTCGCCGGGATCGCCTTGCCCGAACTGGTCAAGATCGACGCGGTCGATGCCGGCGCGCTCGACCTCGTGTTCTGCGCGCTGCCCCACGGCACTACCCAAGTCGTGATCAAGGGCCTCACGAAAAAAGCCGAGAAGCTCAAGATCGTCGATCTCTCCGCCGATTTTCGCATCACCGATCCGGTGGCCTACGAGAACTGGTACGGCCACGCGCATCAGGCAGTCGAGCTGCAGAAGGAGGCGGTCTATGGCCTGTGCGAAATCTATCGCGACAAGATCAAGAAGGCGCGCCTCGTCGCCAGTCCCGGCTGCTTCACGACGACTTCGATCCTCGCAATCGTACCGCTGATCGAAGCCGGCGCCATCGACCCGGACCAGATCGTGATCGATTCCAAGAGCGGCATGACCGGCGCCGGGCGCCATCCGAAAGAGACCATGCTGTTCAGCGAAGTCTCCGAGGGCATACACGCTTACGGCGTCGGTCATCACCGCCACATGAGCGAGTTCGATCAGGAATTTTCGCTGGCGGCCAAACGGCCGGTGGTCGCGACCTTCACCGCGCATCTGGCGCCGATGAACCGCGGCATCTACGCGACGCACTATGTGCATACGACCGGCAAGGCAGGGGCGGTGGAGCTACACCGCGTGCTTTCCGACTTTTACAAGAGCGAGCCGTTCGTGCAGGTGCTGCCGCTCGGCGAGGTGCCGCAGTCGCGTCACGTGCGCGGCTCGAACAATTTGCAGATCGGCGTTGTCGCCGACCGCATGCCGGGGAAAGTCATCGTGATTTCCACGGCCGACAATCTCGTCAAGGGCGCCTCGGGCCAGGCGATCCAGAACATGAACTTGATGCTCGGCTATCCCGAAACCGAAGGGCTGACCCAGCTCGCGCTGTTTCCGTAGGCGAGGAGAAGGCCGATGCCGTCCATCCGCCGCATCGTTGCGATTGGTCTCGTAACTGTTTTCACCGCCTCCGGTCTTGCCTGGCATGCGATCTCGCAGGAGCGGCCCGTGCTCACGGGAAAGGCCGCGCTCGGCGACTGGCGCGACGACAAGCCGGGTCTGCGCCGGCGCGTGACGCTCAACGATCTGCCGCCGCCCTATGCGACCACTTCGGCGCGCAATCCGCCGAGCGTCGATGCCAACTGGCGCGGCCAGGCGCCGCTCGTGCCTCCAGGATTCGAGATCAAGCTGTTCGCCAGCAACCTGGAGCGCCCGCGGTTGCTGCGCGCGGCGCCGAACGGCGATATTTTCGTGGCTGAAAGTGGCGCCGGTCGCGTGCGCGTGTTGCGGCCGTCAGCCGATGGCACAAAGACCGACGCGGTCGAGATTTTCGCTTCCAGTCTCAATCGTCCTTTCGGCATCAATTTTTATCCGGCCGGACCGAATCCGCAATGGGTTTACGTCGCCAACACTGACTCCGTCGTGCGCTTTCCGTATCGCAGTGGTGACCTCAAAGCGCGCGGCAAGCCGGAGACGATCGTGTCCTCGCTGCCGAGCGGCGGCCACTGGACCCGCGACGTGGTGTTCTCGCGCGACGGCAGGCAGATGTTCGTCTCGGTCGGCTCGGCCTCGAACGTGGCCGAGGGTCTCGGCTTTTCGGTCGGTGCCGTGCTCGACAACGTCATCGGCGTTCTGTGGGGCAACGAGAAGGACCGCGCGGCGGTGCTCGCGTTCGACCCCGACGGCAAGAACAAGAAAGTCTTCGCCACCGGGCTGCGCAACTGTGTCGGCATGGACGTGCATCCGGCGACCGGCGACCTGTGGTGCTCGGTCAACGAGCGCGACGGGCTCGGCGACGATCTGGTGCCCGATTATCTCACGCGCGTGCGCGAGGGCGCCTTCTATGGCTGGCCCTGGTTCTATCTCGGCTCATTCGAGGACCCGCGCCACATCAACGCGCGGCCCGAGCTCGCCGACAAGGTCACGTTGCCGGACTTGCTGATCGCTTCGCACTCCGCACCGCTGCAGATGGTGTTCTACGATGGCGCGCAATTCCCGGCGCAATACCGCGGCGACGCGTTCGTGGCGCTGCAGGGCTCGTGGAACAGAAACCAGCGCACCGGCTACAAAATCGTGCGCGTGCCGATGAAGAACGGCATCGCCACCGGCGAGTACGAGGATTTCGCCACCGGCTTCGTGCTGAACGACAATACGATCTGGGCACGGCTCGTCGGCATCACCGCCGCGCGCGATGGCTCACTGCTGATTACTGAGGACGCCAACGGGACGGTGTGGCGGATTTCGTACAAGGGCGGGCCAGCGCGCTGATTCAGGCGCGTGTGCGGATCCCAGTCGTGCGTTCCAGCTCATCGTACTCGGCCTCGAGCTGCCGGCACGCTGTCGCGAACTCGCGCGCACCATCGATGCCGCTCTCGCTCTCCCAGGTCTTGAGCCGGTCGATGATGTCGTAACAGGCCCGTAAGGTCGCGACCGCAACGCGATATTCTTCGTCCATGCTAGGTTTGCGCCGGGGTAGTTTTTTCAGCAGCCGGACGACCCGGCCGATCAGCGACCGCGGGTTGCGGCGTTTTCCACCATCGAGCCAGTGCGCAAGCCGCTCGTGCGCCATGAGATCGAGCGGCACATGCCTCGGGAAGAAGGAGTCCCGAGCCGGCTCCGAGGTGTACCGGTTGGTCTTCTCGAACCAGACATCGACGGTCTCGTGACTGAAATGATGAATGAAGGCCGGTGAGTCGAGCGGCAGGTTGTGTATGCGCTCGGAAAGTATCCGTTGCCCGCCGTGAATGACCGGCATGAAATCCAATGCGCCGCGACGGAAAACGCGGGGCTCCTTGGACGGCCAATAGAAAGCGCGTGGATCGAAGCGCCCGAGCACGTAGTTGTGGAACGGTAGGTAGAAGACGTCGGCCGCCATATTCGGCAGCTCGTCGCGCACGGTGCGGATCGCCGCCCCGCTGAGACATTCGTCGTCGTCAAGGAACACGATGAAATCGTGGCTACACGCATCTAAGGCCGCGATGCGGGTCTCGTCGGCGGTCGGGCTCCACGGCACCTTGATGAGCTTATCGGCGTAGCGTGCCGCGATCGTGGCAGTCGCATCGGTCGACGACTTGTCAATAACGATCAGCTCATCGACGAAGCGGATCGAACGCAGGCACGTCTCGACCGTCGCCTCGCCGTTGTAGCAAACGACAAACCCGCTGATTGGCTTACGCGGCACGCGAATTCCCCAAATCTAGCGCGCGAGCCAGGCCAGCATCGTCCGGCTCACCAGCTCGGCCGCATCCTGCTGCACGAAATGGCCGACGCCGGGAATTGCGGTGATGGTGAGGTCGGCTTCGACCCAGTTCCACAATCCGCTCAGTCCTTCCGCCATAACCGCCTTGTCCTTGAGGCCGTGGATCAGGAGCGTCGAGGCCCGCACCGGCGGCGGCGCGTCCTCGCGCACGCGATAGGGCTCGCGCGGATAGCTGGCCTGGTAATAGTGCAGCATCGCCTGCGGGTCGGAGCGTTGCATCGCTTCGAGATGCTTGGCGCGCGCCGCCGGGTTTGTGACCCAGCTACCGAGCCGCTCCAGCGAAATCTGCTTGTAATATTCCGGGTCCTGGAAATTGCGCGCGTATTGCGCGTTGGCGCGTTGCTCGGAATTTTCCGCGAGCAGGCGCATTTGCGCCCAGGGATGGGGCGCGTTGAGCACGATCAAACGCTCTACGAGATCGGGGCGATACATGGCGATCGCCCAGGCGGTCGCGCCACCCCAGTCGTGGCCGACGACGATTGCACGCTGCTCACCCTGATCGGCGATCACCGCGGCGACGTCTTCGATCAATTTCCGTGTTTTGTAGTTCTCGACGCCCTTGGGCTTGTCGCTCAAGTTATAGCCGCGCATGTCGAGCGCGGCACAGCGGAAACGCGGCGCGAGCGCCGTGATCTGGTGCCGCCAGTTTAGCCAGTAATCGGGGAATCCGTGCAGGAACACGACGAGCGGTCCCGTGCCGATGAGTGCGTAGTGGATGCGCACACCATCATTGTTCGCGTAGCGATGCTCAACTCGATCCTCGAGCGCGAGGAGATCGGCGTCCGTCGCAGCCGTCATTCGACCACGGCGAGCGTCAACCAGTCCGCCGTCAGCGCCGGCTTCACGCCGCCCTCGATCTCGATGCTGACGGCATAGCGGAACATGATGAGCTTCTCAGTCCGGTCCACGACTTCCGTGAGCGTGAAGCGGCCACGCACGCGCGCGCCGCTCTTGACCGGCGTCATGAAGCGGATGCGGTCGAAGCCGTAATTGATGCCATGGGCGCGATCCTTGAGCCGCGGGATCGCTTCGCGTGCAAGCAGGCTCAAGAGCGAAAGCGTAAGAAACCCGTGCGCGATGGTGCCGCCGAACGTCGTCTCGGCCTTGGCGCGCACCGGGTCGGTATGAATGAATTGATGGTCGTCGGTGACCTCGGCGAAGCGATCGATCATATCCTGGGTGACCGCGTGCCAGGGCGAGACGCCGATCTCTTGCCCGGCCCGCGCCCGCAATTCCTCGATCGACGCTGCCGGCTGTTCGCGGACGTTCATCAAGCCCTCACTCTGACATATCTTCCCGGCGCGTCCTCGATCGGCTTGAGCTTGCCTGCACCGGGCACGCGCGCCGGCACGCGCGCGGCGTCGAACTGTTCGATCCAGGCGAGCCAATCGGTCCACCACGAGCCCGCGTGCTCCTCGGCTTTCTTGATCCAGGCGTCGAGCTCGCCCTTGGGCGCGCCGCCGGTCCAGTACTGATACTTGTGCTTGCCCGGATGATTCACCACGCCGGCGATATGACCCGAGCCCGCCAGCACGAACTTCACCGGCCCGCCGAAGAAGTGCGCGCCGAAGAACACCGATTGCGCCGGCGCGATGTGGTCCTCGCGCGTAGCAAGCTGATAGATCGGGAGTTTTACCTTGTTAAGATCGATCTTCACGTTACCGATCGACATCAGTCCCTTGGAGAGCTTGTTCTCGAGATAGCAGTTGCGCAGATAGAACGAATGGTTGGCCGCCGGCAGCCGGGTCGAATCCGAATTCCAGTACAACAGATCGAACGGGAAGGGCGCCTTGCCGCGCAGATAATTGTTCACGATGTAGGGCCAGATCAAGTCGTTGGCGCGCAGCATGTTGAAGGCGGCCGCCATCTTGCCGCCCTCCATGAAGCCGAGCTCCTGCATCTTGCGCTCGAGCACCTGAAGCTGTTCTTCGTCCACGAACACCTTGAGGTCGCCCGAATTGGTGAAATCGACCTGCGCGGCGAGGAAGGTGGCGCTGGCGATCCGCGCGTCGTTCTTTGCCGCCATGTAACCGAGAGAGGTGGCGAGCAGCGTGCCACCGACGCAATAGCCCATGGCGTGCACGCGCCGCTCGCCGGTCGCAGCTTCAATGGCGTCGAGCGCGGCGAACACGCCCTCGCGCATATAGTCCTCGAAGCTCTTGCCCGCGAGATGCGCGTCGGGATTGACCCAGGAGATCACGAACAGCGTCAGCCCCTGGTCCACCATCCATTTGATGAAGGACTTATCGGGCGTCAGATCGAGCACATAGAACTTGTTGATCCAGGGCGGCACCATTAGCACCGGAATCTTGAGGGCGTTTTCGGTCGCCGGCGAATATTGGACGAGCTGCATCAGCTCGTTCTCGAACACGACCTTGCCGGGCGTGAGCGCGAGGTTGCGGCCGATCTCGAACTTGGTGGAGTCCGATTGGCGCAATTTCAGCTCGCCGTGGCCGGCCTCGATGTCCTCGGTCAGCATTTTCATGCCGCGCACGAGGTTTTCCCCGTTCGACGCCAGCGTCTCGCGCAGCACCTGCGGATTGGTGAACACGAAGTTGGAGGGCGAGATCGCGGCGGTGATCTGCTTCACGTAGAAATCCGCCTTGTGGCGCGTATGTGGATCGAGCCCCTCGGCGTCGCGCACCAGCTTCGTGGCCCAGGCGCTGGTGAGGAGATAGGCCTGCTTCACCCCGTCGAAGAACGGATTCTCCGACCATTCCGGATCGGCGAAGCGGCGGTCCGCGGCGGCGGCCGTGGCCACCGGTGCCACGGTCTCACCAGACATGCGCTTCATCGAGGCAGTCCACAGGTCGAGATAGCCTTTGACCAGACTCGATTGCGCCTCGATCGTGCGCTGCGGGTCCGACAGCCAGTATTCGGCGACCTTGCCGAGCGTCTTGGTGACGTCGGCGAGTTCGTCGGCCACCTCGTTCTGGACGGCGCCTTCCTCGCGCGGCTTCATGTAGGCGGCCATAGCGCGGCCGCCCTCGTCCATGAGGCGCGCAAGATTCCGCGCGAAGGCCTCCGGATCGACCGCGGCCTTGCCGGATGTGTCTTCGGGCTTGCCGTGCATCGGTTTTCCCGACCCTTCTCGGCACACGCGCGGCGCCTCCCTGGCCTTGCACCGCGCTTCCGCCATAATAGGCGACGACACGACTTACGGACAGATTCTCTTGTGGTATGTCGCCGTTATGACGAAGGGGCTTTCGTTGCGTAAACGGCCTAAAGCGCGATTAACGTTGATCCCGCTGCGCTGCACCGCGGCGGCGCTGACGCTCATGCTGCTGGCCGGCTGTGCCGGGGAGGGCAGCATCCCCTTTCTGCCGTCGTCGACGCCGCCGAGTCCGGGACCGACGCCCGATTTGCCGCTCCTGGTGCCGCCGCCGCGTGACCGGGAAATCGCCAAGCCGGTGCTCACACCCGACGAGCAGAAGGAGCTCGAAGTGCAACTGGACAAGCTCCAGGGCCGCGAAAAGGCAGTGCGGCGCGGCATCGAGAAGGGCAACTAGGCCTCGGGCCGAACCCCTGCAACGCTTAACGTTTCGGTGGTATGAGACCCCCGATTCCGGGAATAGGACCATGCACGAGTTCCATCGCATCCAGCGCCTGCCGCCCTATATTTTCGAAATCGTCAATAAGGCGAAGGCCGGCGCACGCAACCAGGGCGCGGACATCATCGATCTCGGCATGGGCAATCCGGACCTGCCGACGCCGCCGCATATCATCGACAAGCTCAAGGAAACAATCGGCAAGCCGCGCACCGACCGCTATTCGTCCTCACGCGGCATTCCCGGCTTGCGCAAGGCGCAGGCCGCCTATTACGGCCGCCGCTTCGGCGTGAAACTCGATCCAGAGCGGCAGGTGATCGCCACGCTCGGCTCCAAGGAAGGCTTCGCCAACATGGCGCAGGCAATCACGGCGCCCGGCGACCTCGTGCTGGTGCCGAACCCGAGCTACCCGATCCACGCTTTCGGATTCCTCATGGCCGGCGGCACCATCCGCTCGGTACCCTGCGAGGCAGGTCCGGATTTCTTTTATGCGCTCGAGCGCGCGGTGATCCACTCGACGCCGAAGCCGATCGCGCTGGTGCTCTGCTATCCGTCGAACCCGACTGCCTGCACCGCCGAGCTCGACTTCTACAAGGACATCGTCGCGTTCGCGCGCAAGCACGATCTGCTGGTGCTCTCCGATCTCGCCTATGCCGAGGTCTATTTCGAGAACAATCCGCCGCCCTCTATCCTGCAAGTGCCGGGCGCGATGGAGATCGCCGTCGAGTTCACCTCGATGTCGAAGACCTTCTCCATGCCCGGCTGGCGCATGGGATTTGCCGTCGGCAACGAGCGGCTGATCGCGGCGCTGGCGCGCGTGAAGTCGTATCTCGATTACGGCGCCTTCACCCCGATCCAGGTCGCCGCCGCTGCGGCGCTGAACGGCCCTGAGGATTGCATCGTGGAAATGCGCGCGACCTACAAGAAGCGCCGCGATGCGCTGGTCGACAGCTTCACCCGCGCCGGTTGGCCGATCCCGGCGCCGAAGGCCTCCATGTTCGCCTGGGCGCCGCTGCCGGAGCGCTTCGCCGCGCTCGGTTCGGTCGAGTTTTCCAAGCTCTTGGTCGAGAAGGCCTCGGTCGCCGTTTCGCCCGGCATCGGCTTCGGCGAGCACGGCGAGGGCTTCGTCCGCATCGCGCTGGTGGAAAACGAGCAGCGCATTCGCCAGGCCGCGCGCAATATGCGCCGCTTCTTCGACACGGCCGACAAGACGCTCCACAACATCATCCCGCTCAAAGCGCGCGGCTGACATCGGATCTCCCATGGTTGAGCCGCTGAAAGTGGGTCTCGCCGGGCTCGGCACGGTCGGTTCGGCCGTCGTGGGGATGCTGGCGCGTTCGCGCGCGGAGCTCGCAACCCGCGCCGGGCATCCGATCGATCTGGTGGCCTTTTCCTCGAAAGACCCGCCCAAGGACAATTCGATCGATCTTTCGAAGCTGCGCAAGGTCGAGGATCCCACCGCGCTCGCTCGCGACCCCGGCATCGACGTGTTCGTCGAGCTGATGGGCGGGGAGGCCAATCCGGCGAAAGGTGCTGTCGAGGCCGCGCTCGGCATCGGCCGCCCGGTCGTCACCGCCAACAAGGCGCTAATTGCCAAGCATGGCGTCGCGCTGGCCAAGCTCGCGGAGAAAAGCGGCGCTTCGTTCTGTTTCGAGGCCGCCGTCGCCGGCGGCATACCGATCGTGAAGACGTTACGCGAAGGCCTCGGCGGCTCGCGCATCGAGCGCGTCTATGGAATCCTGAATGGCACCTGCAATTATATTCTGACCCAGATGCAGAAGGAGGCGCGCTCGTTCGCGGATTGCCTCAAGGAAGCGCAGCGGCTCGGCTATGCCGAGGCCGATCCGACCTTCGACATCGGCGGCTTCGACACCGCCCACAAGATCGCGATACTCACCAGTCTCGCGTTTGGAACGGAAATCGACGCGGACGCCGTCTATGTCGAGGGTATCCAGACCATCACGCTCGCCGACCTCGCTGCCGCAGACGAGCTCGGCTATCGCGTGAAGCTCTTGGGCGTCGCGCAACGCACCGCCACCGGCATCGAGCAGCGCGTGCATCCCACCATGGTTCCCAAGGGCTCTGTGATCGCCGAGATCGACGGCGTGCTGAACGCTGTCGCGGTCGATTCCGACATGATGAATCTGACCCTCGTCGGCCCCGGTGCCGGCGGGCCTGCCACATCCTCCGCAGTCGTCGCAGACCTTGTCGACATCGCCGCCGGCCGCCGGGTCTATCCGTTCGGCCGGCCCGCAGACGGCCTTGCGCGCGGCACCCGCGCGCCGATGCAGCGCCACGAAGGCGGTTATTACATTCGCCTTTCCGCCATCGACCGGCCCGGTACCGCCGCCACCATCGCGCGCCGCATGGCCGACCAGAACATTTCGCTCGAGTCCATCATGCAGCGCGGCCGCGACAAGCGCCCGCACGGCGGCGACGACCCCAAGCGCGCCGACAAGCCAGCAGCCGTTATCCTCATTACCTACGCCACCAGCGAGGACTCGGTGCGCGCTGCGCTGAAAGCGATCGAAGCCGACAAGGTGCTTTCAGAAACTCCACAAGTGATCCGCATCGAAAAAAGCTGAAGAAAATTCGGGGGGAAGAAATGACGTCGATCACCGTCCAGCCTAGCCTGCTGATCGAGCGCGTGCTGTCGATCGAGATCGTGCGCGTGACGGAGAGGGCGGCGGTTTCCGCGGCTCGCCTCCGCGGTCGCGGCGACGAGATGGCCGCCGACCAGGCCGCGGTCGATGCCATGCGCCGCGAGCTCAACAAGCTGCCGATCGACGGCGTCGTTCGCATCGGCGAGGGCGAGCGCGACGAGGCGCCCATGCTGTTCATCGGCGAGGAAGTGGGAAACAAGAAGGGCCCCAAGGTCGATATCGCCGTCGATCCGCTCGAAGGCACCACGCTCTGCGCCAAGAACATGCCCGGCGCCATCGCCGTCATGGCCATGGCCGAGGGCGGCACGCTGCTGAACGCGCCCGATGTTTATATGGAGAAGATCGCGATCGGCCCGGGCTACCCGGCCGGCGTGGTCGATCTCGATACGCCCGCCGATAAAAATATTATCTCGCTCGCCAAGGCCAAGGGCGTGAAGCCCGAGGAAATCACCGCGCTCGTGCTCGACCGCCCGCGCCACGCCGACCTGATCGCCGCCATCCGCAAGACCGGCGCAGCGGTGCGGCTGATCACCGACGGCGACGTGGCCGGCGTGATCCATTGCGCCGACGCCGCCACCACCGGCATCGACATCTATATCGGCGTCGGCGGCGCGCCCGAGGGCGTGCTCGCGGCGGCGGCGTTGCGCTGCATCGGCGGCCAGATGCAGGGCCGCCTCGTGCTCGACACTGATGAGAGGCGCGAGCGCGCGGCCAAAATGGGCGTCAAGGACCCGCGCAAGAAGTACGACATCAAGGACATGGTGCGCGGCGACTGCCTGGTGGCCGCGACCGGCGTCACCGACGGCTCGTTCCTGCGCGGCGTGCGCTTCGCCAAGGACCGCATTTACACCCACACCGTGGTGATGCGCTCGGTCACCGGCACCGTGCGCTGGATCGAGGCCGAGCACCGGCAGTTCGAAAAATTTCACCTCGATTGAGCGCGATATGAGCGCGGTCGTCATCCGGCAGATCGGCGCCGGCGAGCGCGCGGCCTGGGAGCCGCTCTGGCAGGGCTATCTCGATTTCTACAAGTCTTCGCAGACGCCGGCGGCGACCGATATCACGTGGAAGCGGTTGCTCGATCCCAAAGAACCCATGTTCGCGCTCGGCGCCTACATGGACGGCAAGCTTCTCGGGATCGTCCACTATCTCTATCACCGCTCGTTCTGGACGGCCGGCGACTACTGCTACCTGCAGGACCTGTTCGTTGCGGAGGGGACACGGAACCTCGGCCTAGGCCGCGCTTTGATCGAGGCGGTCTATGCAAAAGCCAAGGAAGCCGGTGCTAGCCGCGTCTACTGGAACACCCACGAAACCAACGCCACCGCTCGAGCGCTTTACGAAAAGGTCGCGGAGCGTTCCGGGTTCATCCAGTACCGCAAGGTTTTCTAGCGGGCTGTGTAGCCGCTGAACTCTCCCCACAAGGAGGAGAGTAAGACGCTATCTTTGGCTATGGATTCGAACCGCCCCTTCCTCGGCGTCGAGCGCTCGGCCTCTGGCCGCGTCTGGCGCGACCGGCTGGACGCGCGCGCCAACCAGACAGCACTTGCGCTGGTGCAACGCCTCGGTTTGCCCGAACTGCTCGCGCGCGTGCTTGCCGGGCGAGGCGTCACGCCCGACGACGCCGAAGCCTATCTCGATCCGACCGTGAAAAGCTTGATGCCGGACCCCGACACGCTGACCGACATGCCGGCCGCGGCAACGCGCCTCGCCGACGCCGTCGAGCACGGCGAGCAGGTCGCAGTGTTCGGCGACTACGACGTGGACGGCGCCACTTCGACCGCGCTCTTGGTGCGCGTGCTGCGCGCCTGCGGGCTCGATCCGCTGTTTCACATTCCCGACCGTATCTTCGAAGGCTACGGGCCGAACGTAGAGGCGGTGAGGGGTCTTGCCGAGCGTGGCGCCAAGCTGCTCGTCACAGTCGATTGCGGCACCACCAGCATGGAAGCGCTCGACGAGGCGAAGAAGCTCGGCTTAGACGCGATCGTCATCGACCATCACCAGGCGCCCGAGCAGCTGCCGTCGGCGCGCGCCATCGTGAATCCAAACCGGCAGGATGATCTATCAAAGCTCGGCTACCTCGCTGCCGTCGGCGTCGTGTTCATCGTTGCGGTCGCGCTGCTGCGCGAGTTGCGCAAACGCGGCTTCTGGAACGAGACGCGCCGCGAGCCCGATCTGCTGGCGTTTCTTGATCTCGTGGCGCTCGGCACCGTGGCCGACGTGGTGCCGCTCAAGGGGCTGAACCGCGCCTATGTCGCCAAGGGCCTGCTCGCGATGCGTCGACGCGAGGGAGTCGGCTTGAAGGCGCTGATGGACGCCGCGCGCCTCGACGGCCCGCCGACGCCGTTCCATCTCGGATTTCTCCTGGGCCCGCGCATCAACGCGGGCGGCCGTATCGGAGACGCCACCCTCGGCACGCGCCTTTTGCTTACCGACGACCCAGCCGAGGCCATGAAGATCGCCCTCGAGCTCGATCGCCTGAACACCGAGCGCCGGGCCTTCGAACAGGCGACGCTTGCCGAGGCCGAAGCCGAGGCGCTCGCTGCGCTCGGGCTTGAGGAGCGCGGCGCGGTCGTCATCGCCTCCAAGGATGGCTGGCACCCGGGCGTGGTCGGTCTGGTCGCGGCGCGGCTGAAGGAGCGCTTCGGCCGCCCGGCCTTCGCTATCGCCATGCTCGGCGACAACGGTACCGGCTCGGGCCGCTCGATCCCCGGCGTCGATCTCGGCCACGCCGTGCGCGCCGCCGTGGAGAAGGGCTTGCTCGTCAAGGGCGGCGGCCACGCCATGGCTGCGGGACTCACTGTCGCGCGCGCCAAGCTCAAAGACTTGCGCGCCTTCCTGGAAGAGACGCTCGCGGCACCGGTCGAGGCCGCGCGCCATGTGGACACGCTAGAGATCGACGGCGCGCTCACCGCCAGCGCGGCAAATCTCGAATTGATGGAGACGATCGGCTGCGCCGGGCCGTTCGGCGCCGGCAATCCCGAGCCCGTGTTCGCCCTGCCGTCGCACACGGTCGTGTTCGCCGATCCCGCCGGCGATGCGCACGTGCGGCTGCGGCTCAAGGCCGGCGACAATCGTCAGATCGGCGCCATCGCCTTCCGCGCGCTCGGCCGCCCGCTCGGCGACGCGCTCTTGGCCGGACGTGGGCGCACGATACATGTTGCCGGCTGTCTCACGCTCAATTCGTGGCAGGGCACCGAGCGCGTCGAAATGCGCGTGCTCGACGCGGCGCCCGCTGAGCTGCTCGCGGCGCGATGAAGCGATGACCGTGCGCACGGCTTGTTGTATGGATCGCCGGGGACATTGAACCGTGGCGCACAAGGAAGAATTGCCCTTCCTCATTTCCGGCGGCGGCATCGGCGGCCTGGCGGCTGCCCATGCGCTGGCGCGCAAGAGATTCCCGGTGCGCGTGCTGGAGCAGTCGGTGGAATTCCGCGAGGCCGGGGCCGGTATTCAGCTAGGGCCGAATATTTTTCGGGCGCTCGGCAAGCTCGGCCTAAAGGACGCGGTGCTTGCCGACGCCTGGGAGCCATAACCTCGTCGCCGTGTTCCATTCCGATCACTACGAGGAAGGCTGGAACACGGAAGGCGATACGACCCTCTTGTGGCAACACTTCAAAGGCCAACGCCCGGAAGTGCTTCGCCTGCTTGAGAAGATCGAAACCTGGCGCATGTGGGTGCTGTGCGACCGCGAGCCGATCAAGGAATGGTCAAAGGGCAACGTGACGCTTTTGGGCGATGCCGCACACCCCATGCTGCAATATCTCGCGCAGGGCGCCTGCATGGCGACCGAAGACGCCTATTGGCTGGCGGAGAAGGTGGCGGCAACGCCCGGCGATCTTCCGGCCGCCTTCCGCGCCTATCAGGAGCAGCGCTATTTGCGCACCGGCCGGGTGCAGCTCATGGCCCGCGTCTACGGTGAGTTCTATCACCCGCGCGGCGTCACCGCGGAATTGCGCGACCAGATGCTGGGCGCGCGCACGCCGCAAGATGCCTATGACGGGATCGAGTGGCTCTACGGCAGCATGTAAACGCGGCGCGCGGTGTGGCCCACCCGCCGCGCTACGAGATTAGAACTCCCGCCCGAGCTTGCGGTCGAGCGAATAGGGTCCGCCGCCGCGCAGCAGGATGACGAAGAACACCAGCCCCCAGAACGCCGGATATTCCCAGCCGTTTCCCGCGGCACCGAAGCCGCGCGGCGAATGCACCCAGACGATGACCGCGAACTCGATCACGGCCGCCAGTGCGATCGGCCGCACGAACAGGCCGAAGATGATGCAAAGCGCGCCAACGGTCTCCATCAGGACCAGCACCCAGGCCCAGAATATCGGGGGCTCGAAACCGATCCGCGTGAGGAATGGCACCAGCGCCGCTGCGCCTGCATTGAACTTCGGCCAGCCATGCACAAGCAAGAATCCGCCCGCCACGATCCGCAGCAACGGGTAGTACAAAATGGCAATCCGCTCGTAGAGCGGACGCAGTGCCGGAATGATCAGGGCCGGTTCCCGTCCCTTATCGACAAACCCCATGGCGTTTCTCTCCCTTTATTTTGCAGCCATTCTAGTGGAGCCCATGCCCCGGCAAACGCGGCCGCGCTTGTCCCGGGAACACGCCTCCGTGAAGCTCGCCTGTGGCGCAGTCCATGGCCGGTGCTAGACTGCCCACAGCGAGCTTGAGAACGCCGCGCGTGCCGGAAAATTCCATCGGGGGCAGGGTGTTACCGTGAAATTCGACCGCCGTAGCTTCATGGCCGCCGGCGCCGCCGCGCTGTCGCGGCCCGCTTCCCTGCTGGCGCAGGAAGTCGAGGAAGACGCTTATTTCACCGGGGATGCCGATGACCACGGCGTCGTCTATCGCCGCACCAACATGGACGCGATCGACGCGGTATTCCGGCGCCAGGTGGTGCGCTATCCGCACAGCGAGGTTCCCGGCAGCGTCGTCGTCGATATCCGCTACCACTTTCTCTATCTCACCTTCGAGAACAACGTGGCGCTACGCTACGGCGTCGGCGTGGGCCGCGAAGGCTTCCAGTGGTTCGGCCGTGCCCAGATCATGCGCAAGGCCGTGTGGCCGACCTGGACGCCGCCGCCGGAAATGCGCCAGCGTCAGCCGCATCTGCCGCAGAACATGAAGGGCGGCTGGGGCAACCCGCTCGGGCCGCGCGCGATGTATCTCTATCGCGACGGCCGCGACCTGATTTTCCGCATTCACGGCACGGTCGAGCCCTGGACCATCGGTGAAAATGTTTCCAGCGGCTGCATCCGTATGCTGAACGAAGATGTCATCGATCTTTTCGGCCGCGCGCCGGTCGGCACGCGGGTACTGGTACTCGAGCAAGTCGAGTAGGGGAGGCAAATATGCAGCGCATCATTCGGGTCGGCGCGGTGATGATGGCAGTCCTGGCCATTGCGGCCTGCGGATCGTTCAAGACCGGCGAGGAAACGCCGCCGAGTTCGGCCGCCACGGTGCCGCCGGGCAGCGCGCAGGATTTCTTCGTCAATGTCGGCGACCGAGTCTTTTTCAACGACAACGTGGCGGACCTCACGCCCACCTCCAACGAGACGCTCGACAAGCAGGCGGCCTGGCTGGTCCGTTTCGCCTCCTACACGGTGACGATCGAAGGCCATTCCGACGAGAAGGGCGACAAGGCCAAGAACATGGCACTCGGCAATCGCCGCGCCCAGGCGGTGCGCAATTATCTCGTCGGCAAGGGCGTGCCCGCGCAGCGCGTAAAGTTCGTCTCCTACGGGCGCGAGCGCCGGGTCTCGACCTGCAACGACATTTCCTGCTGGTCGCAGAACCGCCGCGCGGTCACTGTGCTCGACGGCGAGCCGGGCGCAACTCCGGCCGCGGGCCCGGCACCCGTACATATGACGCCGCCGCCGCGCGCTCGATGAACAACTTCGCTACCAGGTAGGCCATCATGTTGTTTCCGACCGACCTCGCCTCGTTCCTCGATCTGATACGCCAGCACGGCGATGCGGCCTACAGCCTCATGTTCGCCTATGCGTCGTCGCACAGCCTGCTGCTTGCGCTGTTTGCGGGCTATGCCGCGCATTCCGGCGCGCTGAGTTTGGGCACGCTGATCGTGGTCTGCTGGTTGGGCAGTTTCGCCGGCGATGTGATCCGCTTCTGGATCGGGCGGCGCTTTGGCACCCGCTGGCTCGGACGCTTTCCGCGGCTTGAGCGCGCCCTGCAGACCGCAGCCCGGTTGGCGGACCGCCACTATTTCTGGATGATCATGTTTCATCGTTATCCGCACGGCATTCGCGGCGTTGCAGGCTTCGCCTACGGGATGTCGCGGCTGCCCTGGTCCACTTTTCTCGCGCTCAATTTCGTCGCGGCAGGCCTGTGGTCCTGCACCGTCGTCTCGGCCGGCTATGCCTTCGGCCAGGTCTCGGAGAAGGTCATGAGCGACGCCTCTTCGGGCCTGGGCATCGTGATGCTGGTCGCGTTCCTCGGCCTCTCCTGGATTTTGAGCAAAAAGCTCGAGCGCGCCCTAGAGCGGAGCTGAAGCGCGCGACGGCGCGAGCCGGTCCTGCGTTTTCACGGCGTTAACGTCGCTGTGCGCCTACTCGCCGCGTCATTCAGAAATCGTCGCCACAGAGAGGTAAGCACCATGAAAACGGTCGTGGAATTCACGATGCACGTAAAGCCCGGTCATTACGACGAGGTCAAAAGCGCGTATTCCAAGTTCGTCAGCGATTTCTTGAAGAACTATCCTCAACTGAAGTCCGTGCTGGTGGTCGGCGATCCGGCCAGCGGCACCGTGCGCGGGATCGGCGTATTCGACAACGCCAAGCACGCCGAAGCCGTCAACAGCAATCCGATTTTCGCCAAGTTCAACGATCACGTGGCGCATCTCATCACCGGCAGCCCCGAGCGCGTCGAGCTGCAGCTGCTGCATTCGTTCGAGCGCTGAGAGCGGCGCCGCTGGTCAGCGCGCAGCTAGCTAGCGTGGCGGTGCGGAGATCGGCGCGCAGTTCTTGCGGCCCTGCCAGACGCAGTCTTGAATCTTCCCCGTCTCCAGCAGCCGCTCCATGATCCAGACGCTGCCGACGACGAGCACGAGCGCGAACAGCGCGATGCCGATGAGAAAGCGGTCGCGCGTGGCCTGACTCATACGCCCTTCGCCAGCCGGCGCGGGAGCCGAGGGCGGTGCAGGCTGCGGCGGCGCCTCGTGCGGGCGCCTGACGCGCCGCTTGCCGGGCCGGTCGAACACCAGTTGAAGCGGCGAACGGGCCAAGCGCTTTCTCCGCGGGTCTATCTCCTGATGACGCCCACTAAGGGATGTGCGTCATTCAGTCCAGCTTGATGCCCACTTTCTTGACCACCGGGCCCCATTTCTCGAAATCGGCTTTGGTCAGCGCCGCGAGTTCGGCAGGTCCCTTGGCCCAGATCTCGACCCCGAGGCCGCCAAGCCGCTCCTTCACAGCAGGTATGCTCAGGATCGCTAGAATTTCGGCGTTGAGCTTGTCGGTGATCGCCTTCGGCGTGCCGGCTGGCGCATAAACGCCGAACCAGGTGCCGGTTTCGAAGCCCGGCACGCCCGCCTCGATCGCGGTCGGCACGTTCGGCAGCACCGCCGCGCGCGTAGCGCCGGTGGTGGCGAGCGCGCGCACCTTGCCCTCGCGGACATGGGGCAGACCCGTGAGCACGAAATCGAAGAACACCGGCACCCGGCCGCCGATCACGTCCACGACAGCCAATGGATTGCCGCGATAGGGGATGTGCAGCATATCGATGCCGGTCATCACCTTGAACATCTCGGTGGCGAGATGATTGGTGGTGCCGTTGCCGGCCGAGGCGTAACTGATGTCACCGGGCTTGGCCTTGGCCATCGCGATCAGCTCGAGCAGTGTCTTCGCCGGAAAATCCGGATTGACCACGATCACCATCGGAATGTTGCCGACCAGCGTCACCGGCTCGAAGCCCTTGATCGGGTCGTAGTTGAGCTTGGTGTAGAGGTGCGGAACGATCGCGATCGAACTCGCCGCCATCAAGAACGTGTAGCCATCCGGCGCCGCCCTGGCGACGGCTTCCTGTCCGATATTGCCGCCAGTGCCGGGCTTGTTCTCGACCACCACCGATTGGCCCCAGCGCTGCGACAGATGCTGGCCGATCAGCCGGATGATCGTGTCGGCCGAGCCGCCGGCCGGGAACGGTACGACGAAGGTGATGGAGCGGCTCGGATAGGCCTGCGCCATCGGCAGCGACGCGGGCAGCACCAGAGCGATTGCGAACAACAGAAGCGCCAGCGCGCGTTGCGCTAAATTCATGATGGATCCTCCCTCGGACGTGCTGCTTGTTTTTTTCGGATTATAGCGGGCGTACCCCGAATAAGAACCCGCCCTGAAAGTGCTTTGTTCCTAGCATTTGTGGCGCGCCCAACGGGAATCGAACCCGTGTTCCCGCCGTGAAAGGGCGGTGTCCTAGACCGCTAGACGATGGGCGCTTACCGGCGCGGCACGCAACTCACCGCGCGGGGGTCCTTATAGGAAGGGCTCTCCCGGGGCACAAGACGCGCA
>DATBTC010000090.1:0-12674 GCA_036559465.1 Xanthobacteraceae bacterium
TGGGTGCGCGATTTGAACGAGCAATACGTCCCCAACGCGCCGATTGCTGAAGTTCAGAAGGTGCTGGCCGAGGGCTTCCTTCCCGCCGGCAAGACGCGGACGCCCATCACCACCCTAGCCGTCAACACTGGCTCGAAACTCGTCCTCCTCGACACCGGCACCGGCGGGCGGCTCGGCGGCGCCACTGGATCGTGGAGCGACAATTTTGCGGCCGCCGGGTTCAATCCGGCCCAAGTCGACACCATCGTGATTTCGCATTTCCATCCGGACCACATCGGCGGCCTCCGGACGAAAGACGAGCAGCTTGTGTTCCCGAACGCCGAGGTCATGGTGCCGGCGCCGGAATGGGCGTTCTGGATGGATGACGCCCGCATGAACGCGGCGCCTGAAGCTGGCCGCGGCGTGTTCATGAACGCGCGGCGTGTCTTCGGCTCGATCGCCGGCAAGATATCGCGCTTCGATCCGGGCAAGGAAGTCGCGCCAGGCATCGTCACCGTCGCCGCCCCCGGCCATACGCCGGGGCACACCGCGTTCATCATCACTTCCGGCAGTGCCTCGCTGCTGACGGTCGTCGATTCTGTCAACCATCCTGCGGTCTGGGTGCGCAACCCGGACTGGCACTTCTTCTTCGACACCGATCGCGCCCTGGGCGTCCAGACCCGCAAGCAGCTGCTCGACCGCGCCGCTGCCGACAAGCTGCCGGTCACGGCTTATCACTGGCCGTTCCCGGCTCTAGGTCAGGTCACCAAAGAGGGCAGCAGCTATCGGCTGCATCCAGTCGCCTACAGCCACACGCTCTGAGTTTTCACGAACTCCCCGCCCCCCTGCGGGAAAGGCCGTCCGAACGGGCGGCCTCTTTTTTTGCGCGGCGCCGGCTATTCCGCGGCCTCGCGCGGAATGCGCGCGGGATCATAGGCGAGATTGGGCGCGAGCCATTTCTCGCAGACGCCCAGACTCCAGCCTTTGCGCCTGGCGTAATCCTCGACCTGATCGCGGTCGATGCGCCCGATGCCAAAATAGGTGCTCTGCGGATGCGAGAAATAGAGCCCGCAAACCGCCGCCCCCGGCCACATGGCGAAGCTCTCGGTGAGCTGCACGCCGATCGCCGCCTCAGCATCGAGCAAATGAAATAGCGTCTTCTTCTCGGTGTGGTCAGGCTGCGCCGGATAGCCCGGCGCCGGCCGGATGCCGCGATACTTCTCGGTGATCAGCTCCTCATTGGTGAGGCTCTCGTCCGATGCATAGGCCCAGAATTCCTTGCGCACGCGCTCGTGCATGCGTTCTGCCAAGGCTTCGGCCAGCCGGTCGGCCAGCGCCTTCAGCAAGATGGCGTCGTAATCGTTGTTGGCGCCCTTGAGCGCGTCGGATTTCGCCGCCTCGCCGATCCCGGCGGTGACGACGAACGCACCAGCATAGTCGGCGACGCCGCTCCCGATCGGCGCCACAAAATCGGAGAGCGCAACGTTCGAGCGCGTATCCCGCTTCGGCATTTGCTGCCGCAGCGAATGCAGGACCGCGGCGCGCTCACGCCGCGCATTGTCGCGGAACAGCACCACGTCGTCGCCTTCCGCGTTGGCCGGCCAGAACCCGATGACGGCGCGCGCCGTGAGCCATTTCTCGGCGACGATCTTTTCCAGCATCTTGATCGCGTCCGCGTGCAGCTCGCGCGCGGCAGCGCCCATCTTGGGATCGTCGAAGATCGAAGGATAGCGACCTTGCAAGTCCCAGGACGCAAAGAAAGGCGTCCAGTCGATGACGCGCACCAGATCGGCCAAGTCGCAGTCGTCGAATATGCGCGTGCCGAGGAACGTCGGCCGCGGCGGCACGTAGCTCGAAAAATCGAGGATCAACCGGTTCGCCCGCGCCTCCGCGATCGACAGGCGCCGTGTATTGTCCTGATTGCTCGCATACTGCTCGGCGATGCGACCGTATTCGGCGCGCACCTGCTCGAGCGTGCGTGCACGGATTTCCGGATTGAGCAGACTCGACACCACGCCGACAGCCCGGCTAGCGTCGATCACATGCACCGCCTGCGAGCGGCGGTAGCGCGGCGAGATTTTCACCGCCGTATGGATCTTGCTCGTGGTGGCGCCACCAATCAGCAGCGGCAAGCTAAGCCCCTCCCGCTCCATCTCGTCGGCAACGTGGCACATTTCGTCGAGCGAGGGCGTGATCAGGCCCGAGAGCCCGATGATGTCGGCCTTCTGCTCGCGCGCCGTCTCTAGAATCCGCTGCGCCGAAACCATCACGCCGAGATCGATGACTTCGTAATTATTGCACTGAAGTACAACGCCGACGATATTCTTGCCGATGTCGTGCACATCGCCCTTGACGGTGGCGAGCACGATCTTGCCGGCGCTGCGCGACAACGCAACGCCGGTCCGGCGCTTTTCCTCCTCCATGAACGGCATGAGAAACGCGACCGCCTGCTTCATCACGCGCGCGGATTTCACCACCTGCGGCAAAAACATTCTTCCCGAGCCGAACAGATCGCCGACCACGTTCATGCCCGCCATCAAGGGGCCCTCGATCACGTCGAGCGGCCGCTTCGCGAGCTTGCGCGCCTCCTCCACGTCCGTCTCGATGAACTCGGTGATGCCGTGCACCAGCGCGTGCTCGAGCCGCTTCTCGACGCCCCAAGAGCGCCAGGCGAGATCGGCCTCCCGCTTCTCCTTGCCGCCGCCACCACGATACTGTTGCGCCAGCGCGAGCAACCGGTCGGCCGCGTCAGGTCGGCGGTTGAGCACCACGTCCTCGCAGGCCGCGCGCAGCTCCGGATCGAGGTCGTCGATGACCGGCAACTGCCCGGCATTGACGATGCCGAGATCCATCCCGGCTTGGATCGCATGGAACAGGAACACCGCGTGCATCGCCTCGCGCACCGGCTCGTTGCCCCGAAAAGCAAACGAGAAGTTCGAGACGCCGCCCGAGACATGCGTGTGCGGGAGCTGTTTGCGAATGAAGCGCGCCGCTTCGATGAAATCGACGCCGTAATTGGCGTGCTCCTCGATCCCGGTCGCCACCGCGAAGATATTGGGGTCGAAGATAATGTCCTCGGGTGGAAAGCCGATCTCTTCGGTGAGGATGCGGTAGGCGCGCTCGGTGATCGCGGTCTTGCGCGCCAGCGTGTCGGCCTGGCCCTTTTCGTCGAAAGCCATGACCACGACCGCAGCGCCATAGCGGCGCACCAGCCGCGCATGGGCCTTGAACGCCTCCTCGCCTTCCTTCATCGAGATCGAATTGACGACGCTCTTGCCCTGCACGCATTTCAGTCCCGCCTCGATCACCGACCATTTGGAAGAGTCGATCATGATCGGGACGCGCGCGATGTCGGGCTCCGCGGCGATAAGATTGAGGAACGTGACCATCGCCCGCTCCGAATCGAGCAGGCCTTCATCCATATTGACGTCGATCACCTGGGCGCCGTTCTCGACCTGGTCGCGCGCAATAGTTAGCGCGGCGCCGTAGTCGCCGGCGGTGATCAGCTTGCGAAACTTCGCCGAGCCGGTGACGTTCGTGCGCTCGCCGATATTGACGAACGGGATTTCCGGCGTGAGCTCGAACGGCTCGAGGCCCGCGAGCCGCAGCCGCTTTGGAATCTCCGGCACGCGGCGCGGCGTCACGCCGGCGACCGCATCGACGATCGCGCGGATGTGCTCCGGCGTGGTGCCGCAGCAGCCGCCCACGATATTGACGATGCCTGCGCTCGCGAATTCGCCGAGCAGTTCCGCCATGTAGGCCGGGCTCTCGTCGTAGCGGCCGAACGCATTGGGCAGTCCCGCGTTCGGATAAGCGCAGACCAGCGTATCGGCGACCCGCCCGATTTCGGCGATATGAGCGCGCATCTCGCGCGCGCCAAGCGCGCAATTGAGGCCAACCGCGAACGGGCGCGCGTGCACGATCGAGGTCCAGAACGCCTCCGGCGTCTGGCCCGAAAGTGTGCGGCCGGAGCGGTCCGTGATCGTGCCGGAAATCATCATCGGCAAACGGATCGCCCGCTCCGCAAACAGCGACTCGAGCGCGAAGATCGCGGCCTTGGCGTTGAGGGTGTCGAAGATCGTCTCGA
The DNA here is from genome assembly GCA_036559465.1 of Xanthobacteraceae bacterium. Taxonomy (GTDB): domain Bacteria; phylum Pseudomonadota; class Alphaproteobacteria; order Rhizobiales; family Xanthobacteraceae; genus JAHFPN01. Next base: position 4,067 of record DATBTC010000090.1, read on the forward strand.
TCAGCAGGATATCGACACCGCCGTCCACGAGCCCGCGTGCTTGCTCGCCATAGGCGGTGGCGAGTTCGTCGAAGGTGGTGGCGCGGGAGCCGGGGTTCGAAACGTCGGGCGAGAGCGAGGCAGTCCGGTTCGTCGGTCCGATGGCGCCGGCCACGAAGCGCCGCCGGCCATCCTCTTTTTCGGCGATGACAGCCGCCTCGCGCGCGAGCTTGGCGCCGGCGAGATTCAGCTCATAGGCGATCGTCTCCATGCCGTAATCGGCCTGGGCAATACGCGTCGAGGAGAACGTATTGGTGGCGACGATGTCCGCCCCGGCGCGAAAATAAGCCAGATGGATGTCGCGAATCGGATCGGGCCGCGTGAGGTTGAGAAGATCGTTGTTCCCCCTCACTTCCCTGTTCCAGGCGTCGAAGCGCGCGCCGCGGAACGCGGTCTCGTCCAGCCCGAACGACTGGATCATGGTGCCCATGGCGCCGTCGAGCACCAGGATGCGCTCGGCCGCTAGCGCGCGCAGCTCTCGCTCCAGCTCAGAGACCAACGGCGCGACGGACATGGCCCGCTTCCTCCGTCGGAACATCGCGCGGTGCTGCCGGCCGCAGGCCGAGCAGATGGCAGATCGCGAATACGAGATCGGCGCGGTTCATCGTGTAGAAATGGAAATCGGAAACGCCGTGATCGACCAGATCGAGCACCTGCTCGGCGGCGACGGTCGCGGCAATCAGCTTCCGCGTCGCCACGTCATCGTCGAGGCCAGCGAAGCGCTCGGCCAACCAACGCGGCACCGAAGCTCCGGCCTTTTCCGCGAAACGCCGGGTCTGCTGGAAATTCTGCACCGGCAGGATGCCGGGCACGATCGGTGCCGAAATGCCGCGCCGGCGCGCACGCTCGATGAAGCGATAATAGGCTTCGTTATCGAAGAAGAACTGGGTAATCGCCCGACTGGCGCCGGCGTCGAGCTTGCGCGCCAGCACGTCGAGATCGTCGTCGATCGACGCGCTCTCCGGATGCTTCTCGGGGAAAGCAGCGACCGAGATCTCGAAATTGCCGATGCGCTTGAGCCCGGCGACCAGCGCGTCGGCATAGTCGTACCCGCCGGGGAACGGCTCGTAGCGGCCACCGATGCCCTCGGGCGGATCGCCGCGCAGAGCCACCACATGACGTACGCCCGCGTTCCAATAACTCTGCGCGACCGCATCGACATCCGTGCGCGCCGCGCCGACGCAAGTGAGATGCGCCGCCGGCACGAGAGCGGTCTCGGCAAGCATGCGCTTGACCGTTCCGTGGGTGCGCTCGCGCGTCGAGCCGGCGGCGCCGTAGGTGACCGAGACGAAGCTCGGCGAGAGCGGCGCGAGGCGCTGGATCGCTTCCCAAAGCGTGCGCTCCATCTCCTCCGTTTTCGGCGGAAAGAATTCGAACGACACGCGGATGCGGCCATGGCCGAGAGCGGCGACGGCGCGGCTGTTGCGAAGCGAATTTTCTCGGGCCACGGCGGCCTCCCGACGAACAACAGGCCGGGAGCAACCAGATCCCGGGTGGGGCAATTGCCCACGTTCTTGGGATGCTGCCCCGAATATTTTGTCAATAGCAAGACCGAAGTTTAGCCAATGCCCACAGCCCTTTGGATTGCTTGACTCCAGAGCCTCGGCTTCGTCTGATGGAGGGGATGCAGGTGGTCCAAACCGAGTCTCTCGGTACGGACCATGGGAACGCGGTGGGGCCCTTAGACGGGCCGAATCCGCGGCTGCTCCCGCAACTGTAAGCGGCGAGCCTCGACCAATTGCCACTGGGCGCAAGCCCGGGAAGGCGGATCGAAGCGATGACCCGCGAGCCAGGAGACCGACCTGCGTCGGTCACCCTTCCGGCGTGCGGGGAGCGCGCACGGAGCGGTCGTTCCGCAGCGGTGACTTGTGAAGTCAACCGTTGCGGAGGGCGCCGTGCCTGATCCGAGACATTTGCGAGTTTGCGAACGGAGCCCGGCTCCGGCGCGCTCGCGTGCCTCCGCCTCACACTCATACGGAGGCAGACCATGGCCAGGACGACCAATCTCGCAATTCTTCTATCCGCTTTGTTGACGACGACAGCGCTCGCGCAAGTCAGTGTGCTGCCGGAAACCGTCATCTCCGCCAGCCAATATCCGATGGAAGCCTCGCGCGTCGGCGCGAGCGCGACCGTGCTGCTCGGCGAACAGCTTCGCGCCAAAGGCATCGAGACGGTCGCCGACGCGCTGCGGCAAGTACCCGGCGTTGCCATCGATTCTGCCGGCACCCGTGGCGCCGTAACTCAGGTTCGCATCCGTGGCGCCGAGGCCAACCATCTCCTGGTGCTGATCGATGGCATCGAGGTGAACGGGCTCGGCGACGGCGGCTTCGACTTTGCTGATCTTGCGATCGACGACATCGAGCGCATCGAGGTGATCCGCGGGCCGCAATCGGGCATCTACGGCGCCAACGCCCATGCCGGCGTCATCGCCATCGTCACCCGCTCCGGCAAGGGCCTGGAGCGGCCGCGCCTCGACGCCAAGATCGAGACCGGCTCGCACAAGACTCTTTCCGGCAGCCTCAATGTGCGCGGCGCCAATGGCCCGTTCTACAGCTCCGTCACCATCTCCGACTACTCGACGCGCGGCTACAACATTTCCCGCTTCGGCTTCGAGCCCGACGGCAGCCGCGCCTTCACCTTCACCGCCAAAGGCGGCGTCGACATCACGCCGAACTTCAACCTGGAAGGCGTGGTGCGCGCCACCAGCCGCTTCGCCTACACCGACGCGCAGGACTTCAACTGCATCTTCAACCCGATGACGTTCATGTGCCCGCCGGTGAATCCCGCGACCTACGGCCTGATCGTCGACAGCGTCGGCCACACCGCCTACGACAGCCTCGCCAGCCGCTTCGGCGCCACGCTCAAGCTACTCGACGACCGCTGGGTGCAAAGCGCCAACGTCAAGTTCTTCGACGAGAAGCTGCGCAGCTTTGACGCCTTCCTCGGCGCCTTCGGCGCCGACGGCTTCCGCACCATGCTCGACTACAAATCCACCTTCCTGTTCGACACCGCGATTTTCGGCGGCGAGCGCCACACCGCGACCGTCCTGGTCGATCACCGGCGCGAAGAGTTCACCCAGATCGGGAGCCCGATCGGCTATCTCAAGGAGCGCCTGGGCCTGGCCGGCGAACACGTGCTCGACCTCCCGAGCCACACCACACTCTCCGGCGCCTTGCGTCACGACCGGAACAAGGGCTTCGCCGACGTGCTGAGCTGGCGCGTCGCCCTCTCCCAGCGCTTTCCAGCGATCGGTACCCGCGTCCACTCAAGCGCCGGCAAGGGCATCACCGATCCCACCGTGTTCGAATTGTTCGGCTCGACTTTCAACTTGCCGAACCCGAATCTCGTGCCCGAACAATCGATCGGCTGGGACATCGGCGTCGAGCAACGCCTGTTCGGCGACCGCGTGATTGCCGACGTCACCTATTTCTCAAGCCGCTTCACCGACAAGATCGAACTCACGTTCAATCCGGGGCTCGGCGGCTTCGTTTATGTGAACGGATCGGGCATCGCGCAGCGGCAGGGTGTCGAGGTCGCGGTCTCGGCACAGATCCTCGATTGGCTTTCGCTGAACGGCACCTACACCTATACGCACGCGCTCGATTCCACCGGCCAGATCGAAATCCGCCGCCCACCGCACTCGGGCTCCATCGAGGCGACCGCGCGCTTCGCCAACAACCAGGCCAAGGCCGTGCTCGGCGTCGTGTTCAACGGCACGCGCAAGGATTTCTATTTCGGCCCCACCAGCACGACGCTGATGACGTTGCCAGGCGCCACGATCTTGCGCGCTTATCTTTCCTATGACGTGACGCCGATGGCGACCCTGTTCGTACGCGCGGAGAACGTGCTCGATCAGCAATACGAGGAGATTTTCTCCTATCGCGCGCCGCCGTTCATGGCGTTTGCGGGATTGAAGGTGAAGCTCGGCCATTGAGTTTCTGAAAACAGCGAGGCCGGCCACGGGGGCCGGCCTCGGAAAGTAGAACTCGTTGGCGTATGGCCGCGATCTGCGCGGCGCCGACGAAGTCGACCTTACTTCTTGTCGGACTTCTTCTTCGCGTCCGCCTTCGCCTTGGCCGGTGCCTTGGCCTTAGCCTTCTTCATCGCCTTCTTGGCCTTCTTCTTCGCCTTCTTCATTTTCTTCTTGGCCTTTTTCTTGGCCTTCTTCACTTTCTTCTTGGCCTTTTTCGCTTTCTTCTTCGCAGCAACGTCAGCCGTTGCGGCAGCAGCCGGCTCGACCGACGCTGCGATGAGCACCGGGCCGAGGATCAGCGAAAGCGACAGCAAAGCGGCCATCAGTTTCTTGATCAACATGTTGGTATTCCTCTTCTCTGGGGTCGCGATTACTCGCGACTTCGACCAGCCCCAGTGCCAGTCGAGCGACCTGTGTGCGGCTTATGGGCTGAACTCGTTCTGAAGCCAACTTTTAGCCAGAATTCATGTAGGTGAACGGAACCCCGGGCTTCCGTTCATCCGGCGTTCATCGGCTGAGCCCTGCCGCAGCTGCAGTCTCCGCGAAAATCCAGTCCACGAAGGACTTTCCACCACCGGTGGTCTCCAGGAACAGGATCGCCGGTACCTCGTTGGGGTGCCCGGCCTTTACCGCCTCGGCAACCTTACTTGTTAGCGCTGGTTGTGTTTTGACGATCATCACTACCTCGTCGGCGCGCTCGACCTTCCCCTGCCAGCGATAGATCGAGACCATGCCGGGCAGGATATTGACGCAGGCCGCCAGGCCCGATTCGACGAGATTCCTCCCTGCCCGCTCCGCCTCGACAAGCGAAGGATAGGTCGTATAGACGACAACCGGCCGCTCCATTGCAGATGCACCGGCCGAAGCCGGCCCTCTCATGAACAAACCCGCCACAGGCTACGACAGGATCGCCTTCCTCGCGAGCGAGACGAGCGAGGCGTTGGCGGCGCAGAAGCTGCTGGCCGCCAAATACGGCTACGCTCCTGCCGACAAGGCCGACGTGGTGGTGGCGCTCGGCGGCGACGGACTGATGCTGCGGGTCCTGCATCAGCTGCGCGACAAGAGCATCCCGGTCTACGGCATGAACCGCGGCTCGGTCGGCTTCCTGACCAACGAATTTCGTCCAGACGGCCTCAAGGAACGCCTCGCCGTCGCGGAACGGTGTGTCGTGCATCCGCTCAGCATGGAAGCCAAGGACGCCGGCGGGAAGATTCATCGCGCGCCGGCCTTCAACGAAGTGTCGCTACTGCGCCAATCCTATCAGGCAGCGAATCTGCGCATCTCGGTCGACGGAAAAATTCGGCTTGAGGAATTGATCTGCGACGGCGTACTGGTCGCGACGCCCGTCGGCTCTACCGCGTACAACTTATCGGCCCACGGCCCGATCCTGCCGCTCAACACGCCGCTCCTGGCGCTGACGCCGATCAGCGCGTTCCGTCCGCGGCGCTGGCGCGGCGCGCTGCTGCCGGACCGCGCCGAAGTCGAGATCGTCGTGCGCGAGCCCGACAAGCGGCCGGTCAACGCGGTCGCCGATCATTTCGAGGTGCGTTCGGTGGTATCGGTCAAGACGCGCATGGACACGGCTTCGTCCATCGTGATGCTGTTCGACCCGGACCACAGCCTCGACGAGCGAATTCTCAAGGAACAGTTCGGCTACTGAATCAGGCCGCAGCGACGAGATCCGCGGTGAAGGAACGCGCTTCGTCGCGCGTGGCTTCCGCCGCCAGACGCCTGAGCAACGACAGCAACTGATCGAGCTCGCCCGGCGCCGCGCGCTGGTAGCGCTCCAGTACCCGCTCCACGATACGCCGCCGCAGCACCGCATAACCGTGCGCGGTGTCGTCGAAGCCCATTTCCTGGATCACTTCGAGCGCCGCCTTGAAGGCGCCGAACGCAGCGTGCGGCAGGCCTGCGCGTTCATAGAGTGCGCGGAATGCATGCCGCGCCGGGTCGTCGAGGATCGCGGCGACCCGCCGCGGCGAAAGATTCGTAAGGTCGGCGAGCGCTTCCACGAGGAAATGTACGTTGCCCGACAGCAACGCGCGCAGCACGAGGCCGCCGGTGAGCTGTCCGCTGGAACGCAGGTGTCGCACCAAGGGAGCGACGCGATCGTCTTCGGTTTCCGCGGCAAGCGCGACCGTCGCGCGATCGCAGGCTTCGCGGGTAACTTTTTGTGCGCGCTCCTCCGGCAGCCATTCCCGGTCGATTACGAAGCGGGCAAGCGTGCTGGAAAGGGTCGCGACCAGCGCCTGGCGCGTCTCGACCGGAAGCTCGGGATGAACGAGCAAACGCTCGCGGATCGCCGCGAGCGCTCCATGGCGTTGCGCGATGCGCGCGAGCGAAACTGAAGTAACATCGGCGTCCGGGTTCTCGATCAGCACCAGACACGCCCCGGCGCAGCCGACCTCGGCGACAGCCGCGGCGAGCGATGCCGGCACCGGCACGCGTGACGCAATGGCGTTCTGGATGCGCTCGTTGGCCTCCCCGATCAGGTCCACCAGTTCGGCTTCGGTGAACAAGGGCGAGCGCGCGACCACGATCTCGGCGATTTCCGGCTGATCATTGGCGAGCGCCAGCACCAGCGTCTGCGGCACATTGGCCGAGGAGCTGAGCGCATCGGCAAGCGCGCGGCGCACTAGCGGCGACGGATCGTCGAGCAGCACCGTCATCGCGGCCTCGGCCGCAAGCCGGTCCTCTTGCGTGAGTTCCGAATGCAGATACGCGCGCGCAAGTGCGCTGGTGGCGTCGGCCCGGTCGCCGGGCAACGCGGTTTGGATCCACTGGAGAAATTGGCGGACGATCATGACGCCCCCTAAGAGATTCGAAACTTGCAACGGGGGACTGTCGGCCTCGGGCGCTTAATAAAGCGTTTACCGTAAATGTTTGTAATTCGTTAAGAATCGCGGCACCCGGCGAAGCCTTGATCCTGCTCGCGCGGCGCCGTGCTAGACCGGTCGCGCCGGCCGTCGCCGGTCAGGGAGAAGCCGATGTCCGAGCCCCGCCGCCACGAGCGAGGCGGCCTCTATTTCGAGGATTTCGAGGCCGGGCATGTATTTCAGCACCGCCTGCGTCGCACCGTGACGCAGATGGACAACATGTTGTTCTCCAACATGACGCTCAATCCGCAGCCGCTGCACATCGACGCCGATTTCTGCGCGCGCGAAACCGAGTGGGGCAAGCCGCTGATGAACTCGCTGTTCACGCTCGGGCTGATGATCGGCATTTCCGTGAACGACACCACCGTCGGCACCACGATCGCCAATCTCGGCATGACCGAGGTGAAGTTCCCGCATCCGCTGTTCGAGGGCGACACAGTCCGCTGCACGACCGAAGTGCTCTCCAAGCGCGCGTCGGGCTCGCGGCCCGATGCCGGCATCGTCGACTTCCACCACAAGGCGTTCAATCAGGACGGCACGCTCGTGGCCGAGTGCCGCCGCCAGGCCTTCATGAAGAAACGGCCGGCTTGATGCGTTCGCTTCTGTTCGTGCCCGGCGACAGCGATCGCAAGCTCGCCAAGAGCCTCAATTCCGGCGCCGACGCGCTCTTGCTCGATCTTGAGGACTCCGTCGCCGCCGAGGCCAAGCCCAAGGCGCGCACTATGACGCACGACTTCCTGAAATCGGTGCGCACCAGCACGAAGCGCCCGCGCCTCTATGTGCGCACCAATTCGCTGCCGACCGGGCTGGTGGACACGGACCTTGAGGCGGTGATCGCCGGCCGGCCCGACGGGATTCTTCTGCCCAAGTGCGAGAGCGCCGCCGACGTGATCCTGCTCGACGCCAAGCTCTCCGTCGCCGAGGCGCTGGCCGGCGTCGAGGATGGCGCCACCAAGATCATCGCGCTGGTGACGGAGACTGCGGCCGCCATCCTCAATCTCGATTATCGCGGAGCTAGCAAGCGGCTCGTCGGCCTCACCTGGGGCGCGGAGGACTTGTCGGCAGATATCGGCGCCATGGCCTATCGCAACCCCGACAACAGCTTCACCGATCCCTACAGGCTGGCCCGCACCCTTTGTCTCTTTTCCGCCGCCGCCGCGCGCGTGCAACCGATCGACTCGGTCTATGTGCATTTCAACGACATGGATGGATTGCTCGCCGACGCGTCCGAAGGCGTGCGCGACGGCTTCACCGGCAAGATGGCGATTCACCCGGCGCAAGTTCCCGTCATCAACGAGATTTTCACGCCGACCAAGGCCGCGCTCGAATGGGCGCAGGGCGTGCTCGCCGCGTTCAAGGCCAATCCGGGCGCTGGCGTCTTGAACTACAAGGGCGAGATGATCGACAAGCCGCACATCGATCGCGCCGAGCGTCTGATCGCGCGCGCCAAGGCGGCCGGGCTGCTCTAGGGCGGCCGCGTCATGGCGAAGCACTCGCCGGCCCGGAAATACTGGTCGAGATAGCCCGCGCGCATGATCGGCTGCATCGCGGCGGTATCCAGCATGCCGTTCTTGATGAAACGGTCGTCGATGTGAATCCCGACCACCTGCCCGACCACGATTTGCGCCGGCAGCGGCCGGCCGTCGAGGCCCGCGAGCGGTACGATCTTCAGCAGCTTGCATTCCAGTGCGCAGGGCGCGGCCTTCACCCGCGGCGGCTT
>DATBTC010000091.1:0-2608 GCA_036559465.1 Xanthobacteraceae bacterium
CACCACAACCTCGATCCGGTTGGAATCTTCGTCGAGCACGACCTTGGTCACCTCAGCCGGTGCAAGGCCGTTGACGATGAAGCTTGCCGCATCCGGGTTCCACTGGATGATGTCGACCTTCTCGCCCTGCAGCTCGTTGACTACGGCCTGCACGCGCGAACCGCGCATGCCAACGCAGGCGCCGACGGGATCGATCGAGGAATCCTTGGAAATAACGGCGATCTTGGCGCGCGAGCCGGGGTCGCGCGCGACCGACTTGATCTCGACGACACCGTCGTAGATTTCCGGCACCTCCTGCGCAAACAGCTTCGACATGAACTCAGGACGAGCGCGAGAAAGGAAAATCTGCGGGCCGCGCGGCTCGCGGCTGACATTGTAGATGTAGGCGCGGATGCGGTCGCCGTAGCGCACGTTCTCGCGCGGGATCATCTCGTCGCGGCGGATGATGCCCTCGGCGCGGCCGAGATCGACGATGACGTTGCCGTACTCAACGCGCTTCACGGTACCGTTGACGATCTCGCCGATGCGATCTTTGTACTCATTGTAGTGCCGCTCGCGTTCGGCCTCGCGCACCTTCTGCACGATGACCTGCTTGGCGTTCTGTGCGGCGACGCGGCCGAAATCCAGCGGCGGCAGCGGCTCGGCGATCAGATCGCCAATCTTGGCGTCGGCGTTGCGGCCCTGGGCGTCGGCGAGATTGATTTGCGTTGAGTCGTTCTCGACCGTCTCGACCACCGCCAGCACGCGCGACAGCCGCGCCTCGCCGGTCTTAGGATCGATCTCGCAGCGGATGTCATTCTCGGCGCCGTAGCGCGATTTCGCCGCTTTCTGGATAGCGTCTTCCATCGCCTCGATGACGATCTTACGGTCGATCGACTTCTCGCGGGCCACCGCTTCGGCGATCTGCAGGAGCTCCAGCCTATTGGCACTGATGCCGGCCATTGCCATGTTTCTTATTCCTTCTCGCGGTCCGCGGTCGGCTCTGCGGCCTCGGCGGTGTCTGGTGCGTTGCTCTTCTTTGCGCGGCGCAGGGCCTCGCGGATCAATTCGTCGGTCAGCACGAGCCGGGCCTCTGCGACGAGCCCCATCGGAATGCCGAAGACGTTCTTTCCTGCCTCGCCGAAATCCACCTCGATGCGGACCTCGCCGTCCTCGAAGCCATCGAGCATGCCGCGGAAACGCTTGCGGCCGTCGATCGGCTCCTTCACTTCAATCTTCGCCTCGTGGCCCGACCAATCCTCGAAGTCCGAGGGCCGCACCAACGGCCGGTCGATGCCGGGCGATGAAACCTCCAGCCGGTAGGCACCCGCGATCGGATCGTGCACGTCAAGCAGCGGCGATATCTCCTTTGAAACCACCTCGCAATCCTCGATGGTCATCGTGCCGTCGGCGCGTTCGGCCATAACTTGCAGGGTCTTGCCCTCGCGGCCCGAAACGGCCACGCGCACGAGGCGGAAGCCGCGATCGCTCAGCGCCGGCTCGATAAGCTCGGCAACCCGCGCGGCGGCGCCGCTCTCCACGATGAACCGGTCGCCTAAGGCGCCTTCGTCGCCAGCGTGCATATTCGAAAAGTTTCCGGCCAGCTTTGCCCGATCCCCTACGCCAATACAAAAAGAGCGGACCCAGAGGGCCCACTCCTGATAGTTGAGATGATCATGAGCAGCAGAATATTACGAGATCGTGACCGGGGTTGCAAGGGGGGCAGGCCGTTCACGGCCTTTCGCTTCGCGTAAATCGTAAAAAGTAGCAGCGGCGCCCCTCTTGCCCGGCCTTGGCCTCATAGCGGGTCGGCGGCCAGTCCGCCGGGCGCACCCGCCAGTCCGCAGGCCCATGCGCCTGCCAGACGAACGCCGAATGGGCGCGCATGGCGAGCAGAAGGGTGCGCAGATAATCGCCGATATCGGTGCCGATGCGCAGCTCGGCACCGCTGCGCATGACAAGGGCGAGTTGGTCCACCAAGGCGCGATTGATCAGGCGCCGTTTGACGTGGCGCTTCTTCGGCCACGGATCGGGAAACAGGATGAAGACCCGATCGAGCGAAGCCGCAGGCAATCGCCGCAGGACCTCACGCGCATCCTCGGTGCTCAAGAGCACGTTGCCGAGCTTGGCTTCGTCGATGACCGACAGCACCTTGACGACACCGTCCTCGAATACCTCGCACCCGATCAGGCCCACGTCTACATTGGCGCGCGCCTGCCACACGAGGTGCTCGCCGCCGCCGAAGCCGATCTCGAGCCACGCGCGCGACTTGGGTGGTGCGAACAACTGCGTTAATGACCTAGGCGCTACCTCAGGAAGCGATACGCGTGGCAGCACCTCATCGAGAAGATGCTGCTGGCGGGCACTCAACTTGCGCCCGCGCCGACGGCCGAACGAGCGCAATTCACGTCTACGTTCGATGTCCGGCGTCTCGGCGTCCAGGTCAGCCGGCGGCTTTCTTGATCGCATCGGCAAGGTCGGTCTTCTCCCAGGAGAAACCGCCGTCCGCATCGGGCGCACGGCCAAAATGGCCGTAGGCCGAGGTGCGCGCGTAGACCGGCTTGTTGAGGTCGAGGTGCTTGCGGATGCCGCGCGGCGACAGATCCATCACCTCGCTCAGCGCCTTCTC
>DATBTC010000092.1:0-1640 GCA_036559465.1 Xanthobacteraceae bacterium
CCGCTCAACTGTGCCGCAATGAGGGACGCGAGCCTCAAGGCTGATGCAATAAGATCACAATGTGGCGTCTTGGCGACATGAGCACAAGTGTGGCGATTTGGCACCATCGGGTGCCAAGGTGCTCAATTTTCGGTGAAATTCAGGAGGGCTAGAGGCCCGGGGTGCGAAGGACCTTGATGCCGAGGTCGCGAATTTTTTTTCGCAAAGTGTTGCGGTTGAGCCCAAGCAGGTCGGCGGCGCGTATCTGATTCCCTCGTGTGGCCGCGAGCGCCGCGGTGATCAGTGGAAATTCGACCTTGCGCAGAACGCGGGTATAGAGGCCTGCGGGCGGCAGCTCCTGGCCGAAGCCCATGAAATAGTCCGACAGGAACCGCTCAACGGACTCGGAAAGGTCGCCGCTCCGCTCGGCCGTGTCGTTGAAGGGGGCACGGCTGACGCTTGCGAGCTCGTTCTCCACCATCTCGCGGGTGACGATGTCTTGCGAATAGATCGCCGAAAGGCGGCGCACGAGATTTTCCAGCTCGCGAACGTTTCCCGGCCAGTGATAGCGCTTGAGCCGCTCGATCGCCCCTGGCTCGAAGCTTTTCGTGGGCAGGCCCTCCTGCTCGGCGATGTTGAGGAAGTGTCGAATGAGATCGGGAATGTCTTCGAGCCGCTCGCGCAGCGGCGGCAGTCGCAATGGCACCACGTTCAACCGGTAGAACAGATCTTCGCGGAACAGGCCCTGGTCGATCTGCTGCTGCAGGTCGCGGTTGGTGGCGGCGATGATCCGCACATTGGTGCGGATCGGCGTGCGGCCGCCGACTGTCGTGTACTCGCCTTGCTGCAGGACACGAAGCAGCCGGGTCTGCGCCTCCATGGGCATGTCGCCGATCTCGTCGAGAAACAGCGTGCCGCCTTCCGACTGCTCGAAGCGTCCGACGTGCCGGTTCTGCGCGCCGGTGAAGGCGCCCTTTTCATGACCGAACAATTCCGATTCGATCAGCTCGCGCGGGATCGCCGCCATGTTGATGGCGACGAACGGGCCGTTGCGGCGCTTGCCGTAATCGTGCAACGCGCGGGCGACGAGCTCTTTGCCGGTTCCCGATTCGCCCGTGATCATCACCGTGAGGTCGGTCTGGGTGAGCCTCGCCAGCACGCGATAGATTTCCTGCATGGCCGGGCAGCGGCCGATCAGCGGCAGCCCCTCGCTCGGCTCGGCGACAAGCCGCTGCGTCTTCCGCCGCGGCTCGGCGAGCGCGCGCCCGACGACGGAGATGAGCTCGTTCAGATCGAAGGGCTTGGGCAGGTATTCGTAAGCGCCGCGTTCGGCCGCGGTGATCGCGGTCATGAAGGTGTTCTGCGCGCTCATCACGATGATCGGCAGCTCTGGCCTCAGCTTCTTCACCCGTGGGATGAGATCGAAGGCGCTCTCGTCCGGCATCAGCACGTCGGTGATGACGAGATCCCCCTCCCCTTGGCTGATCCAGCGCCAGAGCGTCGCTGCATTGCCGGTGGCGCGCGGGGCATAGCCCGCGCGAGCGAGCGCCTGGTTCAGCACCGTGCGGATCGCGGCGTCGTCGTCGGCGATGAGAATATTGCCTTTGGCCATTTTCTTAAGCATGTCCTAGTCGCGCTGTTTCGCTGTCGGCCATCGGCAT
>DATBTC010000093.1:0-8772 GCA_036559465.1 Xanthobacteraceae bacterium
CGATCCGAAGATGCTGGAGCTTTCGGTCTACGAGGGCATCCCGCATCTCTTGACCCCGGTCGTCACCGATCCGCGCAAGGCGGTGGTGGCGCTCAAGTGGGCGGTGCGCGAAATGGAGGAGCGCTACAAGAGCATGTCCAAGCTCGGCGTCAGGAACATCGAGGGCTTCAATATCCGCGTCGCCGAGGCCGCCGCACGCGGCGAACAGATCGTTCGCACCGTGCAGACCGGCTTCGACCGGCAGACCGGCGAGGCGATCTACGAGAAAGAGGAGATGGATCTCTCGCCGCTGCCCTTCATCGTAGTCGTGGTCGACGAGATGGCCGATCTCATGATGGTCGCGGGCAAGGATATCGAGGGTGCCATCCAGCGGCTGGCGCAGATGGCACGCGCGGCCGGCATTCACCTCGTCATGGCGACGCAGCGTCCGTCGGTCGACGTCATCACCGGCACCATCAAGGCGAATTTCCCGACCCGCGTTTCGTTCCAGGTCACCTCCAAGATCGACAGCCGCACGATCTTGAACGAACAGGGCGCCGAGCAGCTGCTCGGCCAGGGCGACATGCTTTATATGGTGGGCGGCGGCCGCATCGGCCGCGTGCACGGGCCGTTCGTCTCCGACCAGGAGGTCGAGCGCGTGGTCCGGCACCTCAAGAGCCAGGGCACCCCCGAATATCTCGAGGCTGTCACTGCCGAGCCCGAGGAAGATCCCGATCTCGGCTCGGTCTTCGACAAGGGCGCCTTCGGCGAGGATGGCGGCGGCGATCTTTACGGCCAGGCGGTGCAGGTCGTGTTGCGCGACCGCAAGGCCTCCACCAGCTACATCCAGCGCCGGCTGCAAATCGGCTACAACCGCGCCGCCTCCATCATCGAGCGCATGGAGCAGGAAGGCATCGTCGGCACCGCCAATCACGCCGGCAAGCGCGAGATTTTGATTGAGGAACGGGCCTAGAAGCCTATTGACGAGACCCCCTCCGGGCCGCGAAATCGCCACAGGCGAGCCCTAGCGGAATGAGTTCGGGCCAAGGTTCAGGACCAAGCCCCCTCCCGGAGAAGAGCAATGCGCGGCACGTTCTTGCGAACCGCCTCGGCCTTACTTCTAGGCATCGCTCTTGGCTTGCCGGCCTCAGCGCAAAACCTTCCTGCGACCGCACCGCTGCCGCGCCCGGCACCCCTGCCAAAGGAGGGCACGCTGCCGCCGCCTCAAGCCATCGGCCCTGCGGCGCCGGCTACCCAGGCCGTAAAGCCGCCCGTGCCGCCGGCCGCCATCGCCGGTGCGGCACCTGCCGCTCCCGGCCCGCGTAACGCCACCGCCTTCGACGCCGCTCAACGCACTGCGCTCGAGCGCGTGAACGCGTATCTCAACGGTGTGGGCTTCCTGGTCGGCGATTTCGTCCAGGTCGGACCCGACGGCAGCCGCACCGAAGGCAATTTCTATTTGCAGAAGCCCGGCAAGATTCGTTTCGAATATAATCCGCCGAGCCCGGTGGAACTGATCGCCAACGGTTCCGCCGTCGCGGTGCGCGACCGCAAGCTCGCGACCCAGGACATCTATCCCCTTTCGCAGACGCCACTTCGCTTCTTGCTCGCGGAAAAAGTGGATCTGCTGCGCGACGCCAACGTCGTCGGCATTACGCAGGATGACCTGTTCATCTCGGTCGTGATCGAAGAAAAGACCGTGGTCACCGGCACGCACCGGCTAATGATCATGTTCGGCGTGCAGGACAATCAATTGAAGCAGTGGACCATTACCGATCCGCAGGGCTACGACACCACGATCGCGATCTATAATCTCGACACCAGCCGCCGGCCCGATCCGCGTTTGTTCGTCATTAATTTCGAGCGCAATCTGCAGTAACGGTCCGCACGATTTCTTCCCGGCCGGCTATTTTCGATGTCATTCACCGTCGCCACCTGGAACATCAACTCGGTGCGCCTGCGCTTCCCGCAGGTCGCGCGCTTTCTCGCGCGGCATCAACCGGATGTCTTGTGCTTGCAGGAGACCAAGTGCCCCGACGAACGCTTCCCGCGCGCGGAGTTCGAAGGGATCGGCTACGGCCACATCGCGCTGCATGGACAGAAAGGCTGGCACGGCGTCGCCACCGTTTCCAAGAAGCCCTTCGCCGACATCGCGCGCGACCGCTTCTGCGAAAAGAACGACGCCCGCCACGTGTCGGTCACGCTCGAGCGCAACGCCGGCTTGTCTAAGCCTTTGACGATTCACAATTTTTATGTGCCCGCGGGCGGCGACGAGCCCGATCCCGAGATCAATGTGAAGTTCGCCCACAAGCTCGCGTTCCTCGACGAGCTGAAGAGCTGCACGGCCTCGCGCGCGGCCAATGCCGGCGAGCGGGCGCTGCTGGTCGGCGACCTGAACGTGGCGCCCTTGGAGCACGACGTCTGGAGTCACAAGCAGCTGCTCGACGTCGTGAGCCATACGCCGATCGAGGTCGAGAAGCTCGGCCAAGTGCAACGCGCCGGCGGTTGGCTCGACGTGATGCGCGGCTTCGTGCCTGAATCGGAGAAACTCTATACGTGGTGGAGTTACCGCGCGCCCGATTGGAAGAAAGCCAACAAGGGCCGCCGCCTCGACCATATCTGGGCGAGCCCGGCGCTCGACGGCGCCGCGAAGAAGATGTCGGTCGCGCGCGAAACCCGCGCCTGGCAGCGACCCTCCGACCACGTGCCAGTGATTGCTGCGTTCGATCTTTAGCGACTTGGCTCAGTGCCGGCTGCGGTCATCGTGGTCGTCTGCTTCCGACTCGAAGCGCGGCCTGAGCGCGTCGATCTCGTCGATTGTAACCGCGAGCCGTTCGGCAATATAGCGGCGCAAGCGCTCGGCGCCCTCCGGAACACCTTCGAGCACGCGCAGAAATACGGTCCGCGGGATGCGTAATACTGTCGAGGTCTCGACCGCGATGGCGCTTCCGCTCCATGTGGTGCCGATCATGAGTGCGGTTTCGCCAAGCAGCGCGCCCTGGCGCACCAAGACCCCTTCGTGCCCGTCGCGCGCGCGCTGAAGCGCGAAAGCGCCGCTCGCGACGACGAAACCGCAATCCGCAGGCTCCCCTTCCTTGTAGAGCGTGTCGTCGGCTTTGATCTCCTGCGCCTGGGCGCTGATCGCCAGAATCCGTAAAGCCTCCGGCCCCAGCAGGCTCAGAGCCGGCACGCTTGCCAGGAGATCGATGTCGGTATCCAGCGCCATCGGCGGTCAGGGCACCAGCTTGTAGCCGCCGGCTTCGGTCACCAGCAGTACCGCGTTCGAGGGATCCTTCTCGATTTTCTGGCGCAGCCGGTAGATGTGGGTCTCCAGCGTATGGGTGGTGACGCCGGAATTGTAGCCCCAGACTTCTTGCAGCAGCACCTCGCGCGCCACCGGTTTCTGGCCGGTGCGATAGAGATAACGCAGAATCGCGGTCTCTTTCTCGGTCAGCCGAGTCTTGGCGCCGCGCTCGTTGACCAGAAGCTTGGTGCCGGGGCGGAAGCTGTAGTGCCCGATGGTGAAGACCGCGTCCTCGCTAGCCTCGTGGCTCCGCAGCTGCGCGCGGATGCGTGCCAAGAGCACTGCGAAACGAAACGGCTTGGCCACATAGTCGTTGGCGCCTGCTTCCAGCCCCAGCACCGTATCGGAGTCGGTGTCGTGGCCGGTGAGCATGATGACCGGCGCCTTGAAGCCGTTTTTGCGCAGCACCCGCACCACTTCGCGCCCATCCATGTCGGGCAGGCCTACGTCCATCAGCACCAGGTCGATATGACCGTTTTTGGCGTGCTGCAGCGCTGCCTGGGCCGTATCCGCCGTGTCGGTCTCGAACTCTTCCTGCAGCGCAAGCTGTTCCACGAGCGAATTGCGCAGCTCCGCGTCGTCGTCGACTACGAGGATTTTACGCGCATTGGCCATTTAGGTTCCTTCTCGACTTGCCCCGCCCGAAGCTGCGGCAGTAGACCACGCCGGTACCCGGAGGCAAGTACCGATGGTTAAACGGAAGTTTCGCACATCTCGAGTCGCCCGCGCCTCTGCCGGCGCGGCGCTCGGCGTGCTGCGTGTTGGGCCGCATGCGATTCCGGTCGCGCTCGGCCGCGGCGGCATTCGCGCGAACAAATTCGAAGGCGATGGCGCCACCCCGCGCGGTCGCTTTCGGCTCATACGCGTTTGGTGGCGAGCGGATCGCGCGCGGCGGCCATCGACCCTGCTTCGTACACGGCCGATCTGTATCGAAGACGGCTGGAGCGAGGACCCGACGGACCGCAATTACAATCGTCCGGTCCACATCCCGAAAAGCTCGAAGGCCGATCGCCTGTGGCGCGAAGACGGACTCTATGACTTCGTGATCGAGCTCGACTACAATACGCGCCCGCGCGTCGCGCGCCGCGGCAGCGCCGTTTTTATTCATGTGGCGCGCACGGGCCTGCCGCCGACCGTCGGGTGCATCGCCCTGCCCGCGCCCGCGCTTAAGCGTTTGCTCGCGCAAATCGCAAGAAACGCCGTGATCGAGATCGGCTGAGCTCAGGAGCGAGCGCCGAAAATCGCGGTACCGATCCGCACATGCGTAGCGCCGAAGGCGATCGCTGAAGCAAAATCCGCGCTCATGCCCATGGAAAGCGCGCGCAAATCGTTTCGCTTCGCGATCTTGGCGAGCAGCGCGAAATGCGGCGCCGGCGCTTCATCGAGCGGCGGAATGCACATCAGGCCTTCGATTGCGAGCTTAAAGGTATTGCGGCACTCGGCGACGAATGCGTCGGCGTTTTCAGGTAGCACGCCCGCCTTCTGCGGCTCGGCGCCGGTATTGATCTCCGCAAAAAGTTTCAATTTACGCCCCGCCCTCACCATCTCCTCGGCAAGCGCAGCTGCGATTTTTGGCCGATCCACTGTGTGAATGGCGTCGAACAATGCGACCGCTTCGCGCGCCTTGTTTGACTGCAACGGCCCGACCAGATGCAACTCGATATCCGGGAAGCGCTCCTTCAGCGCCGGCCATTTGGTCTTGGCCTCCTGCACGCGGTTCTCGCCGAATACGCGCTGGCCCGTCTCGAGCACCGGGAGAATATTCTCGACACCAAAGGTCTTGCTGATGGCGACCAGTGTGACCGCAGCCGGATCGCGCCCGTTGCCGAGCGCGGTCTTGCGGATTTCCGCGCGGATGATTTGCAGCCGCGCGGCGCTGGGGTGCAGATCGGCGGGCAAGACTTTCTCCTCGGCAACGCTGCATTCTACGGAACGGCCTCCGGTACACAACGCGATTTCCTCTAAAGCGTTGACCGGAGAAGGTTTTTCGTGTCCTAGTCGCGCCGGTCACCGTCTTACACTTCAAAACGATGAAGAGCGAACGCTACAACGTCCGCGAGGCCGAGCCTCGCTGGCAAAAGGTCTGGGACCAGCGCGGCATCTTCAAGACGCTGAACGAGGACCCGCGCCCGAAATACTACGTGCTCGAGATGTTCCCCTATCCGTCGGGGCGCATCCACATGGGCCACGTCCGCAACTACACCATGGGCGACGTGGTCGCGCGCCACATGCGCGCCAAGGGCTTCAACGTGCTGCACCCGATGGGCTGGGACGCGTTCGGCCTGCCGGCCGAGAACGCAGCGATGGAGCGCAAGGTCGCGCCCAAGGCCTGGACCTACGAGAACATCGCCACGATGAAGGCGCAGCTCCAGACCATGGGGCTTTCGCTCGACTGGAGCCGCGAGTTCGCGACCTGTGACCCGTCCTATTACAAGCATCAGCAAAAGATGTTTCTCGACTTCATGAAGGCCGGCCTCGCCGAGCGCGAAAAGCGCAAGGTGAACTGGGACCCGGTCGATATGACGGTGCTGGCGAACGAGCAGGTGATCGACGGGCGCGGCTGGCGCTCGGGCGCAATCGTCGAGCAGCGCGAGATGAACCAGTGGGTCTTCAAGATCACCAAGTACTCGCAGGAGCTCCTGGACGCGCTCGACACACTCGACCGCTGGCCCGACAAGGTGCGCCTGATGCAGCGCAACTGGATCGGCCGCTCGGAAGGTCTGCTGATCCGCTTCGCGCTCGACCCTGCGACGGCGCCGAACGGCGAGACGGAGCTGAAGATCTTTACCACGCGCCACGATACGCTGTTCGGCGCGAAGTTCGCCGCGATCGCGCCGGATCATCCGCTGGCAACCGCGGCGGCCGCAAAAAATCCGAAGCTTGCGGCGTTCATCGCGGAGTGCAAGCGCCACGGCATCGCGCAGGAAATCATTGATACGCAGGAGAAACTCGGCTTCGACACCGGCATCAGGGCGATCCACCCGTTCGACCCGAGCTGGAAGCTGCCGATCTACGTCGCGAACTTCGTGCTGATGGAATACGGCACCGGCGCGATCTTCGGCTGCCCGGCGCACGATCAGCGTGACCTCGACTTCGTCAACAAGTACGCGCTCGGCAACACGCCGGTGGTGTGTCCGCCGGACGTCGACCCGAAAACCTTCGTCATTACCGACAAGGCGTATGACGGCGAAGGCACCATGATCAACTCGCGCTTCCTCGACGGCATGACGATCGAGCAAGCGAAGGAAGAGGTCGCGCGACGGCTGGAAAACGACGTGCGCGGCAACGCGCCCGCCGCCGAGCGGCAGGTGAACTTCCGCCTGCGCGACTGGGGCATCTCGCGCCAGCGCTACTGGGGCTGTCCGATTCCGGTGATCCACTGTCCGAAGTGCGACGTGGTGGCGGTGCCGGACCAGGACCTGCCGGTCGTACTGCCCGAGGATGTCACCTTCGACAGGCCCGGCAATGCGCTCGACCATCACCCGACCTGGAAGCACGTCACCTGCCCGAAGTGCGACGGCCCAGCGACGCGCGAGACCGACACGATGGACGTGTTTGTGGACTCCTCGTGGTACTTCGCGCGCTTCACCGATCCGTGGAACGACGCGGCGCCGACCACGCTGCCGGTGGTCAATCGCATGCTGCCGGTCGACCAGTACATCGGCGGCGTCGAGCACGCGATTCTTCACCTGCTCTATTCGCGCTTCTTCACCCGCGCCATGAAGGTGACCGGACACATCGGACTCGAGGAGCCGTTCGCCGGCATGTTCACGCAGGGCATGGTGGTGCACGAGACCTATCGAAAACAGGACGGCAGCTGGGTCACCCCCGCCGAGGTCAAGATCGATACCGGCGCCAAAGGCCGCCGCGCGCACCTGATCGCGACCGGCGAGGAAGTGAAGATCGGTTCAATTGAAAAGATGTCGAAGTCCAAGCGCAACACCGTCGATCCCGACGACATCCTCTCGACCCACGGCGCCGACACCGCGCGCTGGTTCATGCTTTCCGACTCGCCGCCCGAGCGCGACGTGATCTGGACCGAGGATGGCGTGCAGGGCGCCTATCGCTTCTTGCAGCGGCTGTGGCGGCTCACCAACGATCTCGCCGAAATCGCCGCCCCCGTGGGCGCCGCACGGCCCAAGGAATTCGGCACCAAAGCCACGGCCGTGCGCAAGGCAACCCATGCGGCACTTGCGCACGTCGGCGAGGATATCGAGCGGCTGCGCTTCAACCGCTGTGTTGCCCACATCTATGAGGCCGCCAATGCCCTATCCGCGGCCCTTTCCGACGCGCGCGCAGCCAACAGCGTCTCCGCCGATCTCGCCTGGGCCTTCCGCGAGGCGGCCGAAATCCTCATTGAGATCGCCGCCCCGATGATGCCGCATCTAGCTGAAGAATGCTGGGAGGCGCTGGGTCACAAGACGCTCGTCGCCGAGGCGCCCTGGCCTGAAGTCGAGCGCGGGCTGTTGCTCGAGGAGACGATCACCTTGCCGGTTCAGATCAATGGCAAGAAGCGCGCTGATGTCACCGTGGCACGCGATGCCGCGGTCAAGGACGTCGAGGCGGCGGTACTGGCGCTGGAGCCGGTCCGGCGCGCCTTGGAAGGGCGCGCGCCCAAGCGTATCATCGTGGTTCCACAAAGGATCGTGAATGTCGTGGCGTAACTGGATCGACGGCGCCGGCTGCCGTCTTGCCGCAATCGGCGCGCTCTCGCTCGCGCTCGCAGGCTGCTTTCAGCCCATGTACGGCGAACTGCCCGTTGGCGGCGGGCCCTCGCTGCGCGACGCGTTGCGCGACGTCGAGATCGCCGAGATCGAAGGCCGCGTCGGCCAGGAGATCCGCAACGACATCATTTTCGAGCTCACCGGCGGCGACGGCAATCCGGCCGGCGCACCGTTCAGGCTTACCATGACGATCTCGACCCGCACGCAAACTCCGGTCATCGATCCGACGACGGGCATTTCTCAAATCGATACCGTCGGGCTCACCGTTAATTATCGGCTGCTCGATGTCGCCTCCAAAAAGCTGGTGCTCACCGATTCCGCGCTCGCTCGCGTGTCGGTCGACCGCAGCATGCAGCGCTTCGCGCGCCTGCGCGGTATCCGCGATGCGGAGAATCGCGCAGCCAAAGCAGTTGCGCAGCAAATCCGTGCGCGGCTGGCGACCTATTTTCTCACCCGAACCTGAAAGCCCCCTCGCCGTGGTGGCGCTGAAGAACAGCAGCGATATCGAGTCCTTCCTCGGCCGGCCAGATCCCAGACGCCCCATCGTTCTCGTCTTCGGACCCGATCTCGGCCTGGTGCGCGAGCGCGCCGATTCCATCGTGAAAGTCGCGACCGGCGGCAAAACCGACGACGCGTTTTTGGTGGTCGCGCTGGATGGCGATGTGATCGCCGCCGATCCTGCCCGCTTGTCCGACGAAGCGCACACCATCGGCCTGTTTGGCGGCAATCGCGTGGTGCGCGTGCGCGCGGGCAATAAGAGCCTCG
>DATBTC010000094.1:0-3940 GCA_036559465.1 Xanthobacteraceae bacterium
GCGTTCTCGACCAGCATGTCGGTGCTTGCGGCAAAGCGTGCCCGCACCTCGCGGAAGGCGCGCGCCCGTGCCTGCGCGGCGAGCCGGTCGAGGATGACGCGCGCAAGATCGCGCTCGGCCTTTCCCCAGGTTGCGCCGCGCGCCGCCACCAGGTTCGCCTGCGAGCGCAGGATTGTGCCGTCCTCGACGACCTTGAGGCCGTTGGCGGCAAGGGTCGTTCCGGTCGTGGTGATGTCGACGATCATCTCGGCGGTGCCGGCCGCGGGAGCGCCTTCGGTCGCACCCGCGCTCTCGACGATCCGGTAGTCGATGATGCCGTGCGCTGAGAAGAAATCGCGCGTCAGGTTGATGTACTTGGTCGCAACCCGCATCTTGCGGCCGTGGTGTTGACGGAACGCCGTTGCAACGTCGTCGATGTCGGCCATGTCGCGCACATCGATCCAGGCTTGCGGCACGGCGACCACAACGTTTGCATAGCCGAATCCCAGGCCGTCGACGAGGACCACCTTTTTGTCGGCGTCGGGAATCATCTCGCGGACGAGGTCCTCGCCGGTCACGCCGAGATGCACGGCGCCGGCCGCGAGCTGGCTGGTGATTTCCGATGCAGAAAGGTAGGCGACTTCAACGCCGTCGAGGCCGGTGATCGTGCCGCGATAGTCACGCGCGCCGCGCGGCTTGACCAAAGTCAGCCCGGCGCGCGCGAAGAAAGCCTCGGCGTTCTCCTGCAGCCGGCCTTTGGCCGGAACGGCGAGAACAAGAGGTCCGCTCATCGCGCGCCTCCGTAGATACCGAGCCGTTCGATCCAGGCCGAGAAGCCCACCGCCGGAATGGCGTCAGCGGCCCCGAGGCGCGCCAGCAGCCCGTCATAGCGGCCGCCGGCAACGAGGGGATCGCCGGTACGTTTCGGATCGGTCAGCTCGAAGACCAGGCTCGTGTAGTAGTCGAAGCCGCGGCCGAAGGCGGTCGAGAATTGCAGTCGTTTGACGTCGACGCCGCGCGCCTCGAGGAAGCCGGTGCGGCTTTCAAACTGGTCAAGCGCCGGCGCGAGCGTGGGTGTCATCTTGGCGTCATTCGCCAGAGCCCGCAAAGCGGCGGCCGCCTCGTCAGGGTTGCCCGCAATCGCCAGGAAGCGCTCGATCAATGCGCGGACATCGTGCGGCAGCTTGGCGCTCGCACCGAGCGCCGATTGCTCGAGGAATCGGTCGGCGATCTCGCCGATCGAGCGGCCGCCGACTGCGTTGATGCCGGCAATAGACAGGAGATCGGTCACCAGCGCGTGCGCGCCTTTCGGATCGGAGCCGGCGAGCGCCGCGAGCACGCCCTGATATTCGGGACGCGCAATATTGCCGCCGAGCACGAGACGGTCGAGATCCTGCGCCAGGTTGGTCTTGCGATTGAAATCCTTGATCAGCCGCCGCTTCCACGCCGGCGGCAG
Source organism: Xanthobacteraceae bacterium (assembly GCA_036559465.1). GTDB lineage: Bacteria > Pseudomonadota > Alphaproteobacteria > Rhizobiales > Xanthobacteraceae > JAHFPN01. The sequence goes on from DATBTC010000094.1 coordinate 1,436, forward strand.
GTCGAGTCCGGCGATCAGCCCGGAGAAAAGCGCGACGTCGCCGATCATGATGTCGGGCGACGCAAGTCCGTAGCGTGCCGTTGCTTCGAGCCCGAGCGACAGCATTTCGGCGTCGGCTGCGGCTTTGTCGGCGCGGCCGAACGATTCGATGCCGGCCTGCAGAAACTCGGCCGGCGCATCGCTGCGGTGACGGAAGACCGGGCCAAGATAGCAGAAGCCCGCGGGCTTTCCGGCGGAGGGCGAGGCGAGGTAGTCGCGCGACACCGGAATGGTGAGATCGGGGCGCAGGCACAGTTCGCGGCCGTCCGGCGCCGTGGTCAGATACATGCGCCGCCGGATGTCCTCTCCGGACAAGTCGAGAAATGGCTCCGCCGGCTGCAGCATGGCAGGCGCGACGCGCACGTATCCCGCGCGCTCGTAGGAGGCGACCAGCGCCTCCGCCCGCGCGTCCGGTGAATGCGTTTGCGTGGTAACGCCCGCCTTCATTCGTGTTCCAAAACCAGCTGCAAATCCGGGGTTTAGGGGCCGGCGTGTAGCACGGCGCCCTTAAGGATTCGACGATGTTTGCCCGCTGGCCTTAACGGTCGGGCGGGTCAAATGTTTGTCGTCGTTAATAAATTTTGCCGCCATCCGCCGTGGCCAAAACACCCGTTTGCCTGCCGCGCAGCGACCTGTCGCATAACGGGTAAGGGAATCTCAACACAACCACGGTTCACTGGCTGTTAATGCAGGCAAAAACAAAAAACAGTCCGGTTCCCCGCGCGGTTGTCGAGGCGTTTTACCGTGCCCTGGCCGATCGGGACGTGAATACGCTCGCGCGCTACCTCGACGATGACGTGGTTTGGACCATCAGCGGGCCCGTCGACATCCTTCCGTTCTGCGGCCAGCGTGTCGGCAAAGACGGCGTGATGAAGCTGCTGATGCAGGACAGTCCCGCGTTTCTGTCGGGCCGGCGCTTCGTCCCGAACACAATGGTCGTTGATGGCAATAATGCCGCTGTGCTTGCAAGGCTCACGGCAACCAAGCGCGAGGACGGTAATGCCATCAGCTATCGCATCGCGCACTTCATCAAGTTCCATGAAGAGAAGGTCGTCGAATACGTGTCGATCATCGACAGCTTCGACGCCGTCGAGCAGATGCTCGGTTACAATCTCGATGCCCATGACAAGCATCGGGTTGAAGGTGACTTCGTCACCGTCTGAATGGCCGGAAGCGCTCAGCCCAATTTGTGCTTTGCGAGCAGGCTGCGCACGGCCTCGACCAGGGCGGCTTCCTTAACGGCGAATTGCGCCTCGGCCTGCTTCTTCAGATATTCGTCGCGGTCCTTGGTCGCGGCGAGCGTTCCGCCCAGGATCAGGTCCTTGATCTGGACTTCGCCGCGCGCTTTCTCGTCGCCGCCCTGAATGACGGCGCAAGGCGAGCCGCGCTTGTCGGCATATTTGAGCTGCGTCCCGATATTGTTCTTCGGGTTGCCGAGATAGAGCTCGGCGCGGATATTCGCGCCGCGCAGCGCGGCGACCATGCGCTGATAATCGGCGATGCGGTCGCGGTCGAACACCGTGACCACGACAGGACCGGCGGCGGTCTTTTCTCCGAGCTTGCCGAGAGCGGCGAGAGCGGCCTGCAGGCGTGAGACACCGATCGAGAAGCCGGTCGCGGGCACGGGCTCGCCACGGAAGCGAGACACCAGTCCGTCATAGCGTCCGCCGCCGCCGACCGAGCCGAAGCGCACAGGGCGGCCTTTTTCGTCCTTGATCTCGAAGGTCAGCTCAACCTCGTAAACCGGGCCGGTGTAATACTCCAGGCCGCGGACGACGGTCTTGTCGATACGAATGCGATCGCCGTACCCCGCTGCATTGACCAGCGACGCAATCTCCGAAAGCTCGTGGTCCCCCGCGCCCGCGCCTCCCGTCGCTTTTGGCGCACCGCTGATCGCGTCAACGATGCCTGCGATTTGCGGATCGGTCAGCTCGGCGCCCTTGGTGAAGTCGCCGCTTTCGTCCTTGCGGCCCTTGCCCAAAAGCATCCTGACGCCGTCGATCCCGAGCCGGTCGAGCTTGTCGACGGCCCGCATTGTGATGAGGCGCTTTTCCGCTGGAATTTGCAGCGCATCCATCGCGCCGTCCAAAACCTTTCGGTTGTTCACCTTCACCACATAGCTGCCGCGCGGAATGCCGAGCGCTTCCATGGTGTCGGCGGCGAGCATGCACATCTCGGCATCGGCGGCCATCGACGGCGCGCCGACGGTATCGGCATCGAACTGCATGAACTGGCGAAAACGTCCCGGGCCCGGCTTTTCGTTGCGAAACACCCAGCCATAGCGGTACGAGCGGTAGGGCAGCGCGAGATTCTGGAAATTCTCGGCAACGTAGCGCGCGAGCGGCGCGGTCAGGTCATACCGCAGCGAGAGCCATTGCTCGTCGTCGTCCTGAAAAGAGAACACGCCTTCGTTCGGTCGGTCCTGGTCAGGCAGGAACTTGCCGAGCGCGTCGGTATATTCGATCG
>DATBTC010000095.1:0-9462 GCA_036559465.1 Xanthobacteraceae bacterium
GCCAGCACCAGCTCATAGCCGACCTTGTAGAAGGAGACCGTATCGCCGAGGTCGGCGACCGCTTTCTCGGCCTGTGCCACGCTCGGCAAGTCGAGGGCTACGATCAGGCGGTCGCGGGCGGAAATTGTCACGGGCTTCTCAAAGGTCTGCGTTGGCGAGCGTCACGAGTCGCTCTACGGAATTGCGAAGCAGCTTGGCAAGCGGTTCTTCCTTGAGGTCGCCGGCGTCGTCGAAAGCGTAGGCGGCATCGTGTACCGCCACCTGCTCGGGAATAACGAGTGCGCCGAGGCCCAATTCGAGCACCTGCCGGAGCGCCATCAGCGCGCGATAGCCGCCGCTTTGGCGGTTCGAGGTCGAGCCGAGCGCGAACACGGAGTGTTTGAACGGGCTGCGCGAGTCGCGGATGCGCGAAACCCAGTCGATGGTGTTCTTCAAGAGCGGCGGCAGTGAGGCATTGTATTCGGGCGTCGCGATGTAGATTCCGCGGTGCGCAAGCATCATGTCGTGCAGCTGCTTCGCCGCCGCCGGCACGCCCGACTTTGCCTCAAGATCGGCGTCGAACAGCGGCATCGGATAGTCGGCAAGTGAAATCAAGCTCGCCTCCGCGTCCAGGCGCACGAGCTCCTTGAGCGCGGCGCCCGCGAGCTGCGCACTGAAGGAACCGGTGCGGAGCGATCCGGCGAAGACGAGAATGCGCGGCTCGGACATTCTGTGGCGGCGCGGCGCGCGTCAGCGCGCACTGCGATAGACCCAGACCCGGGCCGGTGGAAAATTCCGCCAGATGCGCGGCGAGGAGCCGATCGCATAGCGGCCCGGCCGCGGCGGGATCGGCGCTACCGGTCCATAGCTGAACTGAATGAAAGGAGCACCGGGGGCAAGCAGGCGAAACGCGGTCTCCAGGAGCCGCACGCGTGCGAGCAAGGGCCGGGTCAAGAGCGGCAGACCCGAAACGACCGCCGCGAATGTGCCGGGCACGGCGTCGGCAAGTGTCTGGCGGAGCCGATAGGCGTCGCCGCGCACGACATTGATGCCTGGCCAGCGCTTCTTCAGAAGATCGCAGAATTGCGGATTGTATTCGACCAGCACGAGCCGCTCGGGCGCGATGCCGCGGGCCAGCAGCGCCGTGGTCAAAGCGCCGGTGCCCGGGCCGAGTTCGAGGATGGGCCCCGGGATGCTCAGATCCACCTCGGCGGCTATGGCTCGCGCAAGTTCGGGGCCCGACGGCGAGATCGCCCCCATGCGGAGCGGATCCTGCAGCCAGGAGGATAGGAACCGGACCTCGTCGTTCAGACGAAGCCGCGGCTTTTTCGAGCTCACGGGCTCCAACATGGGAAAAGCATCACCCGGCTGAGAGCGGGATACAAGGCGTTACTCCCGCGCGCGCGGCGCGGTCAAGCTGTCGCCTCGAATCATTCCTTGAGGCCGTCGAAGAATTCGCGCACCCGCGTGAAGAAGCCGCTGGTCTCCGGCTGGGTTTCCTTCGAGCTCTGGTTCTCGAATTCCTTCAGGAGCTCGCGCTGGCGCTTGTTCAGCTTCTGCGGCGTTTCGACCGCGACCTGAACATACATGTCGCCGCGCGCCTTGGAGCGCAGCACCGGCATGCCCTTGTTTTGCAGCCGGAAGCGCTTGGCGGTTTGGGTGCCTTCGGGAACCTTCACGCGGCTCTTGCCGCCGTCGATGGTCGGCACCTCGAACTCGCCGCCGAGGGCCGCCGTCACCATGGAGATCGGCACCAGGCAGTGCAGGTCGGCGCCTTCGCGCTGGAAGATCGGATGCGGCGCGAGCGAGAGGAATATGTAGAGATCGCCCGCGGTGCCGCCGCGCAAGCCCGCCTCGCCCTCGCCGGCGAGCCGGATTCGGGTGCCGTCCTCGACGCCGGCCGGCACGTGCAGTTCGAGCGTGCGCTCTTTCGTCATGCGGCCGGCGCCGCCGCAATTGGTGCAGGGCTGCTCGATGACGGAGCCGCGGCCCTGGCAGGTGGGGCAGCTGCGCTCGAGCGTAAAAAATCCTTGCGCGTGGCGGATACGACCACTGCCGCCGCACGAGCGGCAGGTGACGGGTTGCGTCCCGGCCTTGGCGCCGGAGCCCGAGCAAACTTCGCAGGTGACGCTGGTGGGAAGCTTCACCTGCGCGGTCTTGCCCGCATAGGCTTCTTCGAGCGTGATCTCGAGATTATAGCGCAGGTCCGCGCCGCGCTCGCGGCCGGGGCCGCGGCCACGGCGGCCACCCATGCCGAACAGGTCGTCGAAGATGTCGTGGAAGGCAGTTGCGAAATCGCCGCCAAAGCCGTGGCCGGCTCCGCCCTGCTCGAAGGCGGCGTGGCCGAAGCGATCGTAGGCCGCGCGCTTTTGATCGTCCTTCAGGACGTCATAGGCCTCATTGATTTCCTTGAAGCGATGCTCGCAGGCCGTATCGCCCGGATTCTTGTCGGGGTGCCATACCATCGCGAGCTTGCGATACGAGGCCTTGATCTCGTCGTCCTTGGCGGTGCGGGCGATCTCGAGGACTTCGTAAAAGTCGCGTTTGGCCATGGCGTTCGTCCGTCAAGCCATGATCAAAACGCCAACCCCGGGACACGCCCGGGGGTGACTGAGATATGTGCTGCTGCTGCCATGAACCGTGCAGCGAAGCTTAGGCCGACTTCTTGTTCTTCTTGTCGTCGTCGACCTCGGTGAACTCCGCGTCGACGACGTCTTCCTTCTTCTCGCCGGCGCCGTCGGTCGGGCCGCCGGGCTGGCCGCCGGAAGCGTCGTCGCCACCGGGCTTCTGCGCGTAGGCGGCTTCGCCGAGCTTCATGGAGACCTGGGCGAGCGTCTGGGTCTTGGCCTGGAGCGCGGCGACGTCTTCGCCCTTGGCCGCCTCCTTGAGGTCCGAGAGCGCGTTCTCGATCGCGGTACGGTCGCCGGCCGAGACTTTCTCGCCATACTCCTTGAGCGATTTCTCGGTCGCGTGCACCAGCGCATCGGCCTGGTTCTTGGCCTCGGCGAGCGCGCGGCGCTTCTTGTCGTCGGCGGCGTGGGCCTCGGCGTCCTTCACCATCTTCTGGATATCGGCCTCGGAGAGACCGCCGGAAGCCTGGATGCGGATCTGCTGCTCCTTGCCGGTGCCCTTGTCCTTGGCCGAAACATTGACGATGCCGTTGGCGTCGATGTCGAAGGTGACCTCGATCTGCGGCATGCCGCGCGGCGCCGGCGGGATGCCGACCAGATCGAACTGGCCCAGCACCTTGTTGTCGGCCGCCATCTCGCGCTCGCCCTGGAACACGCGGATTGTCACCGCGGTCTGGCCGTCTTCGGCGGTCGAGAAGACCTGGGACTTTTTGGTCGGGATCGTGGTGTTCCGATCGATAAGGCGCGTGAAGACACCGCCGAGCGTCTCGATGCCGAGCGAGAGCGGCGTCACGTCGAGCAACAGCACGTCTTTGACGTCGCCCTGCAGCACGCCGGCCTGGATCGCGGCGCCCATCGCGACGACTTCGTCGGGATTGACGCCCTTGTGCGGCTCCTTGCCGAAAAGCTGCTTCACTACTTCTTGCACTTTGGGCATGCGGGTCATGCCGCCGACGAGCACCACTTCGTTGATCTCGGCAGCGGAGAGACCCGCGTCCTTCAGCGCCTGGCGGCACGGCTCGACCGTCTTCTGAATCAGATCGTCGACCAGCGCCTCGAACTTGGCGCGCGTGAGCTTCAAGGTCAGATGCTTCGGGCCGGTTTGGTCGGCGGTGATGAAGGGCAGGTTGATCTCGGTTTGCATCGCCGAGGAGAGCTCGATCTTGGCCTTCTCTGCAGATTCCTTCAGGCGTTGCAGCGCGAGCTTGTCCTTGCGCAGGTCGATGCCCTGCTCCTTCTGGAATTCGTCGGCGAGATAGTGGACGAGGCGCATGTCGAAGTCCTCACCGCCCAGGAAGGTGTCGCCGTTAGTGGATTTCACTTCGAAGACGCCGTCGCCGATTTCCAGGATGGAGATGTCGAAGGTGCCGCCGCCCAGGTCATAGACCGCGATGGTGCCGGCCTTCTGCTTATCGAGGCCGTAGGCGAGCGCACCGGCAGTCGGCTCGTTGATGATGCGCAGCACTTCGAGGCCGGCGATCTTGCCGGCGTCCTTGGTGGCCTGGCGCTGGGCGTCGTTGAAATAGGCAGGAACGGTGATGACGGCCTTGTCGACCTTGGCGCCGAGATAGGCTTCGGCCGTCTCCTTCATCTTCTGCAGGATGAAGGCGGAAATTTGCGAGGGGGAATACTGGTTTTTGCCGTCCGAGAGCCAAGCGTCGCCATTGGAAGCGCGCACGATGGAATACGGAACGAGTTTCTTGTCCTTTTCCGTTATGGGGTCGTCGTAGCGCCGGCCGATCAGACGCTTGACCGCAAAGAACGTTTTTTCGGGATTGGTGACCGCCTGGCGCTTGGCCGGCTGGCCGACGAGCCGCTCGCCGTCGTCGGTGAAGGCGACGATCGAAGGCGTGGTGCGCGCGCCCTCGGCGTTCTCGATCACCTTGGGGGTGGACCCCTCCATGACCGACACGCACGAATTGGTAGTGCCGAGGTCGATACCGATGACCTTGGACATTTCGGACCTCATCTTTCCGGCGGGCCGTCCGAGCCTTGGGTAAAGCGCCCGGCAAAGGAAGGGGTGCGAGCCGATGCCCACAACCGCCCCCACACGGCCCCCGCGTTGGGGATTCGCTGCCAATGACAGCGCCGCGGTTCATATAGGGAGAGGCTTTTGGGCCCGCAAGGCAAGTCTGCCGGCTATTTGCCGGTCGGCTCTTCCTCGGCGGCTACCCGGTCCTTTGGAGGCGCCTTGGCACCCCCCTTGGCGACCGCAACCAGCGCCGGACGCAGCACCCGCTCGCCGATGGCGTAGCCCGGTTGCATGACCTGCGCGACGGTTCCGGCGGGCAGTTCGGGGCTCGGGATTTCGAACATGGCCTGATGGAAATTGGGGTCGAATTTCTCGCCGAGAGGCTCAATGCGGCGGACCCCGTGTTTTTCGAGGGTTTTCTGCAGTTCGCGGCGGGTGAGCTCCACCCCGTCGAGCAGCGCCTTGAAGGTTCCATCCGCCGCGGCGCGGGCTTCCGGATCGATCGACTCGGTGGCGCGGGCGAGATTGTCGGCGACTGCAAGCACATCGCGCGCGAAGCCGGCAATCCCATAGGCACGCGCGTCGGCGACGTCGCGCTCGGCACGTTTGCGGATGTTCTCCGTTTCGGCGACCGCGCGCAGGTATTTGTCGCGCAGCTCGATGACCAGCGGCTCCAGCGAGGGCTTCTCGGGAGCGACGGGATCGTTCGCGGGCGCAAGATCCGGGTTCGGCTCGAGTTTGTCTTCGTCAGCCATGAGTCTCTTCAATACACGAGGATTGTTAATGCGATATCGGGGAGTAAGGGCCGGAAATCAAGCGGCCTCAGCGGCCGAGCACTTCGCTCACGACGCGGGCAGTATAGTCGACCATCGGGATGACGCGGGCATAGTTGAGCCGGGTCGGGCCGATGACGCCGAGCACGCCGACGACGCGGCCGGCGCCGTCGCGATAGGGTGCGACGATGGTCGAGGAGCCCGATAGCGAAAAGAGCTTGTTCTCAGACCCGATGAAGATACGAAGCCCCTCGGCCTCCTCGGCCTTGCCCAGAAGATCGGCCACGCCGCGCTTGGTATCCAGATCGTCGAACAGGAGCCGCACCCGCTCCAGATCTTCCATCGCCTTGAGGTCTTCGAGCAGCTTTGCGTGACCACGCACGATGAGCCTGCGCTCAGTCAGGTCACCGCCGGACCAGCTGGCAAGCCCATCGGCGACGATCTTCTGTGTCAGCTCATCGAGTTCGGCGCGGGCGGCAGCCACCGAACGCTCGATCTCGGTCTTGGCTTCGGAGAGCGTCTTGCCGCGGATGCGGGCGTTCAGGAAATTGGTGGCTTCGACGAGGTTGGCCGCGGAAACGTCGATCGGCAGATCGAGCAGCCGGTTCTCAACCTGGCCTTCCTCGGAGACGAGCACCGCGAGCGCCCGGCCGGGCTCGAGCTGCACATATTCGATCTGCTTCAGCCGCGCATCGGTCTTGTGCGCGGTGACGACGCCGGCGCCGCGCGAAAGCCCGGAGAGCAGCTGGGAGGCCTCGGCGAGCACCACATCGAGATTCTCGCCGCGCGTCGCTCGTACTTGTGCTTCGATTTTCTTGCGCTCGTCGCCGGAAAGATCGCCGATCTCCATCAGTGCATCGACGAAAAAACGCAGCCCGAGCTCGGTCGGCAGCCGGCCGGCGCTGGTGTGCGGCGCATAGACCAGCCCGAGCGCTTCGAGGTCGGCCATGACGTTGCGCACTGACGCCGGCGATAGCGCCATTGGAATCAGCCGTGAAATATTGCGCGAGCCCACCGGCTCGCCGGTCGCCAGATACGACTCGACGATCTGGCGGAAGATTTCGCGCGAACGCTCGTCGATCTGCGCGAGGCTGATCTTCGCCGAGCCGATGGGCACGTCGATGGACAAGGGTCGCTCCGATCTACCGGGTTTGAGTTCCAAGGCTCGACTATCTGCAGCCACGGCACTGTTTCGGCAAGGCCGGCCTTGTCGACGTGGGCGGAACCCCCGTACAAGGCTGCCCATGAAGGATAACGCAATCCGACCGAGCGGCCGCGCCACCGACGCCATGCGCGCCGTCCACTTCGAGCGCGGGTTGCTGCGCCATGCCGAGGGCTCGTGCTTGGTCAAATTCGGTGATACCCATGTGCTGGTCAGCGCGACGCTCGAAGAGCGGCTGCCGCCCTGGCTTAAGGGCCAGGGGCGCGGCTGGATCACCGCCGAGTACGGCATGCTGCCGCGCGCGACCCACGAGCGCACGCGGCGTGAAGCCTCGGCCGGCAAGCAATCGGGCCGCACGCTCGAAATCCAGCGGCTGATCGGAAGAAGCATGCGCACGGTGAGCGATCTGGAAGCGCTCGGCGAGCGGCAGATCACGCTCGATTGCGACGTGCTGCAGGCCGACGGCGGCACCCGCACGGCGGCGATCACCGGCGCGTGGATTGCGCTCTATGATTGCTTGGCTTGGATGAAGGCGCGCTCCATGATCACCAAGCCCGTGCTCAAGGATCACGTGGCGGCGGTTTCCTGCGGCATCTACAAGGGTACGCCGGTTCTCGATCTCGATTATGCCGAGGATTCGGAGGCCGACACCGACGCAAACTTCGTCCTGACCGGCACCGGCGGTATCGTGGAAATCCAGGGCACGGCCGAGAAGACACCGTTTTCGGAACAGGATCTGGCGACGCTGATGTTGCTGGCACGCAAGGGTATCGCGCGCCTGGTCGAATTGCAGAAGCTCGCCGTCGCCTGATGAGCCGCAGACTTACCGGCCGCGTCGTGATTGCGACCCATAATCCGGGAAAGCTCAAGGAAATGCAGACACTGCTTGCGGCCTATGGCGTCGAAGCGATTTCGGCCGTGGACCTCAAGCTCGCGGAGCCCGATGAAACCGGAAATAGTTTCGCACAGAATGCCCGCATCAAGGCGCGCGCCGCAGCAAGCGCTGCGACTCTTCCGGCGCTGGCCGACGATTCGGGGCTTGCGATCGAAGTATTGGGCGGGGAACCCGGCATTCATTCCGCGCGCTGGGCCGGTAAGGACAAGGACTTCGCGCGTGCCATGCGACTTGTCGAAGAGAAGCTCGCCGCGAAAAGCGCAAAGACGCCCGGCCAGCGCCGCGCCGCTTTCGTTGCAGCACTTTGCCTCGCCTGGCCCGATGGCGCCGAAGAATGTTTCGAAGGCCGCGTCGAGGGAATGCTGGTCTGGCCGCCGCGCGGCAAGATGGGTTTCGGCTATGATCCCATGTTCCTGCCCAACGGTCATGAACGAACGTTCGGCGAAATGAGCGCAGAAGAAAAACACGGGCTCCCGCCGCGCGGCAGCGGCCTCTCGCACCGTGCGCGGGCGTTCATGAAACTCGCGGAGGCCTGCCTTGGCTGACGCAGCGACGCTCACGCGCCCTTTAGCGCACGCAGCGGCCGATGATCCAGTATTCGGCGTTTATGTGCATTGGCCGTTCTGCCTCTCGAAATGCCCCTATTGCGACTTCAACAGCCACGTGCGCCACGAAAAGCCCGACGAGACACGCTTCGCGAGCGCGATCACGACCGAGCTCGCCTACATGCGCGCACGCATTGGCACGCGCACGGTCAAGAGCGTCTTTTTCGGTGGGGGTACGCCATCCCTGATGAAGCCAGCGACAGTTGGTTCGATCATCGACGCGATCGGGCGGAATTGGGAGATCGCGAGTGATTGCGAAATTACGCTCGAGGCCAACCCCACAAGTGTCGAGGCCGAAAACTTCCGCGGCTATCGTAGCGCCGGCGTGAACCGGGTTTCGCTCGGCGTGCAGGCGCTCGACGATGCGCAACTCAAGGTGCTCGGCCGGCTGCACACGGTCGAAGAGGCGCTGAAAGCGATCGCCATCGCCAAGGCCGCGTTCCCGCGCGTTTCCTTCGACCTGATCTATGCCCGCCCCGACCAGACACCGGCAGCCTGGCGCGCGGAGCTGAAGCGAGCGCTCGACCAGGGCGCCGAGCATCTTTCGCTCTACCAGCTGACCATTGAGGACGGGACGCCGTTCGCCGCGCTGCATCGGGCGGGAAAGCTAAAGGTCCCCGACGCTGAATTGGCGCGGGTGTTGTGGGATGTAACGCAAGAAACCTGCTCCGCCGCGGGTTTTCCGGCCTACGAAGTCTCCAACCACGCCCGGCCAGGTGCCGAGTCGCGGCACAATCTGGTCTATTGGCGCTATGGCGAATATGCCGGCGTCGGGCCCGGAGCGCACGGCCGCATCGACCAGGAAAGCCAGCGCTTCGCTACCGAGACCGAACGCCATCCCGAATCCTGGCTCCAGCGCGTCGAGCGGGAGGGCCACGGACTGATCGTGAACGAGCGTCTGAGCGCGCCGGAACAGGCCGATGAGTTTCTGCTAATGGGGCTGCGGCTGCGCGAAGGCGTCGACCGCACGCGCTATGCGCGACTGGCGGGCCGGTCGTTCGATGCGGCGCGCGTCCAGACGCTCGAAAGCCAGGGCTTCATCGAAATCGTCGGCGAGCGGCTGCGAGTTTCCGGCGCGGGATTCCCGATACTGAACGCGATCGTCGCCGATCTTGCCGCCTGAGCGTTAAAGCCCGGGGCCGGTAAAGCTCTTGGGCGAGGGGCTGATCACGCGCGCCGCGTTGCCGCGAATTTCGAACACCGCGAGCCCGCGCTCCGAAGTGCCGTCGGCCTTGAAGCGGAAGACGCCGTCGATGCCGGCAAAGCCAGAAGGATTCATCAGCGTCTCGGGGGAGAAGCGCCCGGGTCCCTGCGCCTTCACCAGTGCCGCGATGAGCGAGACCGCGTCATAGGCCAGACTCGCGGTGCGCACCGGATCGCGCCCGAAGCGCGCTTTGTAGCGCTGGGCGAACGCCTGATAGCCGGTGGCCTCGGGCGCGGCGAACC
>DATBTC010000096.1:0-4669 GCA_036559465.1 Xanthobacteraceae bacterium
AACTCGACCTCGGAGGACGCGTTCGAGCGATTGCCGAGCTTGTCCTTGAGCCGCACGATGCGGATCGCGTTCGGCGAGCCGTCCGGCTTGAAGCGCGGCAACAGGAAGCAGGTGAGTCCGGCCTTGGCCTGCGCCAGCACCAGAAAAGCGTCGCACATCGGCGCCGAGAAGAACCACTTGTGCCCGATGATGCGCCAAGCGTCGCCGTCCGGCTCCGCGCGCGTGGTGTTGGCGCGCACATCGCTGCCGCCCTGCTTCTCGGTCATGCCCATGCCGAGCATCGCGCCCTTTTTCTCCGAGGCCGGGCGAAACGAGGGGTCGTATTCGCGCGAGCGGATGCGCGGCAGCCACTCGGCGACCAGCGCGGGCTCGGCCATCAGCGCCCCGGTAGCGGCATGAGTCATGACGATCGGGCACTGGTGCCCCTGTTCCACCTCGGCCGACATATAGAGCCGCGCCGCGCGGATCACGTGCGCGCCGGGCGCCGCGAGCTTACCGTCCGGGCCCCAGGTCGAGCAGTGGATGCCCGCGGCCACGCTCTCGCGCATCAGCGCGTGATAGGCCGGATGGAACTCGACCACGTCGGCGCGGAAGCCCTTGGCGTCGTGGGTCTTCAGCTTCGGGGGATATTCGTTGGCGAGCCGGCCGAACTCGAAAAACTCGGCCTGGCCCCAGCGCTTGCCGAAGCTAGCCAGCGCGGCGACGTCAGCCTTTTCCGGTGCGGCAAAGGCCTTTAACCCGCCGACCAGAGCCGGATCGCCGCCCCAAAGGTCGACGTTCCCCAAAGGCGGCGTCTGGTTGAACACCTCGTGAGTGGCGAACGGTGGCGTCGCGGACATGGTGAATCGAACCAATGGACCGAGGACACCGTAGCACGCAGTAACACACGCCGCTTGCCGCGGCCGCGGACTCCTATTAAGCAACTACCTTCAGAACATGGTCGATCGCATGACTTGGGCCCCACGCGGCCGCCGGCACCTGCCCGGCTGCGGCCAAATTTCTGCGCGATCTTCCGCGCGCCGGACACACTGAGCGGCAGAGATGGTATCGAAACCTCGCCCAACCACCCGCCACGTGATTTCGATCAACGACCTGTCGAACAAGGACATCGAAAGTATTTTCGAGATCGCGGAAGCGTTTCTCACCGAGCTTCCCGACCCCAACGTTCCCTACCGCATCGCCAAGAGCACCAACCTCGCCCCCAATTCCATCCTGGCAAGCCTGTTCTACGAACCGAGCACCAGGACGCGCCTTTCCTTCGAAAGCGCGATGCTGCGGCTGGGCGGCGACTTCATCACCAGCGCCGATCCGGCCACCAGCTCGGCCGCCAAGGGCGAGAGCCTCGCCGACTCCGTGCGGGTGATCGCCAACTACGCCGACGTTCTCGTCATTCGCCATCCGCGCGACGGCGCAGCAAAGCTCGCGGCCGAATACTCGCCGATCCCGGTCATCAACGGCGGTGACGGCGGCCATGAGCATCCGACGCAGACGCTGTGCGACCTCTTCACGCTGAAGCGCAAGAATAAGAGCCTGAAGAATCTGAAGGTCGCGATTTCCGGCGACCTGCGCGGCAGCCGCACGATCCATTCCTTCGTCTATGCGTTGGCACGCTTCGGCGCCAATATCGAGCCGATGCCGGCCAAGGGCATGGAACTGCCCGCGCACGTGGATCGGCGCCTGCGCGAGGAATTTCATTGCAAGTTCGTGTCGAATGCCTCGATCGATGCGCTCTACGTCACGCCCGACGAGCCGCACCAGCAATCGCTGTTCTCCGGTCCCGAAATCGACCACGACATCAGCGTCATCGAACAGAAGGTCGATGCGGTGTACGTCACGCGCTTCCAGAAAGAACGCTGGGCCGAGAAGGATCAGGCTTACCCGAAGATCGACGCCAAATTCCTCGACGAGCCGAAATATTCCGACGCCAGCGTGTTGCACCCGCTGCCGCGCGTCGGCGAGCTCGATGCCGAGGTCGATTCCGACCGCCGCGCGGTCTATTTCCAGCAAGCGGCCTATGGCGTGCCGGTGCGCATGGCGCTGATCTCGCTTTTGCTCGGCCTGCACAAGAACGTCTCGCTGCACAAATTCGACGGCGGGTTCGAGAAGCATCCGTTCCCGGTCTATGACCAGCCGATTCATTCCGGCATTCGCTGCACCAACTCGAACTGCATCGTGCACGAACCGATGGAAGCCCAGTACGTGCGCAATAAGTTCTACATCGTGAGCACCGCGGCGCAGGACCGTGCCATGCTGCGCTGCATGTATTGCGAAACCGATATCGACGATTTCGTCGTCGCCGACGTCAAGAAGGGCCACTACACCGCGGATACGACGCGGCTCCTGAAGACGGAGCGGCCGAAGGACCTGGTCGTCTACAAGGACGAAGCCAAAGCGGTCGAAGAAGGATTGCGATTGAAAGAACCCTCTCCCCCGCCGCGCCGGCACGCCGGTTAGTGCTCAAATATTGTCTGCCGCCCATCGTTGCGAGCCGGATGTTCTGCGAATACGTTTATTGCCGTCATGCCTGACTTTCTCTCTTGGCCCCACCTCGTTGCCCTCGCCGTCGGCTATTTGCTCGGCTCGATTCCGTTCGGGCTGCTACTGACCAAGCTCGCCGGCTACGGCGACGTGCGCGACATCGGCTCGGGCAATATCGGCGCCACCAACGTGCTGCGCACCGGTAGCAAGGCATTGGCGGTAGCCACCCTCCTGCTCGACGCGCTGAAGGGAACCGCCGCCGTCCTCCTTGCCGCCTGGTTCGCCGGTCGCAATGCGGCGCTCGCCGCCGGCCTCGGCGCCTTTCTCGGTCATGCGTTTCCGGTTTGGCTGCGGTTCAAGGGCGGCAAAGGAGTTGCCACCTATATCGGCGTACTGCTCGGCATCGCCTGGCCCGTGGCCTTGGCTTTCATCGGGATCTGGCTCGCGATGGCCGCGATTTTCCGCATGTCCTCGCTCTCGGCGCTGGCTGCGAGTCTCGCCACGCCCCTGATTCTCTTGGCGCTCGACGCGCGGCCGGAAGCGATCCTGTTTGCCGCGCTCAGCCTGCTCCTCTGGTTCACCCATCGCGCCAATATCGGTCGCCTTCTCGCTGGCACCGAACCGAAAATCGGCGCGCGTGGATGAGCGAGCGGCTTACCGAAGAGCAGCGCGCCGACTGGCTGCGCCTGATCCGCGCCGAAAAATTTCGGTCCCCGCACCTTCCGCGCGCTATTGAACCAGTATGGCGGCGCAGCAGCGGCACTCTCAGCCCTGCCCAGCCTAGCCCGCCTCGGCGGCCGGGGCAGCCTGCGGGTCCCCACCCGCGCCGAGGCCGAGACCGAGATTGCCGCCGCGGCCAAGATCGGCGTCCGTTTGGTCGCCCTCGGCGAGGCCGAATATCCCTCTCGCCTGCGCGAGACCGACGACGCACCGCCGCTCCTGGCCATTCGCGGCCAAGGCGCTGTGCTGGCCGAGCCCGTAGTCGCAATCGTCGGCGCGCGCAACGCGTCCGCCGCCGGCATGCGTTTCGCCGGCGAACTGGCGCGCGGACTTGGTGCTGCCGGCTTTGCGGTCGTCTCCGGGCTGGCCCGCGGCATCGATTCGGCTGCTCACCGCGCCACTCTCTCCACCGGTACGATCGCAGTGCTAGCGGGAGGCCACGACAAGCCCTATCCCCCTGAACATGCTGAACTACTCGAGCAGATCGTCGCAACCGGTGCTGCGGTCGGCGAAATGCCTATTGGTTGGGAGCCACGGGCTCGCGATTTCCCGCGCCGCAACCGCCTGATCGCCGGGATTGCAGTCGGCGCCGTTATCGTCGAAGCCGCGGAACGCTCTGGCTCACTGATCACCGCGCGGCTTGCGCTGGAATACGGCCGCGAGGTGTTCGCCGTGCCGGGCTCGCCGCTCGACCCTCGCACACAGGGAACCAACCGCCTGCTGAAGCAGGGGGCGACGCTGGTGACCTCGGTTGCCGACGTTATCGACGTCTTGACCCCGATTCTGGGCCGGCCCATGCCGCCCATGCGCGAGCCCGACCGGCAGGAGCCCTCAGGCGAAGCGCAAGCCGACGACACGCTCCGCAAACGAGTGCTGGAACTGCTCGGACCGACCCCGGTCGCCGTGGATGATCTCGTGCGCGAGGCGCGCGCGCCTGCAGGCGCGGTGCAGATCGTGTTGCTGGAATTAGAGCTTGCCGGCCGGATCGAACGGCACGGCGGCGGGCTGGTCTCGCTGATTTGAGGCCGTATCAGGCGTGCGGGCGAGGCTCTGGCCTTGATTTGAGCTCGGCTTCGGCACGGACGAGGTCGAGGAGATAGGCGAGCTCTGGCATGTCATGACGCTCTGCCATCTGCTTCAGCTGCCTGGCTAGGTCCGCCAAGTAAATCGCCACCTGCTCGGGCCGAACTTGGCCATTTCCGTGCACCTTTTCGGCCATGTCCGGCCTGCCCGCTATACCGCTGAAATGCCCGTCCGCATTGGACTTCACGCCGGACCACAACCCTAACGTACAGGTAGGATGATTGCAACTTTACCCGCCCAGGTTGTAGGTAAATTGCAGGCATGTGAGCACCTGCCTCTAAGTGCCCGATTTGACTTGCTACCCCGTTCCGGCCTACCTCGCCCGCCCTATGCGGGGCCTCCGCGCAACTTTCTGATTCGGATAGGGAACGACAACCCGACTAATGAA
>DATBTC010000097.1:0-6406 GCA_036559465.1 Xanthobacteraceae bacterium
CTCGCCGCACGCCGCGCTCGAACTGCTGCAGATCGCCCAGGAGCGCGCCGGTACCAGCGTCACGAGCTTCGAGTTGATGGCGGGGCTCGGGGTTCAGCTCGCGGTGAAACATTCGACCCAATGCCGCGATCCACTCAGCACCCCGCATCCATGGTACGTGCTGATGGAGCTGTCCTCCTCCGCGCGCGAAGGATTGCGCGGCACGATCGAGGAAATTCTTTCCGCCGGCAGCGAGCGCAGCCTGGTGCGCGACGCCGCGATCGCCACGAGCCTGGAGCAGTCGAAGAGCTTCTGGCTTTTGCGGCTGATCCTGCCAGACGCGCAGCGGGGCACCGGTGGCTCGATTGCACACGACGTGTCGGTGCCGGTCGCGTCCGTGCCCGACTTCATCGAGGAGGCGAGCGCCAAGGTGAGCAAGCTGGTTCCCGGCATCCAGCCGCTGCCGTTCGGGCATCTGGGCGACGGCAACGTGCATCTGGCCTTCTGCAAGCCGCCGGCCGCTACGAAAGTGGATTTCCTCGCGCGTTCCGACGAGGTGAACGTCATCGTCTACGAACTTGCGATGAAATATCGCGGCTCGATCTCGGCCGAGCATGGCATTGGACTCATGAAGCGAAAGCTATTGCCCAGCGTGAAGGACCCGGTCGAGCTCGAGCTGATGCGCACGATCAAGCGCACGCTCGACCCGAACGGGATTCTCAATCCCGGTAAAGTCCTTTAAGTCCCTCGAGCGGCTTGATCAGCACCGACCCCTCGTTCTCCGCCTTGTTCACACGTGTCGAGACCTTGAAGGCCTCGAAGAAATCCTCCGGCACCGTGCCGATCAGTGCGAGCGCCGTCTCGGCGTCGACCTTCTCCACATCGAGCCAAGCAACGAAATGCTCCGGCCGCACTATGGCCGGCATCCGGTCATGGACCTTTGCGAGCGTCTTGTTGGCCGGACAGGTGATGATCGCCATAGTGTCGATCTCGCCGCCATCGCGGTCGGCCCAGGTCTCCCAGATTCCGGCGAACGCCACCGGGTCACCGGCGCGTGGGCGGATGACAAAGGGCCGCTTGCGGCTCGCGGCCTTCTGCCACTCGTAGAACCCGTCGGCCGGAACCAGGCAGCGCCGCCGGCGGATTGCGTTCTTGAACGAGGGCTTGTCGAGAACGCTTTCGATCCGTGCATTGATCAGGAGCGAAAACTCGCGCGGATCCTTGACCCAGGAAGGGATCAGGCCCCAGCGCACGGGCACAAGTTCGCGCTTACCCTTCACCAACCGCACGATCTCGACCGGCTGTCCCGGCGCTATATTGTAGCGAGGGGGAATGTCGCGCCGTTCAGCATAGCCGAACTGCTTCTGCAGCGTCTCCGGCGACGAGATCAGCATGAATCGTCCGCACATGACGGCGGGATGATATGACTTCGTGGTGATGAGCCAAAGCAGTAATCCGATTCCGGCGGCAAGCATTGCCGTCTTTCGCGACGGCAAGGTGCTGCTCGCGCTACGCGCGCGGCCACGACTGTGGAGCCTGCCGGGCGGCCGCATCGAGCCGGGCGAGACGGCGGAGCAGGCGGCGCTTCGGGAACTACGCGAGGAAGTCGGAATCGAGGCCGAGGTCGCGGGACCCGCGGGCGAGCGCGAGGCCGTATGGCGCGACAAGCGCGGCACGGTAGTCGCGCGTTTTCACATCCGGGCCTTTGCCGCGCGCTGGCGTGCGGGCGAACCGAGGATCAGCCCCGAGGCCGTTGAGGTGCGGTGGGTCGATCCCGACAAGGTCGGCGAGTTCAAGACCACCGAAGGCCTTGCCGAGATCGTCGAAGCGGCGCGACAACTGATCGGCTGATGGCTTGTTCCTGCCGCAGATCAGGGGCATAGAGCCGACCATGATCCGCCGCGCGCTCCTCGCCTGCTCGCTCGCGCTTGTTCTCGCCGCGCCCGCCGCGGCGCAAGGCTTGTTTCAGCAATTGTTCCCGCCGCGCGAGGCATTGCCGCCGCGCGATGTGCCGCGGCGCGATTTGCCGCCTCCGCCGCGCGACTTTTTCGGCGCGCCGCGCCCGGTCGTGCCGCGCGCGCCGGCGCTACCGAAGGCGGGCGCACGTTTGCCGCAAGTAGAGCCACCGCGCATCGAGGGCGCGCCACCGCCCTATGAAGGCGAGATGGCGCGTCTTTCGGAAATCCTCGGCGCCTTGCACTATCTGCGCCCGCTGTGCGGCGCAGCGGCCGAGAGCGGCCGCTGGCGCGGAGAGATGGAACAGCTGCTAGAAGCCGAGCAGCCCGGGCCCGAGCGCCGCGGCCGGATGATCGCGAGCTTCAATCGCGGCTACTTCACCTACGAGCAGACCTATCGGAGCTGCACTGACGCCGCCGGGGTCGCCATCGACCGTTTCCTCGGCGAAGGCGCGCGGCTTTCGAGAGACATCGCAACCCGTTACAGCTATTAGGCGGGAAAGTGGCCGTGCCCGTTAACCTTCTTTAAAGGTCCAAGGCGACGGCCGGAATGCGCCCGATTATGTTTCGTAACGGGGAAGCGGCGCGTCGGCGGAGCAAAAAAACTTGCAGGACATTCCAATGGCTCTTGTCCTTGGGGACGAGGCGGAAAACGGCACGGCCGACGAGCGCCTCGCGGCGCTGGCCTATCTTTCGGATGCCTGGGCCGAGGCACGGCTTGACGGCATCGACGGCGATTGCCTGGCACAGGTGGCGCTTTTCACGGCACTGGGCGAACTCGTCACCACCTACGGCGAGGAAGCCACGGCGACCTTCGCCGAAGGCCTCGGCAAGCGCATCCGCAGCGGCGAATTCACCATCAATCGCGGCCGCCAATAAGCGTCGCGCCCGGGCGCGGGCTCGGCTAGGCTCCAAGCGGGGACCCCGCCATGGGCCGTACAATCATCTCTCTCCTATTGTTCGTTTTCCTGGCCGCGCCGGCACTCGCGCAGGCGCCTGTGCGTACGGAGACCCTGACGCCGCCGCGCATCACGCCGCCCGTCAAGAGCGCGCAACCTAACGCCCCACTCCCCGAGATCATTCGCGACACCTCGAAGCTGCCCGAGCCCGTGCGCGCCATGCGCGAGCGCATCCTCGCCGCGGCCAGGACCGGCGACGCGGCCAAGGTCTCCGCGGTAATGAAGGCGGCTGACGCGATGCCGGTATTCTCGTTCGGCGGCGAGAAGGATCCGCTCGAATACTGGAAATCGAGCTACCCGGACAGCGACGGGATCGAGGCGCTCTCGATCCTGGTCGAAGTCTTGGAAAGCCCGTACGTGCTGCTCGACCGCGGCTCGCCGCAGGAAATGTATGTCTGGCCCTATTTCGTCGGCATCCCGCTGGCAAAGCTCACGCCGGAGCAGAAGGTCGAGTTGTTCAAACTCGTCACCGGCTCCGACTGGAAGGAAATGCAGGAATTCGGCGCCTACGTGTTCTATCGCGTTGGCATTGGGCCGGACGGCAAGTGGCAATTCTTCGTGGCGGGGGATTGATTCATCCCTCCCCCTTGCGGGGAGGGTCGCCCGCCGAAGGCGGGCGGGGTGGGGGTGCCGCACTCAAAGCGCCGACGATCGTTTCCAATACACCACTCATATTCTGATCAACTTCGTTATTCCAAAATCGCAAAATGCGAAATCCGTGCCTTGAAAAGTGTGCATCACGAAGCTGATCGCGATCCTGCCCCGTTTTCATTCCATGTTGACCGCCATCGACTTCAACGATGAGCTTCGAACCGAAACAGACGAAATCGAGAATAAAACTGTCGAGCGGTACCTGACGGCGAAAGTGATGACCATTATCCCTAAATTCGCGCAGCCGCACCCAGAGCTTCACTTCTTGCGGCGTCATGGTCTTGCGCAGACGGCGAGCGCGTTCGTTTGCCATACTCTGTCACCCCACCCGGCCTCGCTTCGCTCGGCCACCCTCCCCGTAAAGGGGAGGGATTGGTGTCTTTCGTACTCACCCTACCCCGTCGCGCTGCCCATCGCTTCGTGAAAGCGGATCGGCTCGCCGGTGCCGCGCGCAAGCACTTCGCCCTGCCACATCACCCGCACGCCGCGCACGAACGTGCCGACTGGCCAGCCGGTGACTTTCATCCCGTCATAAGGCGTCCAGCCGCAGCGCGAGGCGATCAGCCAGTTGCGGATGGTCTCCTGGCGCTTCAAGTCGACCACAGTGAAATCGGCATCGAAGCCGGTGGCGATGCGGCCCTTGCTGGCGATGCCGAAGATGCGCGCCGGGCCGGCGCTGGTGAGGTCGACGAAGCGCTCGAGCGAAAGTTTTCCTGCGACAACATGGTCGAGCATGATCGGCACCAGTGTCTGCACGCCGGTGAGGCCCGAGGGGCTTGCGGGATAGGGTTTGGCCTTTTCGGCAAGCGTATGCGGAGCGTGATCGGAGCCGAGCACATCGACGATGCCGTTCAACAGCGCACGCCAGATCGCGTCGCGGTGCCGCTCATCACGCAAGGGCGGATTCATCACCGCGCGTGTGCCGAGCCGCTCGTAACAATCGGGCGCGACCAGGGTGAGATGCTGCGGCGTCGCCTCGACGCTGGCGATGTCGCGGTGCTGGGCGAGCACGTCCATCTCTTCGGCAGTGGAGATATGCAGCACGTGCACTCGCTTGCCGGTTTCACGGGCGAGCGAAATGAGCCGTGTGGTGGCGCGCAGCGCCACGACCGGGTCGCGCCATACCGGATGCGAACTCGGGTCGCCCGCGACGCGCAGGTGCTTGCGCTCCTCGAGCCGCGGCTCGTCCTCGGAATGGAACGAGGCGCGGCGGCGGATGACGCGCAGAATCGCGCGCAGGCTCTCGTCATCGGGGATCAGCAGTTTCCCGGTCGAGGAGCCCATGAACACCTTGACGCCTGCGCAGCCCGGCAACCGCTCGAGCTCGGGCAGGTCCGGTACGTTGGTGGGCGTGCCGCCGACGAAGAAAGCGAAATCGCAATGCATGCGCCCGCGGGCGCGGCGGATCTTGTCGGCGAGCGCCGAGGCGCCGATGGTGGGCGGCTCGGTATTGGGCATTTCGAATACGCCGGTGACGCCGCCAAGCACGGCGGCGCGCGAGCCGGTCTCAAGGTCTTCCTTGTGGGTGAAGCCGGGCTCGCGGAAATGGACCTGGGTGTCGATGACGCCCGGCAACACATGCAGGCCGTGGCAATCGATGGCCTCGCCGGCCGAGGCGCCGGAAAGCCCGCCGATCGCCGCGATCTTGCCGTCGCGGATGCCGATGTCGCGGACCCCCGTGCCGTCCTGGTTGACGACGGTGCCCCCGGCGAGAATCAGATCGAAGCTATCGGCCATACGCGCCCTGTGGGCGGCCTTGCCCTGCCCCTTTGCGGGCCTTACGTGTCGGCACGGGAATTGGCAAGGCTTTGAGGGTCATGCGCGCCGCGATCTTACCCGAACGTTCGGTCGTGCGCCTCTCCGGCGCGGACGCCGCGCATTTTCTCAACAACTTGGTGACAAGCGAGGTTGGGACTCTCAAGCCCGGCGAAGCCCGATTCGCTGCACTGCTGACGCCGCAGGGAAAGATTCTCTTCGACTTCTTTGTCGTGGCTTGCGGGCCCGATGAGGGAGACGGCTATGTATTCGACGTGCCCCGTGCGCTGACGGACGATTTCGTTCAGCGACTCAACTTCTACAAATTGCGGGCCAAGGTTACGATCGAGCCGCGGCCCGATCTCGCGGTGGCGGTCGTGTTCGACGGGACGCCACTGGACGAACTCGGTCTCGAGTTCCCCGACCCGCGCCTTGCGGGCTTGGGCACGCGCGTAATCCTGCCGCGGGAAGGCGCCGAGGCGGCGCTTGCCACCGCTACGCTCGTCGATGGAGAGGCTTGGCAGCAGCTGCGCATCGCTCTCGGGGTGCCCGAGGGCGGCAAGGATTTCATCTACAGCGACACGTTCCCGCACGAGGCGGCGATGGACACGCTGAACGGCGTCGATTTCGAGAAGGGCTGTTTTATCGGCCAGGAAGTGGTGTCGCGCATGCAGCACCGCGGCGGCGCGCGCAAGCGCGTGGTGCCGGTGGCCTATCAGGACGGCGCGCCCATGCCCGGCGTCGAGATCAAGGCAGGCGACAAGTCGGTCGGCTTCATGGGCTCGGCCGCCAATGGCCGCGGGCTCGCGATGCTGCGGCTCGATCGCGTAGAGGAAGCGCTCGCCGCCGGAGGCACGATCATGGGTGGCGGCATTGCGCTGACGCTGGTGGAGTCGGGGCAGTGAGACGCAGCGCACTCAAGCACGCGGATGGCCTGCACCGCTGCCCCTGGTGCGGCAGCGATCCGCTCTACATGGCCTATCACGACACCGAGTGGGGCGTGCCCGAGCGCGACGACCGCGCACTCTATGAGAAGCTGGTGCTCGACGGCTTTCAGGCCGGGCTTTCCTGGATCACCATTCTGCGCAAGCGCGACAATTTCCGCCG
>DATBTC010000098.1:0-8789 GCA_036559465.1 Xanthobacteraceae bacterium
CGGATCGATCGACAACATCGACCCCGACGTGATGGAGCGCGGCGGCTACGACGTGGTTGTGACCGTGCGCGGTCCCAAGCGCTCCTTCATCACGCGGCACAAAGCTCGCCTGCTCGGTATCTGGGTCAATACGGAATCGCGAGAGTTCGTCGAAGTGCCGGCTTATCTCGCGGTCTCGACCAACCGCCTACCGGCCAATATCGGTGCTCCCGATTTCCTTCGGCGGCTTCGCATCGGTCTCGTCAACAATTTGCTCACGCAACGGATCGGCGCCGACGTCGCAGACGTGCACGCGCAGGATCCGTTCCGCGCTGGATTCATCCGGGTGAAGAGCGCGGAAGGAATGTTCCGCGAGGAGCCGAACGGCGTCACGTATCTCGGCAACAGCTTGTTTCGCACCTCGGTGCCGATCCCCGGCACGGCGCCGACCGGCACCTACGAAGTGGAGACACTCCTGATCGCGGCGGGCGCGCTTGTCACTCGCGAGACGACGGCGATCGAAGTCGTAAAAGTGGGATTTGAGGCGGTGATCGCCCAAGCCGCGCGCGACCAGCGGTTGGACTACGGCCTCGGTACGGCGCTGCTCGCGCTTCTGACCGGCCTGCTCGCAAGTCTAGTGTTCCGCCGCGACTGAGCGCCGCGCCGCGAAAGCACGGCCAACAGACCCGCGACCGGCTTGCCCTTTTCCGTACGCGTCGAGGCGCGCTCAAGGACGGCGACGTCGAGGCGTGCTGCCTTGGCGGCCTCGCGCACGTGTTTCTCGCCATGAGCGAAGCGCAACGCTTCATGCAAAACGACGCCGCCGCCGCGGTGGGTCTCGATGGTGAATGCCACCAGCCCGCCGGGAGCGAGCCGTTCGCGGACCGCCGCGAGCACAGGCCGCAGGTCCTGCAAATACGTGAACACGTCGGCCGCAAGCACCAAGTCGAAATCGCCCTCTTCTTCGTCGAGGAACTCGACAAGGTCGCCAACCGCGACGCGATCGTAGATTTCCTTGGCCTGGGCATGGGTGATCATGCCGGGCGAAAGATCGACGCCGACAAGATCGCTTGCAAGCTCGCGGATCTCCGCGCCCATCAGGCCGGTGCCGCAGCCCAGATCCAGCACGCGCAGGAACCGCGCCGGCTTCCTGCGCGCCTTGGCGGTCCGCTCGACCGCTTCGCGCAACATCTGCGGGCCGCGATAGGAGAGCGTCTGCAGGAGATCGTTCTCGAAGCGCGCTGCGTTCTGGTCGAACAGCGTGCGCACATAGGCCGGTGGCATGCCTTCGGGTTTGCGCTTCTCCAGCCGCGCGAGCCTGAGGCTCGCGCCTAGCTTGTCTTCCGGATCGAGCGTCACCACGCGCCGATAGGCGCCGATCGCTTCGTCGCGCTCGCCGGTGCGCTCAAGCACCTCGCCGAGCATGAACCACGCAGCGAGAAAGCCCGGCGCTGTTTCGATTGTTTCACGCAGAAGATCGATCGTGCTCGCGGTATCGCCGCGTGCGAGCAGACCGCGCGCCCAGTCAACGCGGCGGTCGAGCGAGAAATCGCCGGAAGAAAGTGAAAGAGAAGTGTTCGCCAACATTTTCAACATCATCCAGTAGTTTGCATTGATCGTTCGGTCAAGTGCCGCTTGACATTTTCTTGCGCACTGTCAGATGTGCACGCGAGCGGAAAATTTCAAGATGAGCGCACAATGAATCGATTTTTTGGCGGATCGCCGGTCGGAGTGATCGTTCGACTCGTGCTGTTGTCGATCGTCATCGGCGTATTGCTCGCCGCACTCGGAGTCGATCCGTGGAACATCTGGCGCAGTCTCGAGTCGCTCGTGCGCCGCGTCATGAGCATGGGCTTCGAAGCGGTCGAATGGGTGTGGCGCTATTTCGTGCTCGGCGCCGTGATCGTGATTCCGATCTGGCTCATCATGCGGCTCATCCGCGCCGGCCGCGGAAAGACTTGAACCTCACGCCGGCCACGGCGCGCGCACGATCTCGCGTGTATCGGCACCCACGATCTCCGTGATCTTTCCGATCTTTTCGCGCTCGAGCCGGTGCACCAGCCCGCGCTTGATGGTTGCGACCAGGGAAAATCCTTTATAAATCAACGCAGTATAGAGCTGCACGAGCGCGGCACCCGCGCGCATTTTCTGCCACGCCGCTTCCGCCGAATCGACACCGCCGACACCGACAAGCGGAAACGCGCCTTCGGCGCGCAGATAAGTTTCGGCGAGCATCCGCGTCGAGAGCGAGAACAGCGGCCGGCCCGAGAGCCCGCCTTCTTCGCGCGCGGCACGATCGCGCAATGACCGTGGACGCGCGATGGTGGTGTTGGCGATAATGATTCCGTCGATGCCGCGCTTGCGTGCAACCGCCACCACACCGTCGAGTTCGCTCAGCGAAAGATCGGGAGCGATCTTCAGAAGCACCGGTTTTTTTCCGGCGCGCGCCGCCGCTCGCTCGCGCGCCTCCGTGACGCGCGCGACCAGATCGTCGAGCGCCGCCCCGAATTGCAGATCGCGCAGCCCCGGTGTGTTCGGTGAGGAAATGTTAACCGTGAGATAATCCGCCTCCGCGGCGAAGGTCTTGATGCCCTCGACATAGTCGGCAGCACGGTCAAGTGATTCGCGGTTCGCCCCCACATTGACGCCCAAGATCCCAAAAACCCCGCCGGTCCCGCTGCGCGCTCGCGCTGTCAAACGATTGTGCGCCGCGGCAAAGCCACTATTGTTGAAACCGAGGCGATTGACGACCGCCTCGTCGGCCGGAAGACGGAAGACGCGCGGGCGCGGATTCCCCGATTGCGCCTTTGGCGTCAGCGTTCCCGCCTCGACGAAGCCGAAGCCGATTTTCAAAGCCGCATCCGGCACTTCCGCATCCTTGTCGAACCCGGCGGCAAGCCCCACAGGATTGGAGAATAGGAGGCCGAACGCCTCGACCTTGAGCCGCGGATCGTCGGCGGGAGATGGCGGCAGGGGCACCGTTTTCAGCGCCAGGAGCGCAAGCCGGTGCGCATCCTCGGCGTCCAAGAGCCGTGCGAAGGGAAGCCCCAAGTCTAGCAGTGGGATCAAGCGCGGTTACCCCCGGGCAATGGGACAAAGGTCGGGCGTTTTAGCCCCGCGCGGTCGATGGCCGCCTGCCTGCTCATGATCCGGCGCGACGCTATCGGCGGCGCCCCTTGGCTGCAAGCGGGCCCGCCTGCACCTATCACGGGAAATTTATGTGAATACCCCCGATGATGGCTAGACGAAACCATTCTGGGTGATTATTCCTACTACTATACGATCTTCATCGAGTGGCGGAGCCTCAATTGGCCAATCTTTCCCATCCGCGCGTCTGGGCCGCAATCGACCGGCTGGCTGAGCGCTATGGTTTCTCGGCCTCGGGGCTGGCCAAGAAGGCCGGACTCGACCCGACTTCTTTCAACCGCTCCAAGCGCCTCGGCCCCGACGGCCGCCCGCGCTGGCCCTCGACCGAATCGATTGCAAAAATCCTGCACGTGACCGGCGCCAGCGTCGAGGAATACATCGCGCTGCTCGACGCCAAGTCCTCCAAACGCGCGCCACGGCCCTTGCCGCTCATCGGCTTCGCCGAGGCCGGCACCGGCGGCTATTTCGACGACGGCGGTTTCCCGGTCGGCTCCGGCTGGGACGCGGTTCCGTTTCCGAGTATCGACGACGAGCACGCCTACGCGCTCGAAGTCTCCGGCGATTCCATGGAGCCGCTCTATCGCGACGGCGACATCCTCTTGATCTCGCCGGGCGCGACCGTGCGCAAAGGCGACCGCGTTGTCGTGAAAACCAAGGACGGCGAGGTCT
Organism: Xanthobacteraceae bacterium; assembly: GCA_036559465.1. GTDB lineage: Bacteria > Pseudomonadota > Alphaproteobacteria > Rhizobiales > Xanthobacteraceae > JAHFPN01. The sequence continues at coordinate 3,796 of DATBTC010000098.1, forward strand.
TGGCCAAGGAGCTGAAGCGCAAATCGGCAAAATCGATCGAGCTGCGCTCGCTCAATCCCTCGCACCGGGATCGCGTGTTGCCGGCCTCCGAGGTGGACTGGATCGCCCGCATCTTGTGGGCGAGTCAGTAAGTCACGCCGAACGCGCCAGCGCCCCGTCGATCATCCCGACAGTGTTCTCGATGCCATAGACGGCGACGAAGGAGCCGAAGCGCGGTCCCTTCTCCTGCCCGAGCAGCACATGATAGAGCATATTGAACCATTCAAGCGACACACCCGGCTTGCCGTCCTTGGTCTTGCCCTTACCGCTGGTGTCGAGGAACGGCGGCCGCCGCCCGATCTCATACACCACGTCCTGGATCTGCTCGGCGGTGGCGCTTACAGGAAGCTGCGAGAGCGCATCGCGCAGCGCCGCCAGCGCCTCGCGTTCCTGCGCGGTCGGCTCGCGGAATTTCTTCGCCGGCAGCACGAAATCGCGGAAATAGTGGATCGCATATTCCACGTTCGCCTTGAGCTTCGGGTGCGTTTGCGGCGTCACGTCCGGCCGGTAGCGCTTGATGAAGCCCCACAGCGTCTCGGCGTTCTCAGCGTTCGAGGATGAAACCAGCGTCAGCAGCATGGAGAACGGGGTCGGAATTTCCGACGGCGGCGGATTGCCCAAATGGATGTGCCAGACCGGGTTGCCGAGGCGCTGCTTCCAGTCCTGCTTCGGATAAGCGTCCAGGAACTGCTGGTACTCGTCCATGTGGCGCGGGATGACGTCGAAATAGAGCCGCTTGGCCGCCCTCGGCTCGCGATACATGAAGAGCGAAAGGCTCTCCGGGCTCGCATAGCGCAGCCATTCTTCGATCGTGATGCCGTTGCCCTTGGACTTCGAAATCTTCTGCCCCTTCTCGTCGAGAAAGAGCTCGTAATTGAAGCCCTCCGGCGGCTCCGCGCCGAGCGCGCGCGCGATCTGACCCGAGAGCTTCACCGAGTCGATCAGGTCCTTGCCCGCCATCTCGTAGTCGACCCCGAGCGCGACCCAGCGCATGGCCCAGTCCGGCTTCCATTGCAGCTTGCAGCGCCCGCCGGTGACCGGGCTTTCCATGCGCTCCTTGGTGTCGGGGTCTTCGTAGACCACCGTGCCGCGCTTCTTGTCGTGCTCCAGAATCGGCACCTGCAGCACCGCGCCGGTGCGCGGCGAGATCGGCAGGAACGGCGAATAGGTCGCTGCACGCTCCTCGCGCAGCGAGGGCAGCATGATCTCCATCACTTGCTCGTAACGATCGAGCACCAAGAGCAGCGTCGGGTCGAAGCGGCCGGCGGCGTAGCAGGCGGTCGATGACAGGAATTCGTACTCGAACCCGAACTGATCGAGGAACGCGCGCAGCCGCGCGTTATTGTGCTCGCCAAAGCTCGGGTGGGTGCCGAACGGGTCGGGCACGCGCGTCAGCGGCTGCCCGAGATACTTCGTGAGCATATCCTTCTGCGGCACGTTGTCGGGCACTTTGCGGAGCCCATCCATGTCGTCGGAAAAACAGACCAGCCGCGTCTTGATCTTGTCCTCGGTGAGCACCTGGAAGGCGTGCTGCACCATGCTGGTGCGCGCCACCTCGCCGAACGTGCCGATATGCGGCAGGCCCGACGGGCCATAGCCGGTCTCGAACAGCACCTCGGCCTTGGGCCGCTGCTTCAAGCGCTGGACGAGCTTGCGCGCCTCCTCGAACGGCCAGGCGTTCGACTGCTCTGCGAACTCGCGCAACGTGTTTGCGACTTCCGCGGCCGGCGCGGCCATCGTCTTCTCCTTGGACTGCTTCAGTAAAAGCCGACCGGGAAATAGCGCAAATAGAGGTCGGTGTAGACGCCTTTTTCCCATACCCGGAACAGCGCGTAGTCGAGCGCGCGCTTGAGCGCGTCGTTGCCCTTCTTCACTGCGATGCCGACGCCCTCGCCGAAGTAGCGGCTCTCGGTGAAGGGCCCGCCGCGGAACGCGCAGCAGTTCGCCGAATCGCGCCCGTTCAGCCAGAAGGCGAGCGCGATGCCGTCGCCGAACACGAGATCAACCTCGCCGCGCTTGAGCGCCGCGAGCGCATTCTCGAAATGGGCCTGCGGCTGGATCGCGGCTTCGGCGAAGAAGGCGCGCAAGTAAACATCGTGCGCCGTGCCGGCGACGACCGCTACGCGCTTGCCGGCGACCGTCTCGGGCGTCGCGTCCTTCAAGTCGAAATCCTTGCGCGCGATGAAGCGAGCGGGCGAGCGGTAGTAGCGCTCGGTGAAGTCGAGGCGCTTGCGCGTCTCTGGATTGATGGCGAGCGAGGCGATGATCGCGTCGCCTTTTCCTTCATCCATCGCCTCGAGCAACGTATCGAAGCGGCGCACCTGGATCGTACATTGAATGGCAAGTTCCGTGCAGATCGCACGCGCCAGATCGACGTTGAAGCCGATCGGCTGACCGTCCGGCCCCTTGAAGTTGAACGGCGGATAATCCTCCTCGGTGAAGAAGCGGATCATGGTGATGCGGCCGGGCTCCGGCTTCTCCGGCCGCCGCTTCGGATCCCAGAACCCCGGCACGAACACGCGCTGCGGCGCCTGCGCCAATGCGGACCCGATCATGGGAAGCAGCAACGCGAGCGTGACAGCGCCGCAAACCGTCCGCCGCACCCAGAGGGCGCGAGTACGCGGGTCAGGCGCGAGGAATCCGGGCGCTGCGCTGTGCATAGGTTCGCCGATGCCGATGGAGCGCGAATTTCGCCTCGCGCGAATCGTTTGTAAACCCGCGCGGGGGTTGTAGGCTATGGCTTCGGGGCCCTCGCTCCCACCCCGCGCCGCCATAAGCCGGCCCGGCCCGTCAGAGTCGGCGCTTCAGGTCGGCCGCGGCCTGATCCGCGCTCCGCTTGAGATTGAACGGCGCGACGAAGCGGCCTTCTTTATCCATCAAGTACACGATAGCCGAATGGTCCATGGTGTAGCCGCCGCCGTCGAGCGGAACTTTCTTCGCGTAGGCCCGATAGGTCCTGGTCACCGCCTCGATCTCGCCTGGCGTACCGGTGAGCCCAATGACGCGCGGATGGAAGCTCGAAACATAGTCCTTGAGCTTTTCCGGCGTGTCGCGCTCGGGGTCGACGCTGATGAACAGCGCCGCGGTCTTGTCGGCGTCGGAGCCGAGCCGCTTCAACACCTCGGACATCTCGAACAGCGCCGTCGGACAAATATCCGGGCAATGGGTGAAGCCGAAGAAGACCAGGAACGGACGGCCCTTGAAATTTGCCTCGGTGACGACGCGCCCGTTGTGATCGAGCAGCCGGAACGGCCCGCCGACCGACGAAGGCTTAGTCGTCTCACCGGGCAGAACGTAAAGCGCCGCCGCTACGAGCATCGCGGCACCCGCGAGAAATGCGCCGAGCACCGCCGCGATTCGCGTGGATTGCTTCATGGATCGATTCTCGTGCACCTGCTCAGAAGCAATAGGCGATACCGGCCACGACCATGTCGAAAAACACTGCCGTGCCGAAATAGCCCCACAACACCGCTGTCGCGGCGACCGCCGCCACGGCAATCAGGCCGAGCCCTAGCAAGGCGGCTTGGCGTTGACGCGCGGAGCGGTTTGTCTCGGCGATGGTGGCCATGTTCGTGTCCTGCGGACCTCGCCCAGCGCTTGAGCGCGGACAATCATTAAGTATGTCGCCGCATCGATCTTGCTAGACCCACGGGCGTTTGCGGTCAACGCGGCGGCGCGCAGCGTTAATCTAAATAATTCTAACTTTACTGTGTTCCAGAGTTCGCGTTGTGGCTTTTCCGGCCCAATCCTAGGGTCCGCATCGGGGATGCAAATATAAAAGACGTTTCGATGCTCGGCTCCGACATCCCAGCGAAATCGCTGATCCATCCGCGCGATGCGGAGACGCGGACGCGCGACATCCCGTCTCCGTCGATCGTACCTGGCGAAGCCTGGCGGCAAGTCGAGGAAGCCGGTGCACTCGTTTTTGGCGGCGCGCATGGCAGCCTTTCAGTGGTGCGCAGCCTCGGGCGCCGCGGCATTCCGGTATGGCTGTTGCGCCGCGATCACCCGATCGCGCGCCTCTCGCGATACGCCAGCGGCAGCATTCCCTGGAACGGCCCGGCCCACACCAACGCCGCCGATTATCTGGTCGAGATCGCCGAGCGCTACAGCCTGAAGGGCGCGGTGCTGTTTCCCGGCGGCGACGCCGAGGCCGAGCTCGTCTCGCAGAATCACGCCAAGCTTTCCCGCGCGTATCGCGTGACGACCCCGCCCTGGTCGACCGCCAAATGGGCGTTCGACAAGCGTCTCATGAACGAGCGCGCCGACGAGGTCGGCATCGCGCATCCCTGGAGCCGCTACCCGCGCGATCGGCTGGAAGTCGAAGCCCTCCAGTGTCGCTATCCCGTGATTCTAAAGCCCACGATGAAGCGCGAGCCCAACGCCTTCACGCTCGCCAAGGCGTGGCGCGTCGATAACCGCGACCAGCTTCTCGCCCGCTACGACGAAGCCGCGACACTCGTTGGCGCCGATGGCATCGTGTTGCAGGAGATGATACCCGGCGACGGCCGCAGCCAATTTTCCTACGCCGCGATCTGGGATCGCGGCGCACCGTTCGCTTCCCTCGTCGCGCGCCGTACGCGCCAGTATCCGATCGACTTCGGCTATACCAGCACGTTCGTGGAGACGATCGAGCAGAACGAGGTCGAGGACGCCGCCGAGCGCGTCCTGGAATCGATCGGCTATAGCGGTATGGTCGAGGTCGAGTTCAAATATGACCGACGCGACGACCGCTACAAGATTCTCGACGTCAATGCGCGGCCTTGGACCTGGAACGCGCTCGGCCAAATCGCCGGCATCGATTTTCCCTATCTCATGTGGCGACTCGCCATGGGCGAGGACATCGAGCCGGTCCGCGGGCGCACCGGCGCTGCCTGGATGCACCTGTCGCGCGACGTGGTCGCCGCGATGCAGGAAATGTTGGCCGGCACGCTCTCGCCGGTGCGTTATTTGAA
>DATBTC010000099.1:0-10958 GCA_036559465.1 Xanthobacteraceae bacterium
CCGATCTGCATCGCTCGGCCCCCACCCTGCCCTCCCCCGCGTACGACGCGGGAGAGGGTTCCAACTACAGCCCTTCGAACAGCGCCGTCGACAGGTAGCGCTCGGCGAAGGAGGGAACGATGACGACCACGTTCTTGCCCGCGTACTCCGAGCGGCTACCGACCTCGAACGCCGCGGCAATCGCGGCACCCGATGAAATGCCGACCGGGATGCCCTCGTAACGGGCGACCGCGCGGGCGGTATCGAAGGCGGTCTGATTGCCGACGGTCACCACCTCGTCCACCACCGAGCGATCGAGCACTTCGGGCACGAAACCGGCGCCGATGCCCTGGATCTTATGGGGGCCCGCTTGGCCGCCGGACAGCACCGGGCTGTCCTCGGGCTCGACGGCGACGATCCGGATCGAGGGCTTGCGCGGCTTCAGCACTTGGCCGACGCCGGTGATGGTGCCGCCGGTGCCGACGCCGGAGACGAACACGTCGATCGCGCCGCCGGTGTCGTTCCAGATTTCCTCGGCGGTGGTGCGGCGGTGGATTTCGGGATTGGCCTTGTTCCTGAACTGCTGCGGCATTGCGGAATTGGGGATTTCGCGCAGCAGCTCCTCGGCCTTGGCGACCGCGCCCTTCATGCCCTTGGGGCCTTCGGTGAGCACGAGCTCGGCGCCGAGCAACGCCAGCATCTTGCGCCGTTCCATCGACATGGTTTCGGGCATCACCAGGATCAGCCGATAGCCGCGCGAAGCGGCAACGAAGGCGAGCGCGATCCCGGTATTGCCCGAGGTCGGCTCCACCAGCACGGTGTCGGCATTGACCGCGCCCGCGGCCTCCATGGCGTCGATCATCGAGACGCCGATGCGGTCCTTGACGCTGCCGATCGGATTGAAGAACTCGAGTTTGGCCAGGATATTGGCCTTGACCCCGCGCATCTGCGGCAGCCGGTTGAGGCGCACCAGCGGGGTGTCGCCGATGGTCTCGGTGATCGAATCGAAGATGCGACCGCGGCCCGGCTCGCGGGCAGGGACGGCTTCTTTCCTCGGCTTGCGCTGCGGTTCGGCCATTGGAATTCCTTGGCTTGCTTTAGGGTCGGCGAACGGGCTGGAGGGAGGCCCTAGCATATCCACGGGCCAAGTGTCGATTTTGTAAAAAACAACCGGGTTTAAATGTTGAAATCGGCAGAGGCTTCCGCGTCGGCAAGCCCGAGCTTCTCGGCCTCCTGGCAGAGGCTTTCGATGCTGACGCCGGTGAGGGCGTTCTCGAATGCTTTCTCTGCATTGGCGATAGCCGGGCCCACGACACGGCTGACCAGCACGGGCGCAGGGCTAGCTTCGGCGGCGGCCGTCGCTTCGGCGACGCGGACGATCTCGGCCACGGAAATGCGGCGCCGCTCGCGCGCCAGCTCATAGCCGCCGCGCGGGCCGCGCACGCCCTTCAGGACGCCCGCGTGCACCAGTGCCTGCAGGACGGGTTCGAGATGACGCGGCGGCAACTTGTGCCGCTCGGCGAGCGCCTTGGCCGCCACCGGCTGGCCGCGCGCGTGGATCGCGACGTCGATGACGGCGGCGACCGCAAGCAAGCTTTTTTCCGACAACCGCGCCATATCAGCCGGTTCCCGTCTTGCCGAGGCCGGTCGAGCCGAAGCCGCCCTCGCCGCGTGCGGTCGCGGGAAGTTCCGCGCGCTCGGCGAGCGTCGCGCGGATCACCGGCGCGAACACGATCTGCGCGATGCGTAGGCCGCGCGTGACGACGAAGGGCTCCTTGCTGTGATTGATCAAGAGCACGCGCACCTCGCCGCGATAGTCGCTGTCGATGGTGCCGGGCGTATTCAGGACGGTGATCGCCTTGCCGAGCGCGAGGCCCGAGCGCGGCCGGATCTGGCCCTCGTAACCGGCTGGAATCGCCAAGACGATCCCGGTCGGGATCGCGGCCCAGGCGCCGGGCACCAGCTTCATCGGGTGATCGTCGGGGACCGCGGCGGTGAGATCCAGCCCGGCTGCGCCTTCGCTCTCATAAGCGGGTGCGGGCAGATCGGCGCCGTGCGGGAGTCGCTTGAACGGAACGGAGATCATGAATTGGCCCCGCTGCGCAGAGCGTCGGCGATCCGCTTCACCAGCGCGCCGGCGACCGCCTCCTTGGTCTGCAACGGCCAGGTTTCGACGCCCTTTTCTGTCACCAGATGAATCTGGTTGGCCTCGCCGCCGAGCACGCCGGATTGGTCGGAGACGTCATTGGCGACGATCCAGTCGCAGCCCTTTTTCTTCAGCTTCGCCCGCGCATATTCGATGAGCTTCTCGGTCTCCGCGGCGAAGCCGACCACGAGCTTGGGCCGTAGCGCGTGGTGCGAAATGCGCGAAAGCACGTCCGGGTTCTCGACGAGAGACAGCGCCGGCGGCTTATCGCCGGACTTCTTCATCTTCTCTTGCGCGCGGGCCTCGACCCGCCAATCGGCGACCGCGGCGACGCACACCGCGGCGTCGGCGGGCAGCGCCGCTTCTGCGGCTTCCAGCATTTCGCGCGCAGTCTCGACGTGAATGGTCTTCACGCCTTCCGGATCGGGAATTTCAACTGGCCCGGACACCAGCACCACTTCGGCACCGGCCTGCGCCGCGGCGTGCGCGATCGCGTGGCCCTGGCGGCCCGAGGAGCGGTTGGAGAGGAAGCGCACTGGATCGATCGGCTCGCGTGTGGGGCCGGAAGTGACGAGCATTCGCCGGCCTGCGAGTGCGGTGCGCTCCGGCTCCATCGAGAAAATGTCCTCGATCGCGGAAACGATTTCCAAGGGCTCCGCCATGCGGCCGATGCCGGCCTCGCTGGACTCCGCCATCTCGCCCTTGTTGGGCCCGACGAAAAGCCTTCCGTCGGAGATAAGGCGCACGTGATTACGCCGCGTCGCCGGATGCGCCCACATTTGCGGGTTCATGGCGGGCGCCAGGAGAATCTTCTTGTCAGTAGCGAGCAGCACCGCGGCAGCGAGATCGTCGGCGATGCCGTATGCCATCTTGGCCATACGATCGGCGGTGGTAGGCGCGACCACGACGAGGTCGGTCTCGCGCGCCAGCCGAATGTGCCCGACGTCGAGTTCGCTCGCCTGATCGAACAGATCGGTGAAAGCGCGCTCGCCAGCGATGGCGCCGACCGAAAGCGGCGTGATGAATTCCTGCGCCGCGCGGGTCATGACCACGCGCACGCGCGCGCCGCGCTCCCGCAGCCGCCGGATGAGGTCGAGGCTCTTGTAGGCGGCGATGCCGCCGCCGATCACGAGCAGGATACGCTTGCTCTTGAGAGACATGGTGGGAGCCGGGTCTAGGCCTCGCGGGCAAGCGCCCGCAAAAACTCATAACTTCCCTGTACAATTATCCCATTTACGGGCGACAGCGCAAATAGCCAGGCGCCGTCGAGCAACCGAAACGCTTTTCTTGCTTAACGGAACAGCCAGACCGCGATCAGGCCCGCGATCACCCATAGCGCCAGCGTGGTCCAGCGCCAGTGTCTGGCCTCGGAGCGGCCCATGGCCTCGACCGTCTCGGGCGCCAGCACCAGGCCTTGGCGGGTCTGCTCGTCGAACCGCTCGAGCGTCGCCGCCGCGCGCGACAGAAGCGCCGGCGCGGTGCCGATCATGCGGCCGATGCCGCCGAGCTCGATCGCTGCCTCCTCGATGCGCCCGACCGGCCCGAGATGGCGCTCGACCCATTCACGGACGACCGGCTCCGAAGTGGTCCAGATATCGAGCTTGGGATCGAGGCCGCGCGCGACTCCTTCGACCACCACCATGGTTTTTTGCAGCAGCAACAATTCAGGCCGCGTTCGCATGTCGAACAGCCCGGTCACCTCGAATAGCAGCGTCAGCAACTTCGCCATGGAAATCTCGTCGGCGGGCCGGTCGTGGATCGGCTCGCCGATGGCCCGGATCGCCTGCGCGAAGTCCTCGATCGAATGGTGCGCCGGCACGTAGCCGGCCTCGAAATGCACTTCGGCGGTGCGACGCCAGTCGCGCGTGATGAAGCCGAACAGAATCTCGGCCAGGAACTTGCGCTCCTTCGGCCCGAGTCGCCCCATGATCCCGCAATCGACCGCCACCAGCCGGCCTTCCGCATCGACGAACAGGTTTCCCGGATGGAGATCCGCGTGAAAGAAGCCGTCGCGCAGCGCCTGGCGCAGAAACGATTGGATCAGCACGCGGCCGAGCCGCACCGGGTCGTGGCCGGCGCGAAGGAGCGCCTCGCGGTCGGCGAGCGGGATGCCGTCGATCCATTCGGTCGTCAGCACGCGCCGCGCGGTGTGCTCCCAGTCCACGCTCGGCACGCGAAAATCCGGGTCGCTACTGGTGTTCTCGGCGAGTTCCACGAGTGCGGCGGCCTCGAGCCGCAAATCCATTTCGATCGCGACCGAGCGCGCCATGGTTTCCACCACCGCAAGCAGCCGCAGCCGCCGTGCATCGGCCGAACGCCGCTCGCCGAGCTTGGCGGCAAAGAAAAAAGTATCAAGATCGCGCTGGAAGCGCTGCTCGATCTGCGGCCGCAGCACCTTGACCGCGACCGCCCGCGCAACGTCCGGGCCGCGCGCTTCGGCGCGATGCACCTGCGCGATCGAAGCGGCCGCCACCGCTGGCCCGAACTTGATAAAGAGTTCTGAGACCGGCTTGCCGAGTGCTTCAGCGATGGCGGCTTCGGCTTGCGCCTGCGGGAAGGGCGCCATCTTGTCCTGCAAGCTTTCGAGATCGCGAGCGATAGCTTTTCCGACCACATCCGGTCGCGTCGCCATGAACTGGCCGAGCTTCACGTAAGAAGGACCGAGTTTCGTCAGCGCGGCCGCCAGCCGCGCCGAGCCGGGGCCGGCGTCGCGCCGCTCCAGCATACGCGCGAGCTTGAGGCCGAGCCGCGCGCCTGCGGGTAGCGGCGTCGGATCGACCAAGGCGAACACTCCCTCGCGCGCGAGCACGAGACCGGCGCGAGCGAGGCGCGACAGATGCACGATTGCAGCGATCACGGGGCCCTCAGAGCCGCCAGCCGGAATGAAGCGCAACGATGCCGCCGCTCATAGGCGTGGCATTCACGCGCCCGAAGCCTGCCTTGCGCATCATTGCGGCGAAGGTCTCGCGGTCGGGGAAGCGTCGGATTGATTCCACGAGATACCGATACGACTCGGCATCGCCGGCCACCACGCGGCCGATCTCGGGGATCACGCGGAAGGAATAAGCCTCGTAGAGCGCGTCGAGCCCCGGCACATCGACCTTGGAGAATTCGAGGCACAGCAACCGCCCGCCGGGCTTGAGTACTCGGAACATCTCGGCGAGCGCCGCCTCGATCCGCGGCACGTTCCGGATCCCGAAGGCGATCGTCACCGCATCGAAGCGCCGCTCGGTGAATGGCAGCGCTTCCGCATTGGCCTCGACGAACTCGATGCGGCCGGAAAGCTTGCGCTCCTTGGCGCGTGCGCGGCCGGCTGCGAGCATGTCGCCGTTGATGTCGGCCACGATCGCCCGCGCGTTCGGTCCGCCCGCGGCGACGGCGCGGAAGGCGATGTCGCCGGTGCCGCCTGCGACATCGAGCAACTCATAAGCGCGCGCGCTTTTCGTGGGCCCGAGCGCGGTGACCAGCGCGTCCTTCCAGGCCCGGTGCAGGCCGCCGGACATCAGGTCGTTCATCAGGTCGTAGCGGCGCGCGACCTTGTGAAAGACCTCGTCCACGCGCCGCTGCTTGTCGGCAAGCGGCACGTCGCGGAAGCCGAAATGGGTGGTATCGGACATCTTTTCCTCGAACGCGGCCGGACCATAGCGCGGGGTCCGGCGAGAGGCTATCACCGTCGCCGCCATCACCTTTGAAGGTAAACGTGCCCGAGCTTCCAGAAGTCGAAACCGTGCGCCGCGGCCTCGTCCCTGTCATGAAGGGCGCGAAATTCTTGGCCGTCGAGGCGGGGCGCAAGGACCTGCGCTGGCCGTTGCCCAAGGACTTCGCGAAGCGTCTCACCGGCCGGCGCGTAGAGCGCCTTAATCGCCGGGCCAAGTATCTTCTGGCCGCGCTCGACGATGGCGAGGTGCTGGTCATGCATCTCGGCATGTCCGGCTCGTTCCGGATCACGCACAAAGCGAGCGATAAGACTCCCGGCGAGTTCCATCATCCGCGCGGCAAGGCCGGCACGCATGACCACGTGGTGTTCCATATGTCCTCCGGCGTCACCGTCACCTTCAACGACCCGCGCCGCTTCGGCGCGATGCTGATGGTGCGGGGCGACAGGCTCGCAGAGGACAAGCTCTTCCGCGCGCTCGGGCCCGAGCCGCTCGATGCGGCCTTCACCACCGCCGTGCTCGCTCAGGCATGCGATGGCAAAAAGACGAGCCTCAAGGCGGCGCTCTTGGATCAGCGCGTGGTGGCCGGGCTCGGCAATATCTATGTCTGCGAGGCGCTCTTTCGCGCGCATTTGTCGCCCAAGCGGATGGCTGCGGTTCTCTCTAGCCGTGGCAAGCCGACGGCTGCGGCGAGGGGTCTCGTCAAGGCGATCCGGCAGGTCTTGAGCGAAGCCATCAAGGCCGGCGGCTCGAGCCTGCGCAATTACGTCAAGGCCGATGGCGAACTCGGCAATTTCCAGCACAAGTTCCGGGTCTATGACCGCGAAGGCGCGCCGTGCCCGACGCCGCGCTGCAAGGGGAAAATCCGCCGCATCGTGCAGACCGGCCGCTCTACCTTCTATTGTCCCGTCTGCCAGCATTGAGCGCGCGGCCAAAGCGTATTCTACTGGTCCGCAGGAGGTTCCCATGGCCTACGAGACCATCCTCGTCGAAACCCGCGGCCGTGTCGGCCTCGTCACGCTCAATCGCCCCAAGGCGCTGAACGCGCTGAACCAGGCACTACTGTCTGAGCTGATCGCGGCACTTGAGGCCTTCGACGCCGATCCCGCCATCGGCTGCATCGTGCTCACCGGCTCGGACAAGGCGTTCGCCGCCGGCGCCGATATCAAGGAGATGCAGAACCTCAGCTATCCCGAATCCTATCTCGGCGACGCCTTCACTCCGACCGACCGCATCGCGCGCATCAGAAAGCCGATCGTTGCAGCCGTGGCCGGTTATGCGCTCGGCGGGGGCTGCGAGCTCTCCATGATGTGCGACATCGTGATCGCCGCCGACAACGCCCAGTTCGGCCAGCCCGAGATCAAGCTCGGCGTCATGCCCGGCATCGGCGGCACCCAGCGGCTGCCGCGCGCGGTCGGCAAGACCAAGGCGATGGATCTCGTGCTCACTGGGCGCATGATGGGCGTCGAGGAAGCCGAGCGCGCAGGTCTCGTCGCTCGCATCGTGCCCGCCTCCAAACTCATGGAAGAGGCGCTCAAGGTGGCCGAGACCGTCGCCGCCATGTCGCTGCCGATCGTGATGATGGCCAAGGAGAGCGTGAACCGGGCGTTCGAGTCGCCACTCGTCGAGGGCATCCGGTTCGAGCGGCGCCTGTTCCACTCCATGTTCGCAGTGGCCGACCAGCGCGAGGGCATGAGTGCCTTCGTCGAGAAGCGAAAGCCCGATTTCAAGCACCGCTGAGGCCTTTTAGCGCCGTTGACGGGCTTAGGGCCCGCCACTATGGTCCGCCCCAATCGCGACGGCCCTACGGTCGCCGCGTTCTCTCAAGAGCAAGCGGGTCATCGGGGCGCTCTGCAAGCGTCCCGCCGCGCGGATACAGGATAGGGAATGGCGAATACTTCTTCAGCGAGGAAAGCGGCGCGCAAGATCACGCACCGCACCAAGATCAACACGGTGCGCCGCGCTCATATGCGCTCCCATCTTCGCAAGGTGGAAGAAGCGATCACGGCCGGCGACGCCAAGAAAGCGCGCGAAGCGCTCACTGTCGCAGAGCCCGAAATCATGCGCGCGGCGCAGAGCGGCATCATTCATCGCAACGCTGCCTCGCGGAAAGTATCCCGCCTCAGCCAGCGCGTGCGCAAGCTCGGCGGCTAACCGCTTAATTTCGCAGCGTTTCCAAGTAAAAATCCGGCCCAGGCCCGATTTTTTGCGTTTGCGCTCTGCCCGTCCCGGGTCGCCGGGACGGACCGGAGGTCCGATTGCGGTCTGCTTCTTCGCGCGCTTCGCGCGCAAGGGCGTTCGCCGGCAAGAAAAATCCTTTGCAGGACAGAAATTTCAAGAGTCAACAGAAGCTTGAGTGTAAAGCACTGTGCAGAATCGAACACTTGCGATGGCGGCGCGCGCTTGGCGGCACGTCGAAAAAGATTTTATTCGACTGCGCGTTTTTTGCATCGCTTGTTAGGCGCGCTAGGATTCTGCAAACGCGCTCAGAGCCTTGATCGATAACGCGGCCAACGCTCGCCGTCTCGAATGGTCTTGGAAGCGCTCTGCCGCAAGGGTTCCCGCCGAGATTCCCATTGCGCCCTTCCGATGTCTATGCCTATCGTTTTGACGATCCCGGGCGCTTGCTCAGGGGCGATGTGGCTTAGCTCCGCGTAGGTCGCTCATCTTCGATGAGCTGGAGCTGATAAAAATGTACGTCCTAGTGTGGATCGCCGGCGCGTCGAGTTCGAGTGTCGCGGCCGGCATCGTAGCGTTCGTTGCGTACGACCGGGGGTAGCGTCGTTCGCCGATCGGTCGAGGCGTTTTTCTGACCGGGGTATCGGTACGACAAGAACGAAAACAGTCGCTCGGAGGCGAGCGGCGGAATGGGGCGGCGATGAATTCAATAGCTTATGGACGGGATACGAATTCCGCGCGCGCGTTGCGTGCTGCGGATCGGCATTCGCGACCGGTGCGGGGTGACGCCCGTCGGGCTGCGAGTGCGACGACACTCTTTGCTACTCATTTGCGATGTGGCTTGGCCGTGGGACCGCCCTCGAAGCGTACCCGCGTGCTGGTTCTCTGACCTCCACGCTTTTGTAACCGCCGGTTTCGGGTAACGCCGACGCGTATCGCGGCGCAACCCCGGCCGCAGCGCGCTGTTTCGTTGGTATCCGGACCTAACACGAGTTCTTTTCGAAGCAGGACCATTTCGCAATGACGCCACGCGAGCCGAGAGAGCCCGGTAGCGAAAACGACGCAGGTCGCTGGGACCGTGTACGCCGCCGCTTGCGCGCCGAGGTCGGCGAGGACGTCTATTCGAGCTGGTTCACCCGCATGGAACTCGACGCGGTTGCGGCCGACAACGTGCGCCTGTCGGTGCCGACGCGCTTCCTCAGGAACTGGATTCAGTCCCATTATGCCGAGCGGTTGCTGGTGCTGTGGCGCGATGAGATCACCGAGATCAAAAAGATCGATCTCGTCATGCGCTCTGCCATTACCGGAAGCGCTAACCACGAGGCCAAACCCGCAAGCGCGGTTCCGCCGGCGCTCGCCGCGGCCCGTCAGGCCGCCGCCCGCGCGGCGCAAGCCAGCGCGCAGCGCGGCGATGGCCAGCCCGGCTCGCCGCTCGACCCCAGACTCACGTTCGCGAGCTTCCTGGTCGGCCGCTCCAACGCGCTCGCCCACGCCGCGGCCCGCCAGGTCGCCGAGGCCGTAGTTTCAGCGCAGCCGCGCTTCAACCCGCTCTATGTCCATGCTGCGGTCGGGCTCGGCAAGACGCATCTCTTACAGGCCATGGCCTGGATCGCCGAGAGCCGCGGCCGCCGCGCGCAATACCTGACTGCGGAAAAGTTCATGTACAGCTTCGTGTCCGCGCTGAAGAACCAGTCGGCCATCGCCTACAAGGAAGCGATCCGCGGCATCGAAATCCTGATCATCGACGACCTGCAGTTCCTGCAGGGCCGCACCGTGCAGCAGGAATTCTGCCACACACTAAACGCGCTGGTGGACGCCGGTCGGCAGGTGGTGGTCGCCGCCGACCGGGCGCCGGCCGAGCTCGAAAGCCTCGAGGAGCGCGTCCGCTCGCGGCTCGCCGGCGGGCTGGTGGTCGAAATCGGACCGCTGGAAGAAGAGCTGCGGCTGCGTATTCTGGAGGCTCGTCTTGCGGCCCTGAAGACCGAGCATCCCAATTTCGACGTGCCGGCCGCGGTGATTATCCATGTGGCCCGCCAGGTCACCCAGAACGGCCGCGATCTCGACGGCGCCGTGAACCGGCTTCTGGCCCATAACCAACTGAGCGGCCGGCCGGTGACGATCGAAATGGCCGACGACGTGATCCGCGACCTGGTGCGGCCCGCCGACCCCCGCCGCATAAGGGTCGAGGACATCCTGCGTATCGTTTCCAAGCATTATGGCGTCTCGCGCGCCGATCTGCTTTCGGCGCGGCGCACCGCCAACGTCGTGCGGCCCCGCCAGATCGCCATGTATCTGGCCAAGACCCTCACTTTGCGCTCGCTGCCGGAAATCGGCCGCCGCTTCGGCGGCCGCGACCACACCACGGTCCTGCATGCCGTGCGCAAGATCGAAGGACTGGTGCAGGGCGACAAGGTATTGGCCGACGAGATCGAGGTTTTGAAACGTCTCTTGCAGGAGTGAGTCTTGCCTAAAGCGGGCCGAGAGGCCAAAGTCGGTGGTCCGGTGCGCGCGCAAGGCGCGGATCGTAAGATCAAGGTTTCCAACCGGATCGTCCCGTCATGAAGGTCACACTGGAGCGCTCCGAGCTCGTCAAGGCGCTTGCCCATGTCCACCGGGTGGTGGAGCGCAGGAACACGATTCCGATTCTCGCGAACGTCTTGATTCGCGCCGGCAAGGGCGGCCTCGAACTGAAAGCGACCGACCTCGATCTCGAAATCATCGAGAACGTGCCGGCCGAAGTGAAGCAGCCCGGCGCCACCACCGTTCCCGCCCATATGCTCTACGACATCGTGCGCAAGCTCGCCGAAGGCGCTCAGGTGCAGCTCGAAGCCGCCGGCGACCGCGCCACCTTGCTCGTCCGCGCCGGCCGTTCGCGCTTCACGCTGCAGACCTTGCCCGAGAGCGATTTCCCGGATCTCGCCGCCGGCGAGCTACCGCACCGCTTCAAGCTCGCTGCCAAAGACTTCAAGCGCCTGGTGGAGAAGACCCAGTTTGCGATC
>DATBTC010000100.1:0-14116 GCA_036559465.1 Xanthobacteraceae bacterium
GCCGTTCGGCCGCACCGCCGAGAGCACCGGCACCTTCTCGCCGAGCTTCTCGAACAACCCATAGACATCGATGTCGGTCTTGGCTTCCACCGCCACCGCCTGCAGATGCTTGATCGTGTTGATCGATCCCGAGACCGCGAGCACCATCATCACCGCGTTCTGGAACGCGCCAGGGGTCATCACCGCGCGCGGGCGAATGTCGTCCCACACCATCTGTACGATGCGCTCGCCCGAGCGACGCACGGTATCCATCATGCGCGGACTATTGGCTGCGACCGGCGCCGCGCCCGGCAGCGTCATCCCGAGCGCCTCGCACACCACGTGCATGGAGTTGGCCGTGCCCATGCCCGAGCACACGCCTGGCCCGCGTATCGCGTTCTCGCTCATTCCTTTCAGGTCATCGGCTGAGAGCTTGCCGGCCAGCACGTGCCCGGCCGACAGAAACACATCCTCGATATCGACGTGCTTGCCCTTGTATTTGCCGCTCGGCTGATAGCCGCAGACCACCATGATGGTGGGAAGGTCCGTACGCGCCGCGGCCATCAGCTGACCTGGCGGCGTCTTGTCGCAGGAAGCGAGACACACCATGCCGTCAAGCTGTGCGCCCTGCACCGCGACCTCGATGTCGTTGGCGATCAGGTCGCGGCTGGGTAGCAGATACGTCGCCGCGCGGCCGGCGCTGGTGATGAAATCGGAGGGCGCCATGGTGCGGATTTCGAACGGCAGCCCGCCCGCCGCGCGGATTGCCTCCTTCACCACCTTGGCGACGCCGTCGAGGTGGCTGTAGCAGATCGAGAGCTCCGAGGAGGAATTGACCACCGCGATCTTCGGCTTCTCCATGTCCTCGTCGGTCAAGCCCAGCGCGCGCCATTGCGCCCGCCGCACGGCCCAACGCGACGTGCCATAATCGAAGTTGCTCCTAAGCTTCCGTTTCATCACCGCTACTCCTCGAATTCCGCGCGCTGTGGGTTGCGAGTATAGGAAGCCCTCTGCATAATTGCCAAAATATCGAACGGGACGGGGCCCACACGCCGATGAACAGCGAAGAGTTCGACTACATCATCGTCGGTGCGGGGTCTGCGGGCTGCGTGCTCGCCAACCGCCTCTCCGCCGATTCCAGGAACCGCGTGCTGATCCTCGAGGCGGGCAAACGCGACAACTGGATCTGGTACCACATCCCCTGCGGGTTTCTTTACGCGGTCAACAACCCGCGCGCCGACTGGTGCTTCACGACCGAGAAGGAAAAGGGCCTCGGCGACCGCTCGATCTTCTGCCCGCGTGGCAAGGTGATTGGCGGCTCGTCCTCGATCAACGCCATGGTCTATATCCGCGGTCAGGCGGCGGATTTCGACCATTGGCGTCAGCTCGGCCTCACCGGCTGGGGCTGGAACGACGTGCTGCCCCATTTCACCAGGCACGAGGACTATTACCTCGGTGCCAGCGATCTTTACGGCGCCGGCGGTGAGATGCGCGTCGAGCAGCAGCGCGTCGGCTGGACCATCGTCGATATCGTGCGCCGCGCCGCCGAGCAGATGGGCGTGCGCTGGATCGGCGATCTCAATTCCGGCGACAACGAAGGCATGGGCGATTATGTCGTGACGCAGAAGGGCGGCTGGCGTTGGAGCTCGGCCGACGCTTTTCTCAAGCCGGTGTTGAAGCGGTCGAACCTCAAGCTCGAAACCGAAACACTGTGCGAGCGGATCGTTTTCGACGGCAAACGCGCCGCTGGAATCCAATATCGCCAGGGCGACGTCACGAAGACGGCACGCGCGAAAGGCGAGGTAATTCTTTCCGCCGGTTCGATCGGATCGGCGCAGTTGATGTTGCTCTCGGGCATCGGTCCCGGCACGCATCTGGCCGAGCACGGCATCGGCACGGTGCTCGACAAGCCCGGCCTCGGCGGCAATCTCCACGACCATCTGCAATTGCGGATGCAATACCGACTCGAAGGCATCAAGACGCTGAACGAGCGCTACAACTCGCTCTTGGGCCGCGCCATGATGGGGCTCGAATACGCGCTGTTCCGCACCGGCCCGCTCACGATGGCGCCGTCGACGCTCGGCATTTTCGCGCGCTCGCATCCGGGCGAGGAGCGCGCCGACCTCGGCTATAACGTCGTGCCCTATTCGCGCAGCGGCAACGTCTATGGCGGCGGGTTCGATCCGTATCCCGGCATCACCATGTCGGTCTATGACCTGCGGCCCACCAGCCGCGGCGCATTGCGGCTGAAAAGCGCGGACCCCGCGGCCCATCCGTCGCTGCAGTTCAATTATCTTTCGACCGAGCGCGACAAGCGCGTGGCCGCCAACTCCATTCGCGTCACGCGCAGGATGATGCGCCAGGCCGCGCTCGCGCCCTACAAGCCGGAGGAACTCACGCCCGGCCCCGTCACGCGCGACGACGACGAGGCCGCGCTCCTGCGCGCGGCCGGCGAGGTGAGCACCACGATCTTCCACCCGGTCGGCACCGCCAAGATGGGGCTGCCATCCGATCCATTGGCGGTAGTCGATGCGAATCTGAAGGTGATCGGCCTCGACGGGCTACGTGTGGTCGATGCTTCGGTGATGCCGACGGTCACTTCCGGCAACACCAACGCACCGACCATGATGATCGCCGAGAAGGGCGCCGCCATGATCATCGCGGCAGCGCGCTGACCATGCCCGTCGCGGTTCTCGACGATTACCAAGACGCCGCGCTCAAGTTCGCCGACTGGAGCGCGGTCCATACCAGGGTGCAGGTATTCAACGAGCACATCGCCGATCGCGACCAGCTCGCCAAGGCGCTCGCCGATTTCGAGATCGTGGTCGCCATGCGCGAGCGCACCACGTTCGACCGGGCGCTGTTCGCCAAGCTGCCCAAGCTCAAGCTCCTGGTCACCACCGGCATGCGCAATGCGGCGATCGATCTGGAAGCGGCCTCGGAACATGGGGTGATGGTGTGCGGCACCGACGGCTCGCTCCATCCGACCGCCGAGCTTGCTTGGGGATTGATTCTCTCGCTGTTGCGGAAAATCCCTTTTGAAAGCGATGAATTGCGCCGCGGCGGGCGCTGGCAGAACAGCGTCGGCGGCGATCTCAAAGGCAAACGTCTCGGCATCATCGGCCTCGGGCGTCTTGGCTCCCGCGTTGCTCGCGTCGCAAAGGCGTTCGAGATGAACGTACTGGCCTGGAGCAAGCATCTGACCAGCGAGCGCTGCGAAGCCGCCGGGGCCGAGCTGGCGCCCTCGCTCGACGATGTGCTGCGCACGTCCGATATCGTAACCATCCATCTGGTGCTGAGCGAGCGCACGCGCGGCATGATCGGCGCGCGCGAACTCGGGCTGATGAAGCCCGATGCCTATCTGATCAACACTTCGCGCGGGCCGATCGTGGACGAGCTCGCGCTGATTTCAGCTTTGGGCGGACGAAAAATCGCCGGTGCAGGCCTCGACGTCTACGACATCGAGCCGCTGCCGGCGGAACATCTGTTCCGGAAGCTCGATAACGTGGTTGCGACGCCGCACCTGGGTTATGTCAGCGAAGACACTTATGAGATTTTCTATGGCCAAGCGGTCGAGGACATCGTCGCCTGGCTCGCCGGCAAGCCGGTGCGGGTATTGAACCCGGCGAAGTAAGCGGCGCCTAGCGCCGTGCGTCTTCCAGGATCATCGTCGCGCCCTTTTCGGCGATCATGTAGGTCGGCGCATTGGTGTTGCCGGACGTGACCGTCGGCATGATTGAGGCATCGACGATGCGCAGGCCCTCAAGGCCGATAAAGCGCAGCCGTCCGTCCACCACCGCCATCGGATCGGTTTCGCGGCCCATCTTGGCGGTGCCGACCGGATGGAAGATCGTGGTGCCGATGTCGCCGGCAGCTTTGATCAGTGAAGGCTCGTCGTCGCCGACTTTGGGGCCCGGGAGATATTCGGAAGGCCCATAAGGCTTTAGTGCCGGCGCCGCCGCGAGCCGGCGCGCGACGCGGATCGAATCGATGGCGACGCGCCGGTCCTCGTCGGTCGAGAGGTAATTGAGCTTGATTGAGGGCTTCGCTGTGGGGTCGGTGGAGCGCAGCCGCACCTGGCCGCGGCTCGTCGGCTGCAAATTGCACACACTTAATGTGAAAGCCGGAAACGTATGCAGCGGTTCGCCGAAGCGGTCGAGCGAGAGCGGCTGGATGTGGAACTGGATATTGGCGCGCTCGCGCGTAGGGTCGGAGCGCGTGAACAGGCCGAGCTGCGAGGGCGCCATGGTGAGCGGTCCGCGCCGTCGCAGCGCATAATCGAGGCCCATGAGCCCGCGCTGGAACAGCGAAAGATAAGTCTCGTTCAGCGTCTTGATGCCGGAAATCTTGAAGATCAGCCGCAGCTGCAGGTGATCCTGCAAATTGCCGCCGATGCCGGGCTTGTCGAGTACCACCGGAACGCCTTGCTCGCGCAATTGCGCGGCCGGCCCGAGGCCCGAAAGCATCAGGATCTGCGGCGTGCCGATTGCGCCGGCTGCAAGAATCACTTCGCGCCGAGCGCGGGCAGACTTCAACGCACCGTCCTGGCGCCAGCGCACGCCGACTGCACGGCGGCCTTCGAAATCGAGGCCCTCGACCAAGCAGCCGGTCTCAAGTCGCAGGTTCGGCCGGATGAGCGCCGGCTTTAGGAACGCACTCACCGCCGACCAGCGCCGGCCACGCTTCTGGTTCACGTGGAAATAACAGGAGCCCTCGTTGTCGCCGGTGTTGAAATCCTGAATCGGCGGGATGCCGACCTGTTCCGCCGCTTTGCGTATGATCTCCAGGAGCTCCCAACGCACGCGCGGAAACTCGACTCGCAATTCGCCGCCGACCGAATGGCTGTCGCTCGGTCCGAGGAAACTGTCCTCGTGCTTCTTGAAGAAGGGCAGCACGTCGTTCCAGCCCCAGCCTGACAGGCCAAGCTGGCGCCAATGGTCGTAGTCGGCGGCCTGGCCGCGCATATAGATCATGGCGTTGATCGAGGACGAGCCGCCGATCACCTTGCCGCGCGGATAGGCGAGGCTGCGGCCATTCAGGCCCGCGTCAGGTTCGGTCTGGAAGCACCAGTCGCCGCGAGGATTGCCGATCCCGTAGAGATAACCAACCGGGATGTGGAACCAAATCCAGTTGTCGTTGCCGCCGGCTTCCAGCAGCAACACGCGCGTGTTGGGATCGACTGAGAGGCGGTTCGCCAGCACGCAGCCGGCCGAGCCTGCGCCCACGATGATGTAGTCGTACTCGCCCTCGATCGGCTTCGCCTCGGCCAAAGCTTCCCCCTTATTTGTTTTTGCGCAACCCGAGCCTAGAACAGATCAGACCGCCGGTCTTGCGCAGGAGCATGCTTAGGTGGGCAGGCATGGGGCGAAATGCCCTAGCTAAATCAGCCCGGACCCCCCGGTCAGATTTTTCACATTGACCGCTTGATCGACCGGCCGGATGCCTGTTGAACACTGAGGGCTCAAGGTACGGACAAGGCACGAAGAGGGTAGCGCATGGCGTTGGATATCAAGCCGAGAACCAAGACCCGCGTGGTGCAGCGCCAGGGCTCCGCGCGCCCAGAACAGATCAAGGTCGATATCTGCGTGGTCGGCGCCGGCAGCGCCGGCATCTCGGCTGCGATCGAGGCGGCCAAGCTAGGCCGCTCGGTGGCGCTGGTGGACAGCCAGCCCGCGCTCGGCGGCCAAGCGGTCAATTCGATCATCGGTACTTTCTGCGGGCTGTTCTCCAACGGACCCAATCCGTATCAAGTCACGCACGGCATCGCCGACGGCATTCTGCACGATCTCGGCGCCCAGGGCGCGTTGCATTACCGGCGTAATCCGCAGCACACCACCGTCGTGATGTACGACGAGGTGGCGCTCGGTCGTTGGGTCGAGGAGGCGGTGATGAAGGCGGGCGTCAAGCCGATCACTGGCGCGGTGATGCGCAGCGTCACGCGCGACGGTCGCCGCATCAAGGAGCTCGATCTCGCCACCCGCTACGGCGACGTGAAAATTTCCGCGACCGGCTTCGTCGATGCCTCCGGTGACGCTGCGCTCACCTGGCTCGCGGGCCTGCCGTGCCAGGAGGCGGAAGAGGGCGCGATCTACGGAACCCAGATGGTCGTGCTCGAGGACATCGACGAGGCGAACATCCCTTCGCGCGAGGAATTGGCCGAGCGCCAGAAGAAGGTGATCGGCAAATACGGCCTGGTGCGCCAGGACGGATTCGCCTTCGCGTTCCCGGGCCGCGGCGTCGCACTCGTGAACATGACCCACGTCGAGACTCCACTCGAGCCAGTTGGCGCCACACTGAAATCCATCGAGGGCAAGGCCCAGGCCGACAAGGTCGTGCACATGTTGAAGAGCGAATATCCGAAGGCGTTCGGCAAGGTGCGCGTTCGTGCCTATGGCGCGCTCGGCATCCGCCAGACCCGCTGGATCGTCGGCCGGCATCATCTGACCGCGGACGAGGTGAGGAACGGCACGCGCTTCCCCGATACCATCGCCCGTACTGCCTGGCCGATCGAATTGCACGAGCGCGAAGGCTACGTGTGGGAGCCGTTCGGCGCCGATCACATGCACTATGTCCCGCTCGGCAGCCTCACACCGCCCGACGTGGATAACCTCGTCGCCGCCGGCCGCTGCATCGACGGCGACGCGGCGGCGCTCTCCAGCGTGCGCGTGATGGGGCCGTGCATTGCGATGGGCGCGGCCGCCGCGCAGGCGCTCGATCTCGCCGGCTCCGGCAGCGTGCATCAGATCGACAAGGCCGCGCTCGAGAAGCGCCTCTACGACAACGTCACCCGCGCGGACCGGCCGGCGGCCTGACGATGACCCGCATCCGCTTCGACCACTGCGTCGTGCATGTCTCCGATTGGGAGCGCTCCAACCCTTTTTATCGCGACGTGCTCGGCGCGGAACTCGTGAAGACCAGCCGCGGCTGGGCCTATCGCTTCGGTGCGCAGCAGCTCAACCTGCATGGCCCCGGCGCCGTCGGAAATCCGGTGGCGAAGCTTCCGGTCATGCCCGGCAACAGCGATATCTGCTTCGAATGGCAGGGCGCGATCGAGGACGCCATCGCACATCTGGAGAAACACGGGGTGAAACCCGAGCTTGGCCCGGTCGAGCGCTTCGGCGCGCGCGGCAAGGGCACCAGCGTTTATTTCCGCGATCCGGACGGATCGCTGCTCGAGTTCATTACCTACGCAGGCCGCTAAAGGGTCAGGCGGCTTTTTCCGCCTTCTTCGCCGCCTTCTGCAGCACGAAGTCGTAATGCACTTCGTAGAACGGCTCTTTCATCGTTTCGCCGTTCGGCGCCTTGGCGCCGGCCGGCTTCTTCACGAACTCGGTGATCAAGGGTTCCTTCACGCCGTACACCACGTCGGTGGTGATGTACTGGTCGCCCTTCTTGAACAGATGCGTGACGATGCGGTGAAAGCCGGGCGACTCCAGGCAGAAGTGAATGTGCGCGGGCCGGTATTCGCTGATCTTGGTCTTCTTCATCAGCTCGCCGACCGGGCCGTCCATCGGGATCGTGTAGCCGATCGGCGCCACCGTATGAACGACATAGGAGCCGTCCGGCTTGGTGCGATAGACGCCGCGCATATATTGATCCTTGCCCGGCCGCTGCGCCTCGTAGAGGCCTTCGCCGTCGGTCTGCCAGATGTCGAGCACCACGCCGCCGATCGGCTTGCCGTCGAGATCGGTCACTTTGCCGGTGACGAAGCAGGCAATGCCCGGCGCGCCGTCGGCCATGTCTTCGCCGTCGGCCAATTGCGGTGAGTCGTGGATATGGAATGGGCCTTCGACCGTGCTCGGGGTGGCGCCGGTCGCTAGGCGGTTATTGATCGCGTTCACCAGCATGCTGACGCCCAGCACGTCCGAGGTGAGGATGAATTCCTGCCGCTTCTCGTCGCTCATCTTGCCGATGCGCGTGAGCCAGTCGATCGCCGTGAACCATTCGGCGTCGGTCGGCTCGATCTCGCGCACGAAGGCATGCAGATGCTTGATCGCGGCGGTCATGACCTGGCGCAAGCGCGGGTCTGGAATATTCTTCCAGCGCTCGATCGCGATATCGGTGAGATTTTGTTCGGTGACGTAGGACATGGCGCTCTCCCCGGCATTCTGCTCGGTCGGACGACCAATATAATGGAAATACACGGGCCGGGCGACCCGGCCGCGGCCCTCGCAAGGAGGGCCGGGCCGGATCGCCGGGGTTCGTGCGCTTACTTAGCCTTCTCGTAAGGGTAGATCACGTTGCCGGACTTCACGTTGGCCGGGTAAAGGACCGGCGTCCGGTTCATGTCCTTGAACACGTCGAGCGTGTTGCCCTTGATGCCCTGATACTGGATCTGCGGCATCTTGGCCTCGGTCCATTCGCCACCGGGCCCGAACTTCACGTCGCCGATCACGGTCTTCAACGTGTTCTTGCTGATGTAATCGGCGAGCTTGGCATCGTCGAGGCTCTTGGTGGCGGTGACCGCCTGCTCGAGCACCTGGAGGTAGGCATAGGCCCAGGGCGGCAGGTAATAGCCGAGCGGGTCGACGCCTTCCGCCGCAGCGCGCGCCTGATACTTGGCCACGACGTCAAGCACGCCCGGATATTGCATGGTCTTCACCGGCAGCCAGGTATCGTAGTTGACGAAGCCGTTGAGCAACGGTCCGAGCTGCATCTTGATCGCGGTGAACTGCAGACCGACCATGCCGCCGCCGATCATCTTCGGCTTGAAGCCGATTTCGTTGACCGCGCGCACCATGCCTACCGAATCGAGCGGGTAGGAGCAGATCACGACGATGTCGGGGTTGGTCGCCTGGATTGCACGTATGATCGGTGCGAAATCCGTGGTCGAAGGCGGATAGGTGCGGTCGTAGGTGATCCGCAGGTTCGCCTTCTTGGAGTTTTCGCGCGCACCCTCGCACACGTTACGACCGAACTCGGCGTCGGCCGCTACGATTGCGATCGACTGCGGCTTCGGGTTCTGCGCCATGGCGATTTCGAAGAAGCCAGCAGTGAAGGCGGGCTTCGGGCTCGGACCGGTCGGGATCATGGAGAAGTAGCGATTGTACTTGAACTCCGAGTTCACCGCCGTCCCGAACAGGCTGATGATCAGCTTGTTCTTCTGCATCGCTACCGGGATCGCGGGCGCGATTTGCGTGGTGGCGTACGGACCCATGATGAGGTCGACTTTGTCGACGTCGATCAGCTTGGTGTAGATGCCGGGCACTTCCGCCGGCGCGCTCTTGTCGTCGTAGAATACGAGCTGGACCGGCCGGCCGAGCAAGCCACCCTTCTTGTTGATGTCGTCTTCCCAGACTTTCATGGCCAGCAGCGCGCCCTTGCCGGCGCCCGCGAGCGGGCCGGTGAGCGCCATGCTGAAGCCGATCTTGATCGGCTGCCCGGACTGCGCCTGCGCCGGCGATATTGCGAGGCCGATCGCGGCGAATACCGCCGCTACCGCGCCCACGATCGTCCGCAGGCTAATTTTTTGAAGCATTGCTTCCTCCCTATGGATGCTTGTGACGATTGGTAGCGCCCGCGCGGTGCTTTCGGCAAGGGTCGGCACAGGTGGGCGGCAGGCAGGTTGCCGTTCCGCAGTTTCGCGCCGAAAATGCAGCGGATTCAACGCCTGCCCACACGGGTGGGCGAGGGGGAGCGGTCGATGGCAGGCGCAGGGGATTCCGTGGCCGGATTATTCAGCCTGAAAGACAAGGTGGCCGTGGTCACCGGCTCGAGCCGCGGCATCGGCCGCTCGATCGCCGAATGCATGGCGGCGCTCGGTGCCAAGGTCGTGGTTTCCAGCCGCAAGGCCGATGCCTGCGAGGAGGTCGCGAGCGAAATCGCCGCGCAAGGCGGCGAGGCCGTCGTCATCCCCTGCAACATTTCGCGCCGGCCCGAGGTCGAGGCGCTGATTGCCGGCACGCTCAAGCGCTTCGGCAAGATCGACATCCTGGTGTGCAACGCCGCGGTCAACCCGACGTTCGGGCCGATGAGTCAGCTCACCGACGAGGCATTCGACAAGATCATGAATTCGAACGTGAAGAGCAATCTGTGGCTTTGCAATCTCGCGATCCCCGGTATGGCCGAGCGCGGCGGCGGCAGCGTCATCATCGTCTCCTCGATCGCCGGCCTGCGCGGCAACAGCGTGATCGGCGCCTATGGAATCTCGAAAGCCGCCGATTTCGCTCTCGCCCGCAACCTTGCGGTCGAGTGGGGGCACAAGAACGTGCGCGTCAATTGCATCGCGCCCGGCCTGATCAAGACCGATTTCGCGAAGGCGCTGTGGGAGAACCCGGACATTCTCAAGAACCGGATGGCGGTGACGCCGCTGCGGCGCATCGGCATGCCCGACGAGATGGGCGGCATCGCCGCGTTCCTGGCATCAAAGGCGGCGAGCTTCATCACTGGCCAGGTGATCGTCGCCGACGGCGGCGTGACGATTGCTTGATCTTCCTTCTCCCTCCCCCTTTCAGGGGAGGGAGGAAATTTGATTATCGCGCGGTCTGACTCTTATCCGTGTACTTCCGCAATTCCCATTTTGCGATCGCGTCGCGGTGCACTTCGTCCGGTCCGTCGGCGAAGCGCAGCGAGCGCGAGTGCGCATAGGCCATGGCGAGGTGGAAGTCCTGGCTGACACCCGCACCGCCATGCATCTGAATCGCGCGATCGAGCACTTTGGTCGCCATGTTTGGCGCTACCACCTTGATCATGGCGATCGCGTCGCGCGCGCCCTTGTTGCCGACCTTATCCATCATGTCGGCGGCATTCAGGGTGAGTAGCCGTGCCTGCTCGATATCCATGCGCGATTCCGCGATCCAGTGCTTGTTGACGCTGTGCTCGGCGATGGTCTTGCCGAACGCGACGCGCGACATGGCGCGCTGGCACATGGATTCGAGCGCGCGCTCGGCGACGCCGATCAGCCGCATGCAGTGATGGATGCGGCCTGGCCCGAGCCGGCCCTGCGCGATCTCGAACCCGCGACCCTCGCCGAGCAGCATATTGGAAATCGGAACGCGCACGTCCTTGAATTCGACCTCGGCGTGGCCGTGCGGCGCGTCGTCGTATCCGAACACCGAGAGCGAGCGCAGCACCTTCAGGCCCGGCGTATCCATCGGCACCAGGATCATGCTTTGGCGCTGGTGCGGCGGTGCGTCCGGATTGGTCTGGCCCATGAAAATCATGATCTTGCAGCGCTTGTCCGGCGCGCCGGAGGTCCACCACTTGCGGCCGTTGATCACGTAGTGGTCGCCGTCGCGCTTGATCTGCGCGCGAATGTTGGTGGCGTCCGACGAGGCCACCGCCGGCTCGGTCATGCCGAAGCAGGAACGGATTTTTCCTTCCATCAGCGGCACCAGCCACTGTTTCTTCTGCGCCTCGGTGCCGTAGCGGATCAGCACTTCCATGTTGCCGGTGTCGGGCGCCGAGCAGTTGAATGGCTCGGCGCCGATCGGCGAGCGCCCCATGATCTCGCACAAGGGTGCGTATTCGAGATTGCTGAGCGCGTTCGCGTCATGGTGCTTGGGCACGAACAGGTTCCACAGGCCCTGCGCCTTAGCCTTCTTCTTCAACTCTTCCATGATGGGCGGCACTGTCCAGCGGTCGCTGCTCTTTTCGAGCTGCTCGTGATAAATCCGCTCGGCCGGCATGACGTGTTCTTCCATGAAGGCGGCAACGCGCTTCTTCAGGTCTTCCGCGCGGGGAGTGGGGGAAAGCATGGGTGCCTCCTTCAGGTTGCCGCAACGAGCCCGCCGAGCCGGGCAAGCTCCGCGAGATGGTGGTCGGCGTCGCCAAACAGCGTATCGATCACGGTCGCGCGTTTGAAATAGTGCCCGACCTTGTACTCCATGGTCATGCCGATACCGCCATGCAGCTGGATCGCCTGTTGGCCCACCAGCTTCACCGAGCGGCCGATCTGCACCTTGGCTGCCGCGATCGCCTTCTTACGCTCTTTGGCATTGGGCTCCTCGGCCATCATGGTCGCGAAATAGGCCATGCTGCGGGCCTGTTCGAGCGCCACGAACATATCGACGGCCCGGTGCTGCAGCACCTGAAACGAGCCGATCGGCACGCCGAATTGCTTGCGGGTCTTGAGATATTCGACCGTCAGCTCGTGCATCGACATCATGTTGCCGACCGCCTCGGCCGCAAGCGCCGCGATGCTTGCATCGACCACGCGTTCGATCAGCGGCAAACCGTCCCCGGCCTCGCCGATGACCGCATCCGCGCCGACCCGAACACTGGAGAACGAAATTTCGGCTGCATGCAGCCCGTCCACGGTCGGATAGCCGCGTCGCGAGACGCCGTTGGCCTTGGCGTCCACGAAAAACAGCCCGATGCCCTTGTGATCGCGGCGCTCCCCGGAAACCCGCGCGCTGACGATGATCTTGTCCGCCACGTCGCCGTGCAGCACTACGCTCTTTGCCCCTTCGAGCACGTAACCATTGCCGTCGCGTTTGGCTGTCGTTCCAACGTCGAAGAGATCGAAACGTGATTGTCGCTCCACCTGCGCGAACGCTAGACGCAGGCTTCCGTCGGCGATTCTAGGCAGCAATTCCTTCTTCTGCACCTCGCTGCCGCCGAGCCGGATGAAGCCGCCACCGAGCACGACGGTGGCGAAGAACGGCTCGAGCGCGAGCGCCTTTCCGAACGCTTCCATCACGATCATGGTCTCGACCGGGCCGCCGCCGAAGCCGCCGAACTTCTCGTCGAATGGCAGGCCGAGCACGCCGAGCTCGGCGTATTGGCGCCAGATGTCGCGGCTCCAGCCTTCGGGTTCGGCCATGTAGCGCTTGCGCTTTTCGAACTCGTAGCGGTCAGCGAGCAGCCGCTCGACGCTTTCTTTCAGGAGCCGCTGCTCCTCACTCAACTCGAAGTCCATATTTCAGAGCCCCAGGACGGCCTTGGCGATGATGTTCTTCTGAATCTCGTTCGAGCCGCCATAGATCGAGATCTTGCGAGAGTTGAAATAAGTCGGCGCGATCGGCGCTGCCCATTCCGGCCCGTCGGAGGGCTCGTTCTTGAGGCGACCGTCCTCGTTGCGCTCGTAGGGTAGCGCGAACGGCCCGACCACCTCGAGCGCGAGTTCCGTTATGGCCTGCTGGATCTCCGATCCCTTGATCTTCAGGATCGACGAGGCCGGATTGGGCCGGTTGGATTTCCGGGTGCGCTCGTCGGCGATGACGCGCAGCAGCGTCATCTCGAGCGCCTTCAGCTCCACCTCGACCGCCGCGATCTTGGTGCGGAAGGCGGGATCTTCGATCAGCGGCTTGTCTCCGGAGCGCTCGATCGCGGCGAGTTGCTTTACGCGGCGAATGCGCTCTTTCGAAATGCCGACACGCGCGATGCCGGTACGCTCGTTGCCGAGCAGGAACTTGGCGTAATCCCAGCCCTTGTTCTCCTGGCCTACGAGGTTTTCGACCGGCACTTTTACGTCGTCGAAGAATACCTCATTTACTTCACTCGCGCCGTCGATGGTCTGGATCGGCCGCACCGTGATGCCCTTGCTCTTCATGTCGATGAGCAGGAACGAAATACCTTCCTGCTTCTTCCCTGCGGCGGCGTCTGTGCGCACCAGGCAGAAAATCCAGTCGGCGTATTGCGCGAGCGTAGTCCAGGTCTTCTGGCCGTTGACAATATAGAAGTCGCCCCCGCGCTTGGCGGTGGTCTTGAGAGAGGCGAGATCCGAGCCCGACCCCGGCTCCGAGAATCCTTGCGCCCACCAGTCGTCGATATTGGCGATGCGCGGAAGAAACCGCTTCTTCTGCGCGTCGGTGCCGAAGGCGATGAGCACCGGCCCCAGCATGTTGACGCCGAACGGCAGCGGATCGGGCGCCGGCAACATCTCGCGCTCTTCCTGGTAGATGTGCTGCTGCACCGGGGTCCAGCCAGTGCCGCCCCATTCCTTCGACCAGTTCGTCACCGCCCAGCCTTTTTTATTGAGGATGCGCTGCCAGGTGACGATGTCGTCCTTCGACAGCGAGCGGCCCTCGACCATCTTCTTGCGGATCGGCTCGGGCAGGGCGCCCTTGAGAAACGTGCGCACTTCCTCGCGGAAGGCGTTCTCTTCGGGGGTGAAACGGAGATCCATTTTTTCCTCCTGCCGTCGCTCAATGGATTTCGAACAGGCCAGCGGCGCCCATGCCGCCGCCGATGCACA
>DATBTC010000101.1:0-2564 GCA_036559465.1 Xanthobacteraceae bacterium
GGGGCGCTCGAAATAGCGCGGGTCGATTTCGGACTCATCGACGAACTTGACGAGGTCGATCGTCTTCTTGCTCTCGAGCTTGACCGCCTCGATCTCCTCGGGCTCGAGCGTCACATAGGTGTCCTGGTCGACCTCGTAGCCCTTGACGATGTCGGCGCTCTTCACCTCGCCGATGCCCTGCACCGTCTTGGTATAGTTGATGCGCCGGCCGGAAGGCTTGTGGATTTGCCGGAAGGAGATTTCCGACTTCGACTCGACGGCGTTGAAGATCTCGACGGCGATCGATACGAGGGAGAGGCGCAGGAAGCCCTTCCAGTATGCACGCGCGGCCATTTCATGCTCCGCAACTTGGGGGACGCAGCCTCCACCTTATGACGCTAATGATAACAAAAAAGTTCCTGTTCCTGAAGGAAAACGCCCCGTGACGCCGGCCCTGCTGATCCGGCCCGCGACCACGGCTGACCGGGCCGAGATTTGGCGCATTCTCGAGCCAGCCGTTCGCGCCGGCGAGACCTACGCCTTGCCGCGCGACATGAGCGAGGCGGATGCCATCGCCTATTGGATGGGTCCGGGACACGAGGTCTTCGTCGCCGAGCAGGAAGGGCGCGTCGTCGGCACTTATTTCCTGTGCGCCAACCAGCGCGGCGGCGGCGCCCACGTCGCTAATTGCGGATACACGACGGACCCGGCAGTGCGTGGCCGCGGCATTGCGAGGGCGATGGCCGAGCACTCACTCGAGGCGGCGCTCCGGCGCGGCTTCCTGGCCATGCAATACAACTTCGTCGTCAGCACCAACGAGGACGCCGTGCACCTGTGGCACAGCCTCGGGTTCGAGACCGTTGGGCGTCTGCCCGGCGCCTTCCGGCACCCGCGCCTCGGTGCCGTCGACGCTCTCGTCATGTTCCGACGGCTCTAAGCCGCTTGTGACGGGCCGTCCGGCGCGCATTGGCAGCCCGGCGTGGCATTGCAGTCACCCTTAGTTAAGCGACCGTTGTTACCTTCCCAAAATGAGGCGGGCGCGGGGGGAGTTTGCTGTGTTCCGCAAGTCCTCATCAGGATCAACGAGGAAGAAAATGCGGATTGCTATTGCTCTGGGCTCGGCCGCTGTCGCGGTGGCGACCCTGCTCGCCGTTTCCCAGTCGCCCGCCCAGGCCGAGTTCTATCGCACGCCGGCCGGCGAGGTTAAGTACCGCTACCGCGACCCGAACGCCAACGGCGTGAACTATTTCTACTATCGCGGCTACGCTTACCCGTATGTTTCGGGCCTGGCGTATCGCGAGCGCACCGGCGAATTGCTCCCAACCGACGTCCCGCACCGCGAGCGCGTGCGGCGCTAAGCGCTTCCGCAGCGAAAATAGGTCTTAGGCATTGACGGCGACCGCGCCGTCGGGTCCGTCGAACGCGTACAGCGACGGGTCGAACGGCGGCCGTGGGTGCTTTTCGGCAATAATGCGCGCGCGCCGCTTCAACAGCGGCAGCACTTTGTGCGCCAGCCAGATCACGCGCCGCGTCGAGCCGGGATCGACGAGGTGCGTTGTCGGCACCTTGAGCCCACGCCACTTCAGGACGTAGCCGAGCGGCAGGTCGATCTCGTCCTGCAGAGCGATCATATCGGCGTAAAGTTTGGCCGCTGGCGAGATGATGGCGCCAAAGCCGTTGCGCGGCTGCGCCCAGCCGACGATGTAGAGGTTCTTCACCGCATCCGGGAACGCCCCGCCGTAGACCTGCACGATGTCGTTCTCGACCGACACCAGGTTCTTCGGCAGGAACGGAAGGGCATTGTTGAAGCCTGTCGCGGCGACGATGAGGTCGTACTCGCCGACGCTGCCATCGGTGAAATGCACCTTGGTGCCGGAGAGGCGCGCGATGTCGGGGCGCGGCTTGATACGCCCCTGGCGCAGGTAGTTGAGCACCTCGGTGCCGAACGCCGGATGCCGCTCGAACAGCTTGTGGTTCGGCTTCTGCAGCCCGTAGTGGCGGTAGTCGCCGATGAAGACGCGGACCAGCGCGCGCAGCATGAGCCGCTGCAGCCACACCGGCAGGTTCCAGATCGGCAAATCGGAGAGCGGCTTGCCGAAAGCGGTCTTCGGCAGGAACCAGTAGCCCGAGCGCAGGCTCAGATCGCATGCGGTGCCAACGCGCGCCGACTCGCAGGCGATGTCGCAGCCGGAGTTGCCGCCGCCGATGACCAACACGCGCTTACCCTGCAGCTGCTTGGGCTCCTTGTAGTCCTTCGAATGGATCAGCGAGCCGGTGAAACGGCCCGGGTACTGCGGCAGGCGCTTGTCCCAGTGATGGCCGTTGCAGACGACGACGCCCTTGTAGGTGCGTTCTTCGCCGCTATCGAACGTTACCTGCCAGCTTTCGTCGGCCAGCGGGGCGGCGCGCACGACGTGGCGATTGAGCTCGATTGTTTGGTCGAGCTCGCGGTCGCGCGCGTAGTTTTCAAGGTAACGCAGCATTTGGGTGCTGCTCGGAAAGTCGGGGTAATGCGCCGGCATCGGGTAGTCGGTGTAGCCGGTCGATTTTTTCGAGGAGACGATATGCACGCCCTGGTAGACGCC
>DATBTC010000102.1:0-11401 GCA_036559465.1 Xanthobacteraceae bacterium
TCACCAGCATCAGCCCAATGTTTGAGACCAGCGCGATCTTGGGCTCGAGAAAGGCGGTGTAGTTGGCGACCAACGCCACCAGCAGCGAGCCCACCAAGCAACCGCCGATCGAGCCGAGCCCGCCGATGATGACGACGATGAAGATCAGCACCAGCACCTGCATGCCCATGCCGGCGGTGAGTGTCTGTTGATAGAAGCCCCACATCACGCCGCCGAGCCCGGCCAGCGCCGAGCCCGCCACGAACACGCCGACGAACAGCCGCTTGATGCGATAGCCGAGCGCCTCGACCATTTCTGGGTTCTCGACGCCCGCGCGCACCAGCAAGCCGATGCGCGTGCGGTTGAGCACAAGCAGCATGATCGCCAGCACCACCAACCCGATCGCCACCGCGATCAGCCGGTATCGTTCCAACACGATCTGCGGCCCGAGCGAGAGCGCGCCGCGGAACGTCTCCGGCAACGCGATGGTTATCGGGCTGGCGCCGAAGAATACGTGGATCAATTGCTCGACCACGATCAACCCACCCATGGTGACGAGAATTTGCTTGAGATGCTGGCCATAGACCGGCCGCACGATCACGCGCTCGAAAGCCCAGCCGAACAGGCCGGTCGCCGTCATGGCGAGCAAGATGCACAAGAGCAGCACGCCGACGTTCAGCGCCACCGAGGGCGAATTCACCCAGCCGGAAAGTGGCCACAGCACCAGGAGGCTCATATAGGCTCCGAGCGAAATGAAAACGCCGTGGCCGAAATTGATGACATCCATCAGGCCGAACACCAGCGTGAGCCCCGAGGCCATGATGAAGATCATCATGCCCATGGCGAGCGCAGCGGCGGTGAGCGTGACCCAGGTTGGGAAGCTGCCGACCAGCGGCAATGCTGTGAGCGCCACTCCGAGCACCAGCAGCACCGGAATCCAGTCGAAGCGCGGCGCGGATACGCGCACTTCATCCTTGGCGGGCACGGCCGTGTCGCTCATGAATGCGTCTCCAGATGCAGGCCGAGAAGCCGCTGCTGCAGCGCGTGATCGCGCGCCAGCTCCGCCATAGAGCCGTGGTGCACCACGCGGCCATCGTCCATCACCGCGACCGTGTCGCCGAGCATGCGCGCGGCCATGAAATTCTGCTCGACCAGCAACACAGTGGCGCCGGCCTTCTTCACCTCGCGAAAGGCGCGGATCATGTTGTTCACGATCGCGGGCGCCAGCCCCTTGGTCGGCTCGTCCACCAGGATCAATTCGCGCGGCTCGATCAGCGCTCGAGCGATCGAGAGCATCTGCTTCTGCCCGCCGGAGAGCGCGCCGGCGGCCAGCCCATAGAAGCGCTCGAGCGCGGGGAACAGCGAGAAAATCCACTCGATTCGTTTGGGCTCGATGCGGCCCGCGCGCGCGGCGAGCACGAAATTTTCCCGCACAGTGAGCCCGGTGAAAATGCCCATGTTTTCCGGAACGTAAGCGATGCCGGCGCTCGCGATATCCGGCGTCGGCCGCGCGGTGAAATCCTCGCCGCCGAAGCGGATGCGGCCATGCGAGGCGCGCCACAGGCCCATGATGGTGCGCAGCGTCGTGGTCTTGCCCGCACCGTTGCGGCCCAGGAGCACCGTGAAGCCGCCGCGCGGCACTACCAGATTGACGCCCTGCAGGATGTGATAGCGGCCGATGTGCGTGTGCACGCCTTCGAGCGTGAGCAAATCACTCATCGCCGAGCTCCTGCCCCAGATACGCCTCGCGAACGATATCGGACGCCATCACTTCCGCGGGTGGCCCGTCGGCGACGAGCTGGCCGTTGTGCAGCACGATGATCCGTTCCGCGAGCGAGCGCACCACGTCCATCTTATGCTCGACGAGCAGGATGGTCTTGGTGCCGTCGCGCTTCAACTCGGCGATGATGTCGAGAATCGTAGGCACTTCGTCGACCGACATGCCCGCAGTCGGTTCGTCGAACATGAAGACGTCGGGTTCGAGCGCGATCAAAAGCGCCACTTCGAGCTTGCGCTGGTCGCCATGCGGCAGCGCACCGGCGACAATATCGCGCTTGTCGCTGATCCGCACGCGCTGCAAGATCGCGTCGGCCGCCGCGATCAGGTCGCGCCGGTCGCTCCACAGATGCAGTAGATCGAGCCCCGCGCGGGCCTGCGCCTGCACCGCGAGCCGTACGTTCTCGAACACGCTCAAATTGGGAAACAGATTGGTGAGCTGGAACGCGCGCCCGAGCCCGCGCCGTGTGCGCGCCGAGGCCGTCAGCCGCGTCACGTCTTCGCCCTTGACGAACACCCGGCCCGCGCTCGCCGCAAGCTGGCCCGAAATCAGATTGAAATAGGTGGTCTTCCCCGCCCCGTTCGGCCCGACGATGGCCGTGAGGCTGCCGGGCCGGAATGCGCAGCTCACCGCGTTCACAGCCACGTGCCCGCCGAAGCGGATCGTCAGCCCCTGCGTTTCCAGAACCGGTGCGGTCGCGTTCATCGTGCGCCAAAGAAAAAGCGAAGGCGGAACTCCGCCTTCGCCTGAGAGGATGCCATCGCCGGTGCGGGCGGGCTATCGCTTGTTGCGGACCGGGATCGGCATGTCCGCGGCCGGGATCGTGGCGACGAGGTCGAGCAGGTCGTTGCCCTTGGCGTCGGCCTTGACCTTGAAGTGGTACATGTCCTGCGCCGCCTGATGGTCTTCCTTGCGGAAGGTCATCTTGCCCTTGGGCGTATCGAAGGAGAGCCCTTCCATCGCCTTGATGAGCGCCTCGCTGTCGCTCGAGCCCGCGGCCTTGAACGCCGCGAGCACGGCCGACGCCGCCGCGAAACCGCCGGCGGTGAAGAAGTCGGGCGGCGCGTTGAAGCGCTTCTGGTGCTCGGCCACCAGCCACGTGTTCATGTCGTTCTTCGGGAAGCCCCAGTAGTAGTAGATCGCACCTTCGATGCCAGGATAGTCCTTGTAGAGCTGCATCACCGGCAGAATGTTTCCGCCGGGCGCAAGCTCGATGCCCAGGCGTTTGGGGTCGAGCGCGGCGATCTTGGGTAGCGGGTGCGGCCCGGCCCAGATGATCGGGATCACCTTGCGGCCCGGCTTATCCTTGAGCGCGTCGAACAGCCGCTGCGCGTAGGCGGTAAAGTCCGTCGTGGTCTGCGGCGCATATTCCTCCGAGACTACCTTCACGTTCGGCCGGATCGCGGCAAGCGCGGCCTTCAGCGCCGCGATGCCGTCGCGGCCGAAGGCGTAATCCTGCGCCAGCGTCGCGACGCTCACTTCGCCGGTCTTGGGGAACGACGCCGCGGCGGCGTAAGCGTCCTGCGTCGAGTTGCGGCCGGTGCGGAAAATGTAGCGGTTCCACTTGTCACCGGTGATCGCATCGGCGACCGCGGGCTCCACCAGGAGCACCTTCTTGTAATCCTGCGCGATCGACAGCATGGCGAGCGCGGCGGCCGACGACGTGGTGCCGACCGCGATATCGACCTTCTCGTCCGCGTACGCCTGCTCGAGCAGCGAGCGCGCGAGGTCGGGCTTGATCTGGTCGTCCTTGACGATGACAACGATCTTCTTGCCTTCCCACCGCATCGTGCCTTTGGTGAGATATTCGAGACCCATCATAAAACCGGTTTCGGTCTGTTTCGCGTAGGCCTCGAGCGGGCCGGTCTTGCCCGCGATCAACGCGATCTTCAGTTCCTGCGCGGCCGAGATTCCAGCCGCCGCGAACGTCAGCGCGGCCGCAGTCGCGAGCAGCGCGACGGACCGGCTCACCCAACCATTTTTCATCTTGCTCTCCCGATTGCGGGCGCTTCACGCCGGCTGACTCACCGGCTCCGCCGCCCCTTTTGACTAGAGCGAGGCTAGCCGATTGCCCACCCGGCTACCACGTCGAAAGTGGGACGGCTCCGGCGCGGCGCACAAGCTTTGTGCGTGGCGCTTTCCTATGCAGCGCAACCACCGATAGGGCGCGCCTAACTGCTGGCAGGCGTTCAGCCCAGGAGCTGTTGTCTAAGAAGCTCGCGGTTGAACTTGCCCAGCGTGGTTTTCGGCAAGGTCTCGACGAAAAAAATCTTGGCGACGGGAATGTTGCGCGCGGCGCACCAATTGATGAGCTGCTGGTCGTCAAGCGGACCGCGCGGAACGATGGCGAGAACGATCTCCTCGATGCCGCCCTCGCCCCTGGCGCTGAACGCCGCGGCTTCCTGCACGGACGGATGACCTGCGAGCAGGTCCTCGATAATTTCCGGAGCGATTTTGAGTCCGCCGAAATTGATGATCTCCGACCCGCGGCCAGTAACGATGAGGAGGCCGTCGGCACGAACCCGTCCGCGGTCGCCAGGGTAGAACCATCCGTCGCGGAAGGTCGATTGCGCGTCTGGCCGTCCGGGGGGGTATGCATCGCCCTGGCAGGTCGCGCGAATGCGCAGGTTGCCTTCCGTGTCGGGCGGCAGTGGCAGCTCGTTCTCGTCTACCGTCTGCACGATCGCCCACGGCGCCACATAGCCGGTGGCGCCCTCGATCGCGACGAGCTTGTCCACCGTGGCGAAGGCGGTGGCGCCGGCCTCGGTGGAACCGTACTGGCAAACGATGTTGCTGCACAGTTTGGCGCGTGCGTCGGTCATCAGCGCGGGCGCAAGCAGGCTGCCGCCGGTCATTATCGCGCGCAGCGATGGGCAGGGGATCGGCGAGTTGGTCTGCTCGCGCACCAGCTCGCGCAACTGCTGCGTCGAAGCTACCAGCATGTCGGCCTGATAGAGCGCAATCATCTGCAAGGTGTCGCGCGGCGTGTCGGCGAACACGAGCGTCTTGCCTCGGTTGAGTACGTGCGCGGCGAGCGAGAACCCCCAGCTATTGGTCAGGCCCGGCAGCGACAACATCCGGTCCCAATAGCCTTGGCCGACTGAATGCGAATAATTGACCAGCCATTGATTGAACGCGCCGAGTGTGAGCGACACCGCCTTGGGCCGCCCGGTGGTGCCGGAGGAAAGCTCCACGCGGCAGATAGCGTCGTCGTCGGCATAGCCTCCGGCTGGAAGCGGAGAGAAGGATTCCGGCTCGCCGGCGAACCAGTCATCGGTCACTGTCACCTGGCGCTGCCCCGGAATGAGCGGCGCGCCCGGGCCTTCGAGATAGGCTGCGACCGGAAGCGCGAGCGTGATCACGCTCGCCGGGCTAGACGCCGACATGGCCGGATGGCCGAGCCGAAAGAGCGCGGCCGCCACGAGCATGTGACGGATCGGGCTTTCGAGCGTGACGCAGACGAGTGCGCCGGCCGGAAGCTTGAGCTCCCGTAGCCGTCGCTCGACCCGCAGCATGCCTTGCGCGGCCATGCCGTAGGTGACGACGCGGTCGGCAAGCACGAGGGCCGGCTTCTCCGGCTGCGTCAGCGCATGATGCAGGATCAGGTCGGCGAAGGTAACGGGCGCGAGGGACATCGCAACTCAACTTGCGCCCGTGTCGCGCGGACTAGAAGCGATAATTGATGCCCACGCGCGCCACCGAGTTGGCGTCGTTGAACCGGTACACGTAGCCGACGGGCGACGGGCCGGTCGTATCGTTGAAGCGCGTGTAGAGATATTCGGCCTTGATCGACCAGCGATTGGCGAAGGCGTGCTCGATGCCGGCGCCGATGGTCCAGCCCCAGGCGGTCGAGCCGCGGCTGGCGGTGCCGGAGAAGTCGACCTGTTCGTGCTTGAGCCAGGCGAATGCGGCGCCGCCGGTGAGGTATAGAAGCGTCGGGCTCATGGCTATGCCGATGCGGCCGCGCAGCGTGGAGAGCCCGGACAGGCTGCTACGGTGGAAGAAACCGCCGCCGAGGTCCGTGGTCTGCTCCGCTGAGGACAGCGCGATATCGGCCTCGACGCCGTAGACGAGATTGCCCGCCTGCCAGTTGTAGCCGGCCTGGAAGCCGCCGATCACGCCCGACGGGTTGTTGGTGAAGCTGCCCACGAGGAAGACATCCTCGCTGACTGTGCTCCGCCCCCAGACGCCGCCCAAGTTGCCGCCGACATAGAATCCGGTCCAGCTGAACAGCGCAGCCGGAGCCGGCGCCTTCGTCGGCAAGTCCGCGGCAAGCGCCGGCGCGACGCACAGCGTGGAAATCGCGGTGGTCGAAAAAAGCAATGTCCTGAGCTTCACGGCAGACCCCCAAAGAATCCAGCAAGAAGCAGGTTATCGCATCGCCAAATGTACTTCAATCAAACTCCCTAAGACTGTGACCTTTTGAACAGACGTGGCTTTTTGGCCACACGGGAGCTAGCGAGAACTTGACGTTCCTTGGTCTGGTGCGGTCGAAATGGCGATCATGAGCGATCCGAACCCGGTGACGGGCGACCGCCCGCTCTCTAAGCCTCCGCACACTGGTGCGTTGCCAACCATCGGCGTCTTCGTGACCGCTCCGCACGGCATCGGCGGTATGGGCCCTCTTATGGCTGCACTCCGCGACCAGCTTGGACCATCCGACCGGCTGGTCGTTCTCGACGGCACCGCGGCCGGCGGGACGCTCGATGCCGAAACTTTGCAAAAAGCGGGAAGGATCGAGCACATCCGCGATGCTGGCGAGAGCGCCTTTCACTTGCGCTGCGAGATCGGCGCGATGGCGGATACCGATATCGTCGTGCTGTTCGAGGAACACGCGATCCCTGGGCCGCGCTTCATCGTCACGGTTCGCAACCTGTTCGCCGCCAATCCCTCGCTCGCAGCAATTAAAGTCCTCGGCCGCAACGACACCTCGGCGGATCCGTGGAGCTGGGCGAACTTCTTCCTGGCATTTGCCGAGTGCGTCCATCCGGCCAATGCCATGCCGACATCCATGCTCGGCACCTCGGCAGCCGCGCGTAGAAGCGCCCTTCCCGCCGGCCGCTTCAGGCTCGGCGATTGGGAAACCGTGATTCTCCCTTATCTCAACCGTGACCCGAGCTGCCTCGCGTTCTCCAACGACGTTTACGTAGACCACGTCGACCCTTGCGGACCGAGGGAGGCGCTGGTGGGCAATTTCCATAACCAGCGCGCCCTCGCCGCGGTCCGGGTGGCCCAGGGCCACCGCCGCAACAAGCTTGCCGTTCGCGCCTTCAAGGATCTCGGCTTGCGGCGGCACCGGCAAATCGCCCGCGCTCTCGCCGGCCGGGAGGAAAGCTGCCATGTCGCCGCCAACCGGGGAAAACTGATCGCCATCGGCTGGGCCGCCGCACTCGGAGCGATCGTCGGGGCCTATTTCGGCGTCGGCGCGTCGATGCGGTCGATGCACTGACTCAAGCGAAACGAAGAATGGGCTTGATGGTCTTGCCCGACTCGGTGTCGGCGAAGGCCTCGGCGATCTTCTCGTGATCGTAGAAGCGCACGAAACGGTCGAACGGCAAGCGTCCCGCCATGAACAGATCGACCAGCATCGGAATGAACAGATCCGGATTGCTGTTGCCCTCGATGATGCCGCGGATCTTGCGCCCCAAGAGAATGTTCCGCACTGGAACGCCAAGTAGGTCGCCTTGCGGCCCGGTAACGAACCCGCAAGTGCCGCGCGGCGCCAGCACGTCGATCGCGTCGCGCATCACCTGCGGCGCGCCGCTGGTATCGAGCGCGAAGTCCACCCCCTCGCCGGTCAGCTGCATGATCTCAGCAGCGACCGGCTCGCCGCCCGCGAGCAGCGTGTCGTTGGCGCCGAACTCGCTCGCCAATTCGAGCCGGTGCGGATGACGATCGACCGCGATGATGCGGCTCGCGCCCGCGATGCGCGCCGCCATCACCGCGCTCAGACCGACGCTGCCAACGCCGAACACCGCCAGCGACTGCCCGGAGCGAATCTTGAAATCGTTCAGGATCGCGCCTGCTCCGGTCTGGATGCCGCAGCCGAGCGGGCCGAGCAGCTCGAGCGGTGCATCTTTCCTGACCTTCACCACGTTGCGCTCGGTGGCGATGGCATGCGTTGCGAACGACGACTGCCCGAAGAAATCACCGTGAATCGGCGCGCCGGCGCACGACAGATGCTGGCTGTGGTCCGGACGGTTGCAGAGGAAATTCAGCGCAAACTGCTCGTGGCAATAGGCCGGCTCGCCCTCGCGGCAGCTCCGGCAATGGCCGCAATAGGAGAAAGACAGCACCATATGGTCGCCAGGAACGACCTTGGTGACCGCCGCGCCCACCTGCTCCACCACTCCGGCCCCCTCGTGCCCGAGCACGACCGGCCGGGGCACGAAGGCGAACACCGAAGCGGCCTTGAGATCGGTGTGGCAAACGCCGGTCGCCACCATGCGCACGAGCACTTCGTCCGCGCGCGGCCCGCTGAGCTCGACATCTTCAAAACGGGGATGTGGATTTCCCTCTCGCGCCACCGCCGCACGGATCTTCATCGCAGTCCCTTCCCGCGGCAGCGCGTCGCTGGCTCATCAACCGGAGTGAATGATAGTGTAGCTTGGCCGGACGGGGAAACGCGGATCAGTCTTTCGAGCCAGATGTGACCGACCGCAACCCTGCCCTCCCACGCTATGTCGGCCAGCCGCTGCCCCGCTTTGAGGATTTGCGTCTCGTGCGCGGACGCGGACGCTACACCGACGACTTCGCACTACCGGATCAGACCTACGCGGTGTTCGTCCGCTCGCCGCACACCCACGCGCGCATCCGCGGGATCGATACGGGTGCGGCAAAACGTTCCGCCGGCGTGCTCGCCGTGTTCACCGGCGCCGACTATCTGGCGGACGGCTGCAAAGGCATCCGGCATGTGCCGGTTCCTCGGCACACCATTCACCACGACCAGCCCGCCTTCACCAGCACCGCGAGCTGCCCCGTGCTCGACGAGCCGCATTTTCCCTTGGCAATCGAGCGCGTGCGGCACATGGGCGAGGCGGTCGCCGTGGTCGTGGCGGAAACGATCTTCGCTGCGCGCGACGCAGCTGAAAAGATAAGCGTCGATTACGAACCCCTGCCCGCTGTCACGGATGTGCGCGAAGCAATCGCGCCCGGCGCGCCGCTGCTTTGGGAGGCTGCGCGTAACAATATCGCGGTCGAAGGCGAGTTTGGCGACCGCGCCACGACAGAAACCGCATTCGCCGCAGCCGAGATCTTGATCGAGCACGTATTTCGCAGCCAGCGCATCGTCAACTCGCAGATGGAGCCGCGTGCGGCGATCGGCAGCTATGACTCGAAGGCCGACACTTATCTGATGATCGCCGGCAGCCAGGGCGCGGTCCGCCAGCGTGAATATCTGGCCCAAGCGCTCAACGTCGCGCTCGAACACGTCCATGTCGTCTGCCCCGACGTGGGCGGCGGCTTCGGACCGCGCTCTAATATTTATGCGGAGCAAGTCGTGGTGACCTGGGCCGCGCGCCGCGTCGGGCGGCCGGTGCGCTGGACCAGCGACCGTTCCGAAGCCTTTCTCACCGATTATCAGGGCCGCGACTCGCTGGCCAAGGCGCGCATCGCGCTCGATAAATCCGGACGCATTCGCGCGCTCGAGGCCGATATTCTGTTCAACGTTGGTGGCCTGCCCGTCTCCTATGTACCTCTCTCTAACGCGCCCCGCGTCATCGCCGGCGTCTATGACATCGCTGCGGCCCACTTGCGCGTGCGCGGCGTCATGACCAATAGCGCTCCGACCGCGCCCTATCGCGGCGCCGGCCGGCCGGAGGCGACATTCATCATCGAGCGGCTGCTCGATATCGCGGCCACGCGGCTCGGAATCGATCGCATCGAGCTGCGACGGCGCAATCTCGTCGCGCGCACGCAATTTCCCTATCGGGCGGCCACGGGCATCAATATCGACAGCGGCGATTTTCTCGCCAATATGAACCAGGCGCTTTCACTCGCCGACTGGGCCGGGTTCGCGAAACGACGCGAGCACACCGCGGCGCGCGGCCGCCTCGCCGGCATCGGCCTTGCCAATTACATTGAGTCTCCCGTCGGCGCACCGCATGAGCGCGTGCAGGCGACGATCCTGCCCGAGGGCGTCGTCGAGGTCGTGGTCGGCACCCAATCGACCGGCCAGGGACACGAGACGAGTTTCGCCCAGGTGATGGCCGACGAGTTGGGTGTCGCGCCCGATCTCATTCACTTCGTCACCGGCGATACGCGCTTGGTGGCAGTTGGTGGCGGCAGCCATTCCGACCGCTCCATGCGCTTCGCTGGCGCCCTGATGCTGGAGGCATCGCACAAAATCCGCGACCGCGCCCGCGAGGCCGCGGCCGCGCTGCTGGAGGCCGACGCGGCTTCGCTCGTGTTCAAGAACGGGCTGTATCAGGTGCCGGGGTCGAACCGCTCGCTCTCGCTCTTCGACATCGCGCGCGCGATCGAGGCCAGCGGCGCAGAGAAGCTAAGCGGCGCAGAGAAGCTAAGCGGCGAAGCCAGTTTCACCGGCCGCATGCCGACCCACCCGACGGGCGCCGCGATTTGCGAGCTCGAAGTCGATCCCGAGACCGGCGCGATCGAAATCGTGCGCTATACCTCTGTCGACGACGTCGGGCAGCCGATCAACCCGCTCATTCTCCACGGCCAGGTGCATGGCGGCATTGCGCAGGGTATCGGCCAGGCGCTGTTCGAGATCGCCGTGCACGAGCCGCACACCGGCCAGGTTCTCACCGGCAGCTTCATGGATTACGCGCTGCCGCGCGCCGACACGCTGCCGAGCTTCGAAGTCGCGCTCGCCGAGGATCCGACCTCGCGCCACCCCCTGCGCGTGAAAGGCGGCGGCGAAAGCGGCATCACGCCGAGCCTCGCATGCGTGATGAACGCGCTGCTGCACGCGCTCGCACCGCTCGGCGTCACCGATCTTGAAATGCCGGCGACCCCTGCGCGCGTGTGGGAGGCGATACGTCTAGCGCGAGGAAAGTAGCCGTCTGGCTTTCCAGCGCCAAAAAGTCACTTCCGATAGATAAAATAAAAATACGGGTAAGCGCCCGAAGCAAAGTCATTATAAAGATCGGTGCCGCGAACTCCGGCAAATTCGACGGCGAGCTTGTCCAAGATGCGCGGCGAAAGTTTTTGCGCCAATCGTTGCTTGCGTGAACTGTCCAGGTCCATCGCTCGCACCACGCCTTCGGTAATGTCCTCTTCCCGCACTTTGTGCAGCTTTGATCGTGCAAGAGCCTGCCGGGGAAACACCGCTTTCTCCGGGTCTTCGAAATAAGCAATAAGAAGATACCCTCCCGGCTTCAGCACCCGATGCACTTCCGAGAAAAACCGGTCGACATCCTTGTAGTGCTGGGCCGATTCGATATTCACGACTGCATCGAAAGAGTCGTCTTCGAACGGAAGTTTGTGAGCGTCCGCCTCGAAAAACTGGAGATTTTTCTGAGCCGCGTAATGCTTTCGATCGAAACGTATTGCTGAAGCAACGATATCGACTCCCATCATTTTCCGCGGATGAAGATAGCGGGCTATATAGGAAGCCCCTCCGCCTCGGCCGCACCCCACCTCAAGGACATCCTTGCCCTCGAGCGGAACACCGGTGGCGACATG
>DATBTC010000103.1:0-72071 GCA_036559465.1 Xanthobacteraceae bacterium
ACCAGCGCGCCGCGCGAGCGCGATAGCAGCAGGAGCGCCACAACCAGCACGGCCGCCACCGTGGCGCCGATCAGCACCGAGAGCGAAACGAGCGGATCGAAGGCGAGACCGAAAGCCATCCTACTGCCCCAACCGCTCTAACATAGCCGGCACGTGCACCAGGTCGGCCTTGTAGTTGCCGGTCAGCACGTACATGACGACATTGACGCCGACGCGGAAGGCGAACTCGCGCTGCCGCGGCTCGCCGGGCACCAGCGGTAGCAACGGCTGGCCGTCGCGGGCCACCGCCCAGGCGCCGGCGAAATCGTTCGACGTGATCATGATCGGCGACACGCCATCGCCCGGCCGCGCCGGCCGCGTCTCGTCTTCGCCCGCGGGCTGCGCCTCGACCCAAAGCGTGCCGGTGTTGTAGCGGCCCGGGAAGTCGCGCAGCAGATAGAACGCCTTGGTCAGCACGTGGTCGCGCGGGACCGGCTCGAGCTCCGGGATGTCGAGCGAGGCGAGGATTTCCCGCAGCCGTGCCAGCGCCGGCGATACTTCGCCGGGCCGTCCCGGAATCGCCGTGAAGGCATCGCGGGTGTCGAATAGGATCGTGCCGCCCTGTTTCATATACGTATCGATGCGTGTCAGCGTCGCGGCGTCGGGCTTGGCCGCGGTCGGCACGATCGGCCAATACAGCATCGGATAGAACGCCAGCTCATCGCGCGCCAGATCGATGCCCATCGGATCGCCGGGCTCGAGCGCGGTGCGCTGCTGGAGGAATTGCGACAGACCCTCGAGGCCCGCGCGGCTCACGGCGTCGGTCTCGGTATCGCCGGTGACGA
The DNA here is from genome assembly GCA_036559465.1 of Xanthobacteraceae bacterium. GTDB lineage: Bacteria > Pseudomonadota > Alphaproteobacteria > Rhizobiales > Xanthobacteraceae > JAHFPN01. The sequence continues at coordinate 825 of DATBTC010000103.1, forward strand.
CATAGGCGAGCCGCGTCTGCAGCGCCGCGCGCACGTCGAAGGAATCCTGCGCGCGCAGCGGATCGAATTGCGGCGTTCCGAGTAGAACGGCGCAGCCGACTAACACCGCGGCCGCCGCGCGACGCCACGCGATGCGAGAAAGCCCGCCCGCGAGGAAGAGCACGATCAGGGCATCGAGCAGGATCAGCAACAGCACCGCGACCAGCACATAGGAGCGCAGATCGAGCGGCTCACCCTGGCGATAGGCCTCGACCTGTCCGGCGAGTGGAGCGAAGTCGAGTGGCTTCATCCGGTCGGCGGCGGCCAGCGTGTTCACCGCAAACAGTCCTTCGGGCGGGCCATAAAAGCCGGGCGGGTGATCGGCGATCGCGCGGCCGGTGAAATCGGCCGGCACCGGCTTCACGGTCGGTGCGGGCGCCGTGTAGGCGCCGAAGCCGTCGAGCAAGCGAGTCGGCGCGATGGTGGGCGCCGGGCCGCGCTCGGCGGCGGGGCGCACTTCGGTCACGCCGCCCGCGGTGCCGGCGAGCGCCACGGTCCGCCGCAACATGTCGACGAAGACGCCGGAGATCGGCAGGTTCGACCAGGACGTGTCGGCGGTGACGTGGAACAGGATGATCAGGCCGCGCCCGCGCCGAGCCGCGGTCACGAGCGGCGTACCGTCCGCGAGCGATGCCCAGGTACGTTCCGGTAGTTGTCCGTCCGGCTCGGCCAGCACTTGGCGCGTGACGATCACGTCGTCGGGCACCGCGAAGTCGTTGAACGGTCCCTCGCGCGAAAAGCTGCCGAGCTTCTGCGGCTGTTCCCAGGAAAGCGAGCCGCCGAGCACGCGGCCGCCGCGCCTGAGCCGCACGGGCACCAGATCGTCGTCATTGGCCGCCGCCAGGCGCGGCCCGGCGAAGCGGATCAGCATGCCGCCGCCGTCGATCCAGCGCGCCAGCCGCTCGCGCGAGGCCGGCACGATGGTGCCGACGTCGGACAGCACCAGCAACGGGATGCGTTGATCGATGAAACGGTTGATCGCTTCGCTCGGCGATCCGCTATCGGCGATCCGCACATCGGCGAACGGCCCGAGCGCGCGCGACAGATAATAGGTGGCCGCCAGCAACGGCTGGGCGGTATCGGCGGTGGCGCCCGAGATCACGCCGACCGTCCTGCGCCGCCAGCGCTTGTCGAGCAGTTGCACCGCGCCCGACGAACGCTCGCCGAGAATTTCCAGCCGCGCGATATCGTTGCGGATCTCGACCGGCAGATCGAAGCGCGCCTCGATTTCGGTGGCGGCGCCGGAGAATTCGAAGGTCGCGTCGCCGAGCGCGAGCCCGCGCAGGTCGCGCGCACGCACGATGCCGCGCGCGGGGGCCGTCGGGTCGGCGCGCAAGACTTTGGCCGAGAGCGCACCCGCGGCGTTGTCGGCAGCTACAAGCGCGAGCGCGCCCGCGATGCCGCCGTTCACCGCCACCACGCGGTCGCCCGCGATCTTTTTCAGTTCCTCGATGAAGACTGCGCCGTCGCCGAGATCGACGCCGTCGCTGAGCCACACCACCGTGAGGTCGCCGCTGGCGCGCAGCAGGCGCGACAGCGGCGCGAGAATCTCGCTGCGGTCAGGCGTGTGCGCGGCAGGGGCGAGCAGCTTCAGCGTCTCGCGCGCCTCGCCCGGTCTCTGCAACGAGAATTCCTTGGCCGGTGTGCCGGTGCCGATTACCGCGACGCCGCGGCTCTCGGTTTCGGCACGCGTGACGATCGCCTCGGCCGCCCGCATGCGCTCGTTCCACTGGGCCGCCGCGGCCCAGCCGGAATCGACGATCAGCGCGATCGGCCCGCGGTCGCGCGCGCCCGGCACCGGCGGGTTCCACACCGGGCCGGCGGCGGCGATAATGATCAAGCCCGCCAGCAACAGCCGCAGCAGCGTCAGCCACCAGGGCGTCCGCGCCGGCGTCTCCTCCTTGGGTTCGATCTCCATGAGGATGCGCGTCGGCGGAAAGGCGATGCGCCGCGGCCGCGGCGGGATGAGCCGCAACAGCCACCACAGGATCGGCAACGCCAGAAGCGCCAGCAAGAGCAGCGGCGAGGTGAAGCCGATCGGAAGCCCGGCGATCATGCGACCGCCTCGTTCGTCATCGTGGTGGTCTGGCGGCGTCCGGCGAGCGTGTCATTCGAAGCACCGATGCGGGAATGCAGCGCGAGCACGAGCTCGCTCGCGGGCCGGTCGGTGCGGTGCACAGCAAAGCTCCACCCCAGCCGCTTGGCCTCGGCGCGGATGGCGTCGCGATGCAGCGCGACGCGGCGGATGAAATCGTCCTTCCACGCTTCGGCGCGGCCGATGGTGATGGAGCCCAGCCCCTCGGGCTCCTGGAACTCGATGCGGCCGCCATAGGGGAAGGTCTCTTCGGCCGGATCGACCACCTGCACGAGGTGCCCGCCGGCGCCGCGGGCGCCCAGGCTCGCGATCATGCCAGTCACTTCTTTCGTCGGGCTCCAGAAATCGCCGAGCAGCACCACTTCTTCACGTGCGCCGGGCGCGAAGGCGGGGGGCAGGCTCGCCGGCGTCTCCGCGGCGTGTACGATGACATCGGCCATGCGGTCGATGACGGCGCGGCTCGCCGTCGGCCGCATCAGGCCGGGGATGCCGACGCGTTCGCCGCCGCGCACCAGCAGTTCGCCTAGCGCAAATGTGAGCACCAGCGCGCGGTCGAGCTTGGTCTCCCACACCAGCGGCGAGGCGAACACCATGGATGGCGAGCGGTCGGGCCAGAGCCAGATCGTGTGCGCCGCTTCCCATTCGCGCTCGCGCACATAGAGATGGTCGTCGCGCGCCGAACGCCGCCAGTCGACCCGGTTCGCCGGCTCGCCATCCGTGAAATGGCGGTATTGCCAGAAATTCTCGCCCGGCCCGGCGCGGCGGCGGCCGTGCAGGCCGTGATAGACCGAGCCGGCGACGCGGCGCGCTTCGAGTACCAGGCGCGGCATCGCCGCCACCAGTCGCTGCGCCGTATTGGCGGCGCCGCGCGCGGTCGCCTCGTCGGGACCCCGATTGAGATCGCGCCGCGCGGCGTTCACGCGAGCCTTGCCTTGAGCCGCCCGATCACGCCTTCGACGGTTTCGCCGTCGGCGCGCGCGGCGAAGGTAAGCGCCATGCGGTGCTTGAGCACGGGCTCGGCCAGCGCGATCACGTCGTCGATCGAAGGCGCCAGCCGGCCGTCGAGCAGCGCGCGCGCACGCACCGCAAGCATCAAAGCCTGACTCGCACGCGGGCTCGGCCCCCAGGCGATGAGCTTGGCGATCTCGTCGGCGTCCGGACCGGGACGCGCAGAGCGCACGAGATTGAGGATCGATTCCACCACCGACTGGCCGACCGGGATGCGCCGCACCAGCCGCTGCGCCGCAATCAGATCGTCGGCGCTCATCGCAGGGCGCGGCTTGCTCTCCTCGACGCCGGTGGTGTCGAACACGATGCGCCGCTCCGCATCGCGGTCCGGGTAATAGACGTCGATCTCCATGAGGAAGCGGTCGAGCTGGGCTTCGGGCAGTGGATAGGTGCCTTCCTGCTCGATCGGGTTCTGCGTCGAGAGCACATGGAACGGCCGCGGTAGATCGTGGCGCTGGCCGGCAATGGTGACGTGATATTCCTGCATTGCCTGCAGAAGCGCCGACTGCGTGCGCGGGCTCGCGCGGTTCACTTCGTCGGCGAGCAGAAGTTGCGCGAACACCGGCCCCTTGATGAAACGGAACGCGCGCTTGCCGGTGTTGCTTTCTTCCAGCACCTCGGAGCCGAGAATGTCGGAAGGCATCAGGTCCGGCGTGAACTGGATGCGCCGCGCCTCGAGCCCAAGCACCGTTCCAAGCGTATCCACGAGCTTGGTCTTGGCCAGGCCCGGCACGCCGATCAGCAAGGCATGACCGCCGGCCAGAATGGTGACCAGCGCGAGATCGACCACTTGCTCCTGGCCGAAAATCACCGCGCTGATCGAGGCACGCGCCGCCCGCACGTGCGCGGCTGTGGATTCGGCGGCGCGGACGATCGCCTGGTCCAGGCTCTCGAAATTTTCGGTAGCGGTGCTCATTGTTTTCTCCACTGTCCGGTTCTGTTCGAGAACCCCGGCGATGCAAAAACCATGCGCGGCAAAGCGCCAAAGCCCAAGAAACCTGCCGACTCAACCACAATCATGGCAGTGCGGGAGGTCTTGCGGTAGCAGGGCTGCATATATGTAACTGTTAGCCGGTAAATTCGATGCCGCGGATCAAGCATTTGCGAGCGATTGTGGCCGAGGAGCAGATGGCTGCGCAGAGTGCCAGGGGCCTGGAATCAGTCGCTGCAGCGGTAGGCAAGCGCCGCGGCCCAGCGCCCGTGCACCTTTGGAATCCGCCTTATTGTGGCGATCTCGACATACGCATCGCCGCCGACGGCACCTGGTACTATCTCGGCACGCCGATCGGCCGCCCGGCACTGGTGCGCCTGTTCGCCTCGGTCCTGAAGCGGGAGGGCGAGCGCTATTTCCTTGTCACGCCTGTGGAGAAGATCGGCATCCGCGTCGATGACGCACCGTTCCAGGCCGTCGAGTTCGAGTTGGAGGACGAAGGCGCGAATCGGTCCCTCGTGTTCCGCACCAACGTGGACGACATGGTCCGCTGCGATTCGGACCACAATCTGCGCTTCGAACCTGAAACTGGCACCGGCGGTATTAAGCCCTATCTGCATGTCCGCCGCGATCTGTGGGCGCGGGTGACGCGGGCCGTTTTCCTCGAGCTCGTGGAGATCGGCGAAGTGCGGGAGATCGACGGCAAGCGCATGTTCGGCGTGGCTTCGAGCGGGCTATTCTTCCCCATGGCACCTGAATCGGCGCTCGCGGAATCATGATGCTCCGATCGAAAAAAACCTCCACCAATACGGTCGAATGGCCGGCCGCGGTTGATGCTTTCGTCGCGCGTGCACGCGAGCGTTTGGACAAGGCTCCGCCCGAACGCCTGTTCGATCCCTCCATGCGCTTCCCGCGCGGCGACCATGAGCTTTCGCCGGAGATCGCAGAATTCATGGCGAGCGTGCCAACGCGGCATGCGGCCGTGCTGGTTCCGATCATCGGGCACGCCGAGCCGACCGTGCTGCTGACGAAACGCTCGAGCGAGCTTCCCGACCATGCCGGCCAGGTTGCCTTTCCCGGCGGCAAGATCGATCCGGCCGATCCCGATCCGCTCGCGACTGCGCTACGCGAAGCCGAGGAAGAGATCGGGCTCGCTGCGCGTCACGCCACCCCGCTCGGTTATCTCGACGCCTATCTCTCCGGCACCGGCTTTCGTATCGTGCCGGTCGTGGCCGTGATCGAGCCCGGTTTCGAGCTCCAGCTCAATCCATCCGAGGTCGAGGATACGTTCGAAGTGCCGCTTGCCTTTCTCATGTCGCCCGACAACCACGCCCGCCATTCCCGTGAGTGGCGCGGCAAGCAGCGCAGCTACTATGCGATGCCCTTCGGTGAGCGCTACATCTGGGGCGCGACCGCGGGTATTCTCCGCAATCTCTATGAACGGCTGTATCGCTGATGGCCCGCACCGTCCTGGTCGAACTACTCCTGTTCTTCGCGCCGTTCGCGATCTACGCGCTCGTGCTCATGTCCACCCGACGCGACGCGCGCGACAGCGCGCACTGGCACGCGCGCATGTTGATGTCGCTCGCCATCGCCGGCCTTGCTCTGGTGATCGGCGGCCTGATCTTCTTCGCCCATTTCGGCGGTGCGCCGCCCACCGGGGTCTATGAGCCCGCGCACATGGAAGACGGCCGCCTTGTGCCCGGCCGGATCAAATGAGCGGCGCGAGCCAGCGCCTGTCGCCGGAAAAAGTGCCCTGGCTGACGGCCGGTCCGCTTGAGCGGCTGCTTTCAGTGCTCGACAAGGACGGCGAGGAAGCGCGCGTGGTCGGCGGTGCGGTGCGCAATACGCTGCTCGGTCTCCCGGTCGGCGAGATCGATCTCGCGACTACGGCGGTGCCCGACGAGGTCGTGCGCCGCGCACGCAAGGCCGGCTTCAATCCGGTTCCCACCGGCATCGAACATGGCACCGTGACCGTCGTCGTGGACGGCAAGCCGTTCGAAGTCACGACGCTGCGCCAGGACGTCGAGACCTTCGGTCGCCACGCCAAGGTGAGCTTCGGCCGCGACTGGAAAGCGGACGCGGAGCGGCGCGACTTTACGATCAACGCGCTGTTCCTCAAACGCGACGGGGAGGTGATCGATTTCGTCGGTGGGCTTGCGGACATCGGGGCGAAGCGCGTGCGCTTCATCGGCGATCCGGCGACCCGCATCGCCGAGGATTATCTGCGCGCGCTCCGCTTCTTCCGCTTTTTCGCGGGCTATGCCGATGGCGCGCCGGACCAGGCGGGACTTTCCGCCTGCATCCGCGCGCGCGACGAACTCGAGCGCTTGTCGCGTGAGCGCGTGCGGGTCGAAATCCTGAAGCTGATGGAGGCCAAGCGCGCGCCCGAAACCGCCGCGATCATGACCGACTCGGGTATTCTCGACCGGGTGCTCGGCGTCCCCGACCTCGGCGCGCTGGCGCGGCTCGCCGGGATTGAACGCACGTTGAAGCTGCCGCCGGACCCGGTGCGGCGCCTGGGCGCGCTCATGGTGCGCACCGTCGACGACGCGGCGCGGCTACGCGAGCGGCTGCGGCTTTCCAACGATGAGGACCGGCGTCTGCGCTCGATCGGCGAGGCATGGCGGATCGGGCCGGGCTTCGGCGAAGCCGAGGCGCGCGTATTGCTCTATCGGGTCGGCGCCGACGACTACCGCGACCGCGTATTGGTCGCCTTGGTGCGCTCCGGCGCCGGGAACGGCGAAACCACCGCTGGCGATCTTGTTGCACTGCCAGAAAGCTGGACGCCGCCCAAATTTCCGCTCGCGGCCAAGGATTTCATCGCGCACGGCGTGGAAAAGGGCCCCGCACTGGGCAAGGCGCTGGAAGCGGCGGAAGAAGCATGGATCGCGGATGGCTTTCCGGCTGCACCGGACCGCATCGCTTCCATCATCCAGAATGCGATCACAGTCGCGCGAGCAGGGTGACGCGCGCGCCAAGGCTGTTTAATCTCCGGTTGTATACAGAATCGGGGTGGGGAAGGGATGCGCGGTTTCTGGCGCGGGCTGGCGATCTTTATTCTGGGCGGCCTTCTCGGCACCGGATTCGGCGTCGCGCTCGGATTTTTCTTTTTCCCTTATGTCTTCCCGCCGCCGCCCGCTGCCGAGCAATTGACCGAAACCGACCGCTCGCCGCTGGTCGCGACCGGCATGTTCATTCACGCCAATCCCTCGGACCCGGTCCACTGGGGCAAGGGCAAGGTCAGCGTCTACGAAAAGACCGTGTTTCTCGAGCCCGACTTCGAGGTTGGCCCCGGCCCCGTCTACCGCGTCTATCTGGTGCCCAAGGCGGACATTCGCCAGAACGGCGATCTCAAGGACGTGATGTATGTCGATCTCGGCGGCCTGCGCGCTTTCAAGGGCAGCCAGCGCTATCCAATCCCGGCCGGCGTCGATCTTTCCAAATATCCCAGCGTCATCATTTGGTGCGAGCGGTTCTCGGTGCTGATTTCTCCTGCGGACCTGAAACGGGCGACGCGCTAGGGGGTCTCCCATCCTCGACGATTTTTCGCTTTTGCAACTGGCGCTCGTCGCCGGCGCGGCGCTCGTCACTGCCGTAATCGGCGGCATCGCTGGCTACGGCACCGGCATTCTCATGCCGCTCGTGCTGGTCCCGATCCTGGGGCCCGAGCCGGTCGTGCCGGTCATGTCGATCGCTTCTTTCATCGTCAATGCCGGCCGCATCGCCGCTTTCCGCAGATTGATCGAGTTCAGACCTGCGCTGATCGTGCTCGCAGCCGCGGTGCCCACGTGCGTACTCGGCGCCTGGCTCTATACGCGGCTCTCGGGTGCCGGCGCGCAGATCGTCATCGGTGCGTTCCTGATGGCCAGCGTGCCGCTGTGCTGGCTCCTGCGCAACAAGGGCTTGAGCATAGGCGAGGGAGGACTCGCCGCCGGAGCCGCCGGGTTCGGCGTTGTCACTGGCGCCGCTTCGGGAACCGGCGTGATTCTCGTATCGCTGCTGATGGCGGCAGGGCTGGGGGGCGCTGCGGTCATCGCTACCGACGCCGCGATTTCGCTCATCGTCCATCTCGTGCAGGCCAGCGTGTTCGGCGTTGCCGGCGTGATCGACGCCGACGTTATCGCGGTAGCGTTGCTGATCGGAATTTTTGCACTGCCCGGCGCATTCGTCGCGCGCGCCATCGTGGACCGGCTATCGATCAACCTGCACACCGCGATCCTCGACGTGGTCGTGCTGCTCGGCGGCGGGCTGATGGTGGGGAGCGCGATCCTTCGCCTGGTGCGTTAGGGCCATTTTACCATCGGCGGCAGCGACGAGAGAATCGACTCCACGTTGCCACCGGTCTTGAGTCCGAACACCGTGCCCCGGTCGTAGAGCAGATTGAATTCGACGTAGCGGCCGCGGCGCACCAGCTGTTCCTCGCGCTCGGCCTCGCTCCAGGGCGTCGCGAAGTTCGCGCGCACCAGCTTCGGATAGATATCGGCGAACGCCAGCCCGACCTCGCGCACGAAGGCGAAGTCGGCTTCCCAATCGCCCGAGTCGTGCCAGTCGAAGAAAATGCCGCCGATGCCGCGTGGCTCGTTGCGGTGTTTGAGCATGAAATACTCGTCGCACCATTGCTTGTAGCGCTCGTAGATCGCCACGCGCGGGTGCTTCTCGCAGGCCGCCTCCATCGCCGCGTGGAACGCCTTGGCATCGGGATCGCTTTGCGTACGGCGCTTGTCCAGTACCGGCGTCAAGTCCGCGCCGCCGCCGAACCAGGCCTTGGTGGTGACCACGAAACGCGTGTTCATGTGCACTGCCGGCACATGAGGATTGCGCATGTGCGCAATCAGCGAAATGCCCGAGGCCCAGAAACTCGGATCGATCTCGGCGCCGGGGATTTCCTTGCGGAACTCCGGCGCGAATTCGCCGTGCACCGCCGAGCAATGCACGCCGACCTTCTCGAACAGGCGGCCGTGCATCATCGCCATCGTCCCGCCGCCGCCCGGCGCGCCGGTATGGTCGGTGCGCGTCCACGGCTTGCGCTCGAAGCGGCCAGCCGGCCCGCGATAGAGCGCTCCCGGCGCTTCGTCCTCGAGCGCCTCGAACGTGGCGCAAATCTGGTCGCGCAAATCCTCGAACCAGGCGCGCGCGTGCTCCTTGCGCGCTTCGAGCGGATCGACCGCCGCTTCAGACATGGGCGGCGCCCCCAGTCCGGCGCAAAGCTTCCTGGCGCAGAGCTTCGCCGAGCACCATGGCGACGGCCACCGCGACATTGAGGGAACGCAATCCGGGACGCATCGGTACTCTCACGCTGGCGTCGGCCGCTTGATGCACGGCCTCCGGTACGCCGGAACTCTCGCGCCCGGCCAGGAGAACGTCGCCGGGGAGAAAGGCGAAATCGAGGTAGCCGGTCTCCGCCTTGGTGGATAACAGCACGATCCGCCGGCCCTCGGCCCGCCGCCATTGCTCGAACGCAGCGAAGGTCACGTGGCTCACCAGCGTGGCATGATCGATGTAATCGAGCCCCGCGCGCCGGAAGCCGCGTTCGCTCGCATTGAAAGCCGCCGGCCCGATGAAGTGCACCGGGACGCCCAGGCACGCGCCAAGCCGCAGAATCGTACCCGCGTTCTGCGGAATGTCGGGCTCGAAGAGGGCGATCACCATGGTCCAACCGGATGGGACGGCGGTCGTTTTCCACCGCCCGCGAGGGGGCTCAATGTCCCACCAAAGGCTTATCCCACAAGACGTAGTGCCGCATTGCCCAGACTGGACAATGCCCGGCAGTGATGCAATGAGGAGCCAAGAAACAGGCGCCACGCGCCCGGACCTTGCCTCCGGGCTGATCGGCACGCGCCGCGAGCGGGTTAGGGGCTTTCCCTGACCAGTGTCGCGGCGCCTCGTTGAAAATGTCGGTTGGTGGCACTAGGCGGTAGCAAGGAAACGAACGTGGCAACCACCGGATCCGCCGCAACCACCCGCCGCGACTTTCTCTACATCGCCACTGCAGCGGTGGGCGCCGTGAGCGCCGCCGCGACCGTCTGGCCCTTGATCAGCCAAATGAACCCGGACGCTTCGGTGCTGGCGCTGGCGGCTATCGAGGTGGACCTGGCGCCGATCGCCGAAGGCCAGATTCTCACGGTGAAATGGCGTGGCAAGCCGGTGTTCATCTCGCACCGGACCAAGAAAGAGATCGACGAAGCGCGCGCCACGCCGCTTTCTCAGCTTCCCGACCCGCAGACCGACGAGGCCCGCGTGAAGAAGGGCCATGACGAATGGCTCGTGATCATCGGCATCTGCACCCATCTCGGCTGCGTGCCGCTCGGCCATCAGGGCCAGTTCGACGGCTGGTTCTGCCCCTGCCACGGCTCGGTTTACGACACGTCCGGCCGTATCCGTTCCGGTCCGGCGCCGACCAATCTTGAAGTTCCGCCCTACGAATTCCTCGCCGACACCAAGGTCCGGATCGGATGAGCGGACATTCGACCTACCAGCCGCAAGGCCGCCTGATGAAATGGTTGGAGGCGCGGCTTCCGCTCGGCGGCCTCATCCATTCCTCGTTCGTCGCCTATCCGACGCCGCGCAACCTGAACTACTGGTGGACCTTCGGCGGCATTCTCACCTTCATGCTCGCGGCGCAGATCGTGACCGGCGTCGTGCTGGTGATGCACTACACGCCGACCTCGAAGGACGCGTTCGATTCCGTCGAGCACATCATGCGCGACGTGAACTACGGCTGGCTGTTCCGCTACGTGCACGCCAACGGCGGGTCGATGTTCTTCCTCGCCGTCTACATCCACATGTTCCGCGGCCTCTATTACGGCTCCTACAAGGAGCCGCGCGAGGTGCTATGGATTTTGGGCGTCATCATCTTCCTGCTGATGATGGCGACGGCGTTCATGGGCTACGTGCTGCCCTGGGGCCAGATGAGTTTCTGGGCCGCGACCGTGATCACCAACCTGTTTTCGGCGATCCCGATCTTCGGCAACGCGATCACGCAATGGCTGTGGGGCGGCTACGCGGTGGATCAGCCGCTGCTGCAGCGCTTCTTCTCGCTGCATTATCTCCTGCCGTTCATGATCGCGGGCGTCGTGGTGCTGCACGTTTGGGCGCTGCACGTGGTCGGCCAGAACAACCCGACCGGCGTCGATGTGAAATCCGACAAGGACACGGTGGCGTTCACGCCCTACGCGACGGTGAAAGACGGCTTCATGCTCGTCTGCTTCCTGATCTTGTATGGCTGGTTCGTGTTCTATATCCCGAACTATCTCGGCCACTCCGACAATTACATTCCTGCCAATCCGCTGCAGACGCCATCGCACATCGTGCCCGAATGGTACTTCCTGCCGTTCTACGCGATCCTGCGCGCGATCCCCAACAAGCTCGGCGGCGTGGTGGCGATGTTCGCGTCGATCCTGGTGCTGTTCTTCCTGCCGTGGCTCGATACTTCGAAGGTGCGCTCGGCGCGCTACCGCCCGCTGTTTCGTCAGTTCTTCTGGATTCTGGTCGTGTGCTGCATCGGGTTGGGCTATCTCGGTTCGCAGCCGCCCGAAGGCGGGTTCGTGCTCGCGGCGCGGATTCTGACCGCCTACTACTTCATCCACTTCCTGGTGATCCTGCCGCTGCTCGGCTTGGTCGAAAAGCCACGGGCGGTACCGGCTTCGATTTCTGAATCCGTGTTAAAGGGCGCCGCGCCGGCCTCTGCCGGCCACAAAGCCCCGGATCGGAACGGCTGAGCTATGCGCAAGCTCATCCTCGCCGCTACGATCGTGGTGCTTTCGTTGAGCGCTGCTCCAACCGCGTTTGCCGCCGAAGCGACGGCCAAGCCCACGCGCCAATCCTGGTCGTTCGCCGGACCGTTCGGCCTCTATGATCGCGCGCAGCTCCAGCGCGGCTTCAAGGTCTATCGCGAAGTCTGCGCCGCCTGCCACGGGTTGAAGCTCGTGGCCTTCCGCACGCTCGCATCGCCCGGGGGTCCCGGCTTCACCGAGCCACAGGCCAAGCAGGTCGCCAGCGAATATCGCATCACCGACGGTCCCAACGAGCGCGGCGAAATGTTCGAGCGGCCCGGCCAGCTCTCCGACTACATTCCTTCGCCGGATCCCAACGAGCAGGCCGCGCGTGCGCGCTTGAACGGCGCGCTGCCGCCGGATCTCTCCGTGATCGCCAAGGCGCGCTCCTACGAGGTGGGGTTCCCGGGCTTCATCATCGACGCCTTCAAGCAATATCAGGAGAGCGGGGTCGATTACGTCTATGCCTATTTGACCGGCTACGAGAATCCGCCCGCCGGCACCACGCTGCCGCCGACGCAATTCTGGAATAAATATTTCCCCGGCAACCGCACCGCCATGCGGCCGCCCTTCCAGAATGACCAGATCGAATATCCGGACGGCACGCCGCAAACACCCGAGCAATACTCTAAGGACGTGACCGCGTTCCTGATGTGGACCGCTGAGCCGCACCTGGAGTCGAGGAAGCGCATCGGCTTCCAGGTAATGATCTTCCTGCTCGTGTTCGCCGGACTGATGTATTTCACGAAGAAGAAGGTCTGGTCGTCGGTGCACTGAAGCCGGCGGCCGATGCTATGCGTTCGACCCGCGCCGCGTGCGCGGGTTTTGTTTTGAGGGGCTAGCCCCGCACGCGTACGAAGCCGAGCGCGCTCGTGGTTTCGCGAGCGATGCGATCCGCTTCGGAAACGACTTCCGCCTCGGACGGCACGAACGCGGCCCGGCGCGCCTGGCTCGCCACCAGGCGGGCGAGACTGCGGATTTGTTCGGCCGGAATGTCGGAGAGCGGGATTTCCAGCGCCAGACCCGCGCGCGACAGGAGCCGGATCTCGTAGCCGAACGGCCGGCCGGAATCCTTGCCGATCTCGATGCGGGCGACGTCTTCCCAGCGGATCAGGCCGGTGGGCTGGAACAGGGCGGCGGCGTCTTGCACCGACGCGCCGCGCTCGTCGAGCCGGACGCTCCATGTAAAGTAGTGCGCGCCGGACCACAGCATGGCAGCGAAGAACAGCACCGCCACGGCCTTGCGGCCGCGCGACACCAAAAATTTGGGCGGCACATAGACGACCGTCGCGGCAGCCGCGCCGAAGAAGCCGGCGGCGATCCACCAGGGATAATCGAGTACGATCGAGAAACTCGACACGCTATTGCTCCATCTGCGGCGCGCTGCGGCTTCTAACCCGGCAATTCCGGCTACCGGGTTCTCGACGCCCCCGCACTTTGGGCTATGGTGAAGGAATGGTTTTTCTGCGGAGGAACTAAGCAAAATGCGTGCCGTGCTTGGCGTGTTGGGCGGTTCGGGCATCTATGAGCTGCCGGGGCTCGAAAACGTGCGCAAACTCTCCATCGAAAGTCTATGGGGCGAGCCCTCGGACCGGCTTCGCCTTGGCGAGATTTCGGGCACGCCGGTCGTCTTTCTGCCGCGCCACGGCAAGGGCCACCGCGTCTCGCCGACCGACCTCAATTATCGCGCCAATATCGATTGCCTGAAGCGCGCCGGTGTCACCGATCTCGTGTCGCTCTCGGCCTGCGGCTCGTTCAAGGAGGCACTAGCGCCCGGCAGCTTCGTGCTGGTGGACCAGTTCATCGACCGCACGTTCCGCCGCGCCTCGAGCTTTTTCGGCAGCGGCTGCGTCGCGCACGTCTCCATGGCGCATCCGGTCGGCCCACGCCTGGTCGAGCGGCTCGCCGCCGCGGCGATGGCGGAGAAGATCGCGATCAACCGCGGCGGGACCTATGTGTGTATCGAAGGACCGCAATTCTCGACGCTCGCCGAAAGCCTCACCTACAAGGCCACCGGCTACGACGTGATCGGCATGACCAACATGCCCGAGGCCAAGCTCGCGCGCGAAGCCGAGATCACCTACGCGACTGTCGCCATGGTCACCGACTACGACGCCTGGCACGAAAGCGGGCCGGTGGACGTGCCGGCGATTCTGAAAGTGGTGAGCGAGAACGCCGGCCGCGCCGCGCGCCTCGTCGCTCGTCTCGCACGAGACTTCCCGAAGGAGCGCGAAGCTTGCCCGGCCGGCTCCGACCGCGCGCTCGATTTTGCCATCGTCACCCCACCCGAATTCCGCGACCCGGTGCTGCTCAAAAAGCTAGAAGCCGTGGCGGGCAGGGTGCTCGGCCGCGCGAACTGATCGGCTAATTGCCCTTCTTGGGCGGCGTGGTCTGAATGTGCGACGGCTTGCTCTTGTAGGCCGACGCATAGGCCGACATGCCTTTTTCCTTCTTGTCCGCTTTCGGCTTCTTCGTTTCGCGGGTACTCCGCATTTGACCTTTAGCCATTTGCCTTCTCCTTTGTGGGCCGGCCGCGAATCCTTCCGGCCTCCGTTAGATTTGCCATTGCCACATCATCACGCCAAAGCCAACTGCGCGCAGCACGGCCACGATCACGCCGATAATGATGGCAAACAGGATTGCCGCGGGAATGGCGGCAAGCGCGAGCTTCAGCAGGAACGCCACCAGGCGCCAGAATGGGACCCGAAAATCGACGACGGTGACAGAGTTTGCGGGCTCGGCCATGACACGATCCTCCATTGCGCCCCTCAACAGGCTCGGACAAAGTGAGCCCAACTGCAACAAGAACTTGCCCGCATGAGCCGCCGCCCCGCCGTCGATCTCAAACCCCTGATCCGCTCGATCCCCGACTATCCGAAGAAGGGGATCATGTTTCGCGACATCACCACGCTGCTCCTGGACCCGCAGGGTCTGCGCGCGGCGGTCGACGGGCTGGTGCTGCCGTTCGTCGACAAGCGCATCGACCTCGTGGCCGGCATCGAGGCGCGCGGCTTCATCCTGGGCGGCGCGGTCGCGCACGAGCTAGGCAAGGGCTTCGTGCCGGTACGAAAAAAGGGAAAACTCCCGCACAAAACCATCGGTCAGGAATACCAGCTCGAATACGGGGTGGACGCCATCGAGATTCACGAAGACGCCATCGCGCCAGGCCAGCGCGTGTTGCTGGTCGACGACCTCGTCGCCACCGGCGGCACCGCGGAGGCGGCGATTGAGCTCCTGCATCGTTCCGGGGCCGAGCTCGTATCCGCCGCCTTCGTGATCGACCTGCCCGATCTCGGCGGCGCCGAGCGCCTGCGCCGCCGCGGCGTGAAGGTGCACACACTGGTCGCGTTCGAGGGGCACTAGCGTTTTACTTGCCGCGCATCTCCACGAACGCCGCGCTTTCGAACTCGAACACCCGCTCGCCGTTCTGGTTGGTGCCGTAGTTGCGGCCCCGGATGATGCCCCAGCCGGGCCGCGAGCCGGATTCGCGCTTCTCGATGATCTCGCCGGCATACGTAATCGTGTCGCCGACATAGACCGGCTTGATCCATTTCAGGTTCTTGAAGCCGGGCGAGGGGCCGATGCTTGCGGATTTTTCGCCGCGCGCCGTCGCCTCGGCGTCGAGGCGCCGGTTGTGCAGCACCAGCAACCGCATGTGCACCGCCGCCGTGTGCCAGCCCGAGGCGATGAGCTTGCCGTAGTGCGAGCGCGCCGCCGCTTCTTCGTCCATATGAAAGGGCTGTGGATCGAAGCGCGCGGCGAACGTCTTGATGTCGGGCGCGGCGAACGTGTAGCTGCCGACCACGCGCGCGTCGCCGATAACGATGTCCTCGAAGAACCGCATCGCTATGCGCTCCTGCGGCCGAACATGTGCGTGTGCACTTCGTGCGCGATCTTCTCGCCGTGCTGGTTCAGCAGCTCGATCTGCAGGCGCGTGAAGCCGATCTCCGGCCGCGACTTGGAGACGCGCTTGTCGAGCACGGTGATGCGCGCCGAGATTTGGTCGCCGGGCCGCACCGGCTTCAGCCATTTCATTTCCTCGATGCCCGGCGAGCCCATGGAGCTGGAGTTCGCCAGCATCCCGTCGGCCAAGAGCCGCATCATGATGACGCAGGTGTGCCAGCCCGAGGCCGAAAGTCCGCCGAGCATGGTCTGGCGCGCGGCGTCCTCGTCGAGGTGCATGGGCTGCGGATCGTACTCCGACGCAAACGCGATGATCTCCTCGCGCGTGACCGTCTTCGGCCCGTGCGTCTCGGTGTGGCCTTCGGCGAAGTCTTCGAAATAGCGGGGCAAGGGAATTTCCTGAACGAGCGGACGGTTTCTAGCGGCTCACGTCGCGAAGCGGAAGTAGAGGATGTCGCCGTCCTGCACCACGTAGTCCTTGCCCTCGACCCGCATCTTGCCGGCTTCGCGCGTGCCGACTTCGCCGTTATAGGTGACGTAATCGTCATACGAAATCGTTTCGGAGCGGATGAAGCCCTTCTCGAAATCCGTATGAATCGCTCCCGCGGCCTGCGGCGCCTTGGCGCCGCGCACGATGGTCCAGGCATGGGTGAACTCTGGGCCGACCGTGAAGAAAGTGACGAGGTTCAACAGTGCGTAACCGGCGCGGATCATGCGATCGAGGCCGGGCTCGTTGAGCCCGACCGCCACCAGGAATTCCGCCCGCTCGGCCATCGGTAGTACGGCGATTTCCGCTTCGATCTTGGCGGAGATCACGATCGAGCCAGCGCCTTCGGCTTTCGCCTTGGCCTCGACCTGCTTGGTGAGCGCGTTGCCGGTTGCGGCCGCGGCTTCGTCGACGTTGCATACGTAAAGTACGGGCTTGGCGGTAAGGAGATTGAGCATGCGGAACTCGCGCTCCTCGTCCTCCTTGCGCTCCAGCATGCGCGCCGGTCTGCCGTCGGAAAGCAGCGCGATGACGCGTTGCACGAGATCGAGCTGGATCACGGATTCCTTGTTGCCGCCGCGCGCTCGCTTGTTCAGCGCATCGACGCGCTTCTCCAGGCTCTCCAAGTCCGCAAGCATCAGCTCGGTTTCCACCGTGGCCGCGTCGGCCAGCGGATCGATGCGATTCTCGACGTGCGTCACGTCGGCGTCCTCGAAACAGCGCACCACGTGGGCGATGGCATCGACCTCGCGGATATGCGCGAGAAACTGGTTGCCGAGGCCTTCCCCCTTCGAAGCGCCGCGCACCAGCCCGGCGATGTCCACGAACGTGAGCCGTGTCGGCACGATCTCGGCCGACCCGGCGATCTTGGCGAGCACCTCGAGCCGCAGGTCGGGCACCGCCACGTCGCCCACGTTCGGCTCGATGGTGCAGAACGGATAGTTCGCCGCCTGCGCCGCCGCGGTTTGCAGCAGGGCGTTATAGAGGGTCGACTTGCCGACGTTCGGCAGTCCGACGATGCCACACCTGAATCCCATGCTGGTTCAGGCCGGTGGTGTGTCGGGTTGAGCCGGGCGGAAGCCCTTGGCGGCGAGCGCAAGGTGCACCCGGTTCTGGAATTCCTCGGGCCGGCGCGTAACGATGCATTCGATCGCGTCGGTGATCGCTTCGATGGCGGCATCGACCCAGGGCCGCTCGTCCTTTTCGAAGTTCATCAGCACGTAGGCCTGCACCAGGTCCTTGTCCTCGGGCCGGCCGACGCCGACGCGCACCCGCTGATAGTCGTTGCCGCAATAGGCGGTGATCGAGCGCAGGCCGTTATGCCCCGCGTTGCCGCCGCCGGTCTTTACCCGCACCTTCGCGGGCTCCAGATCGATCTCGTCATGGAACACCGTCACGTCGCCGAGCTCGATCTTGAAGAAGTTCTGGGTTTCGGCGACCGCGCGGCCGGATTCGTTCATGAAGGTCATGGGTTTCAGCAGCAGAATCCGTTCGCCTGCAATTTCGCCTTCCGCAGTCTCACCGTGAAAACGCCGCCGCCACGGGCCAAAGCGATGGCGCGCGTGGATCGCGTCGGCGATCCGGAAGCCGATATTGTGACGGTTGTTCTCGAAGCGCGGCTCGGGATTGCCGAGCCCGGCGAACAGGAGCATGCGCGCCTCCGCGGCCGCGTCGGATCACGCGGCCCGGATCACTTCTTCTCCGGCTTTTTGTCGGCGGCGGGTTTCGCGCCCGCTGCGGGTTTCGCACCCGCGGCAGGAGCGGCGTCCGCGGCGGGAGCCGCGGCCGCATCGCCGGGCGCTCCGGCCTCCGGAACCACGCCTTCCTCGCCGGCCGCAAGCGCGGCCTCGGCCGCCGCTGCTGCTGCCGCGGCCGCTGCCGCTGCCGCCACCGCCGCTGCCGCCAGCTCTTCCAGATAGCCCGAGGAGGCAACCACCGTTGCCACCGTGAAGTCGCGCTCGCGAACGACCGCGCGGGTGCCTTCCGGCAGCTTGATCGCTGTAATGTGCAGCGACTTGCCGATGTCGAGCTCGCCGACGTCGGCGATGATCGACTGCGGAATCGCTTCGGCCGGACAAAGTAGTTCGATCGTATGGCGCACGATATTGAGCGTGCCGCCGCGCTTGATGCCGGGCGCTGCTTCCACATTGGTGAATTGAACGGGCACGTGCACGCGCACCTTCGAGCCGGCGCTGATGCGCTGGAAGTCCACGTGGATCGGGTGATCGCGTACCGCGTCGAGCTGAAATCCGCGCGGGATCACGCGCTGCTTCTGCCCGTCGACGTCGAGATCGTAGACCGTGGTCATGAAATGGCCGGCATGGATGCGCGTGGTGATCTCCTTGGCATCGACCGAGATCGAAACCGGCGGCTGTTTTTCGCCGTAGATCACTCCCGGCACGCGGCCAGAGCGGCGTGTGGCACGGGCGGCCCCCTTACCGGCCTTCGGACGTGCCGACGCCTTCATTGCTTGGGTGGTTGTCATAAGGTCATGGTCCTTTTTGCGGCGCGCCTCCAGGGGTGCAAGGCGCCGCGGGCGCGTCTCTATAGCGGCAATGGCGCAGCGAGGCAACGATTTCGGCGCGTCTTGTGTGCCCGGCGGACCCGTGCAAGTGCTGACGCGGACACGCTAATCGGGAGCCGACGATGCAGGGCAGGGGGCTGAGGATTCTGGCGGCTGGATGGCTGGCGCTGGCGCTCGGCGGTTGCGTCGTCTCCGAGCGGCCGTTGTTCGACCCCGCGGCCGCGGTCACGCCGGCGCCGGCCGGGCGCTATGTGCAGCTGGAGCAGAAAGACGGCAGCTGGATCAAGGCTAGGGAGGGAACGCTCAAGATCGAAGGCCGCACCTATTCCTGGAAGCCCGACAATGAAACCGAGCCGGCCAGCTTCTCGCTCTTTCCCGCAGGATTGAGCACCTTCACGGTCTATGCGCGGATCGTCGAGAGCGGCAAGCCCGAGCACTACTACGCGCTGATCCAGAAAACCGGGAGCGACTACCGGATCTGGCAGCCGACCTGCGGCGATTTCCGCAAGGTGCGGATGCCCGCGCGCTTGCAGCCGAAAACCGCCGGCGAGAATTGCTTCTACAACGACGCCAAGACGGTCACCGGCGCATTGCTGGCCTATGCGCTGTCCAGACCGCCGAGCTACCGTTACCGGCCGCTGAAGCCCTAGCGGCGCCGGGCGCCCTTGCCCCATTTCTTTCCGCGTTTGGCCGGGCGCTTTTCGGGCGTCGGCCTGGAAGCCGCGCGCAGCCGATCGATCTTCTCTTCATAGGGGCGGATCGACGCCGCGTGCACGAACCGATCGAGCGATCCCGCTGGCCGCTTGAAATGCCGCGCCAGCTCCTTGTGCTCTTCGGCAAGGAAGAAGGCGTTGAGCCCGTCGTGATAAACCAGCCGGTAGCCGAGCGGATTTAGAAAAGCGGCATATTCGCCGGTCCGGTCCGGCACTTCATCGAGCCGGTCCTCCATGGCGAGCGTGACCGGCAGCAGCGCTTCGATGACGAGGATTTTCGGCCGGTGCCGCTTAAGCTCCGCGCCGCGCAACACAGCAAGCTCGGTGCCCTCCACGTCGATCTTCATGAAATCGATGGTGCGGCCGGCCGCATGCTCGTCGAGCACGGCAGCCAACCGGCGCACCGGCACGCGCTGTTCCTTCACTTTCAGCTTGTCGGCGCGGTGTTGCGCCACGATCGCTCGATCGGTGGTGGAATAGCCGTGCCATTTGTCGATGGCGTAGAAGGTGATCTCGCCCTCGGCTTCGCCCACCGCGATTTGCAGATTCACATCGCGCGGGCGGCGCAGTTTGAGCCGCTCGAATTGCGGGCCGAGCGGTTCGAGATTGATGCCCGACCAGCCGCGCTCGTAGAAGGTGCGGCTCACGCTGTCGATGTCGGGGTCGTTGGCGCCCACGTCCACGTAAAAGCCGTTCGCGCCAGGAAAGGCGCGCGACAGCATCACGTCCTCGAAATTCTGGGCATAGCTCGTGATGCCCATGGATTCCTCGGTTGGAATTAGTCGGTAGGGGCAGGGGGAGACTATCAGAATTTGACGTTGAACCCGCTCTTGAACGTAGTCGCGGGTTGCGGCTGTTCCGGTGTAGGATTGGGTGGAGCGATCCCACGTTCGACGGAGAGGAAGCCATCGGTTTCCTTGACCCAAAGCGACCGGCGGTACTCGACACGCGCCTTGCGGTCCGTCGGGCTCGCGGTCTCGACCGCCGCACCCAGCTTGCCGCCATAGAGCGACGGCGGCAGCTTGTAATAGGTGCCCACCGTGACATTGCCCTGGATCGTAGGCGTCGCAGGGCCCGCGGTGACGCCGAGACCACGCGCGCCGTAGAGCTGCCAACTCTCACCCTCGTAATCCACTCGGCCTTTGACCTCGCCGGCCGGATCGGACGCCAGGCGCGGGTCGATCGGCGGAACCATGGAAGGGGCCGGCGCCGTCGTGATCTTAGTCGTGACGTCGAGCTTGAACGGGCCTCGATCGGCCTTGAAGCCGGTCATCGGGGGCTTCGAGTCCGATCGCTTCGACGGCGAAAGGAAGGGCGAGGGCTCGGAAGGAGCTTCAATCACGAACGGCTCGACGCGAGCCGTACTCGGCGTGGCTTCCCCCGGCTGGCGAGAGATGAGCCTGTCTATGATTTCGGTTTCGGGCGGCAGCGTTTCCGCGGCCAGCGCGGCCAGACCGGCACTGTCATACTGCGGCGTGAGTGTATTCGGCCGTGCGATATCCTCCGCCTGCGCGGAAGCGAAGCCAGTCAGCAAAACGAGTAAAAACGCCCCGCGCGACATGACCTTACCGAAACGCCTGGATAGCTAGCGGCCGCCGACCGCCAAGCTGCGACATTGCATCCAATCGTGGAGCGATGATGGCAGGTGGCAGATTTTCTGAAATTTTTTGTCGTTCAGTCGAACAGACTAGAAACGCTCTCTTCGGCCGCCGTGCGGTTGATCGCCTCGCCGAGCAACGTTGCGATCGACAGCACCCGGATATTGTGGGCGACGCGCACCGCCTCGGTTGGCTGGATCGTGTCGGTGATGACGAGTTCCTTAAGCTTTGAGGCGGAAATGCGCGCCACTGCTCCGCCCGACAGCACGCCGTGGGTGATATAGGCATAGACTGCCTTGGCGCCCTTCTCGAGCAACGCATCGGCGGCATTCACCAGCGTGCCGCCGGAATCGACGATGTCATCGACCAGAATGCAGGTCTGTCCGGTCACTTCACCGATCACGTTCATGACTTCGGACTCGTTCGGCTTCTCGCGTCGCTTGTCGATGATGGCGAGCGGCGCGTCGATGCGCTTGGCGAGCCCGCGCGCCCGCACCACGCCGCCCACGTCCGGCGACACCACGGTGATGTTCTTCAGCTCGAAGCGCTCCTTGATGTCGCGCACCATCACCGGCGAGGCGTAGAGGTTGTCGGTCGGGATATCGAAGAAGCCCTGGATCTGGCCGGCATGCAGGTCCACGGTCAGCACCCGCTGCGCGCCGGCGTGGGTCACCAGATTGGCGACCAGCTTGGCCGAGATCGGCGTGCGCGGGCCGACTTTGCGGTCCTGCCGCGCATAGCCGAAATAGGGGATCACCGCCGTGATGCGCCGCGCCGAGGCGCGCTTCAGCGCGTCGGTGATGATCAGCAGCTCCATCAGATGGTCGTTGGCCGGGAACGAGGTCGATTGCACCACGAACACGTCGCGGCCACGCACGTTCTCCTCGATCTCGACAAAAATCTCCATGTCGGCGAAGCGCCGCACCACGGCCTTGGTCAGCGGGGTGGCGAGGTGGGCCGCGATGGCATCCGCGAGCGCGCGGTTTGAATTGCCGGCGACCAGCTTGATCTCACCGTTATTCGAAGCCATCGGCTCTTCCCCCGGCCGCGGAATCGGCTCGCGCGAGCCCGGTAGCGGAGTCCCTAGCCGTGGCCCGCGGCGCTGTAAAGTTGCCGGGCCGTTTCGCCCCGGAATTCTTTGGTGCGGTTAACCGGCTCAACGCCGTGGGTCGGCGAAGGCGATAACGGGCCCCGACGGGCCCTCGCGCCGGGGTGCATCGGGTGCTGGTAGCGGCGTCCCGCTGGTCGCGGCCATGATCGCTTCGAGGCTCCGGGCCGCAATGCGCGCAAGCGTCGCATCGTCCACCTTCTGCCAAAAGTCCTTGCGCTTGGCGCCCGCCGGCTCGACGCCCGTGACTTGATTGACGCGCTGCTGCGCGCCGTCGAACACATCCGCGGCCCAGGAAATGCGCGCCTTCTTGCCTTCGAATTCGGCCAGCAGATAGAGCCGCACCCGGTAGGCGGCCGCGCCCGTGCGCGAGACGATGGGAAGCTGCTTGGCTTCCGCCTCGGCTGAAAGTTTCGCCACCAGGCGCTCGAACACAGGCTGCGGCGGTCCGTCGATGGATTCGATAGAGATCGTGCGGCCGCCAAGCTGCGGGATCGAGCCGGTGATCAGCTGATCGCCTGCGGTCTGGCAGCCGGCGAGCAGAAGCGCGGAAAGCAGAATGGCCGCGACGCGGCCTGGGCCCGATCTGGTACGCATCTACGCATCCCCGCCGTGGCGCCCTTCTTGTGTCGAGGGTCGTTCCGGCCAATTTCGGACTCGTAGCGGCAATTCCTTATGACGTCGAGTCAGGGCGTAAGCGCGATCGCGGCGACCAGTCGGCCGTAGTCGGTTTCCTTGCGGTGCACCGAGCGGCGGTAGCTGTAGAAATGCGTTTCGTCGCTGTAGGTGTCGAGCCCGAGGTCCTGGATCATGCCGACGCGAGCCACGAGGAGCTTGCGCCCGATATAGCCGGACAGGTCGAACATCGCGTGGCCCGGTCGTTCGGCCACAGAGAAATAACAGCGGTTGCCGGGATCGTCGGCGCGGAAGCGGGCGACGAACTCGGGCCCCACCTCGTAGCTTTCCTTGCGGATCAGCGGGCCGATGGCGGCGACGATGCGCGTTCGCTGGGCGCCGAGCTTCTCCATCGCAGCGACTGCGGACTCGATCACGCCGTCGAGCGCGCCCTTCCAGCCCGCGTGCACGGCGGCGATCACACCTGCGCTCTCGTCGGCGAGCAGCAAGGGACCGCAATCGGCGATCGTCACGCCGACGGCGAGACCTGGCGTCGTGGTGACGACCGCATCGGCGCGCGGCCGCCCGTCGCGCGTCCATGGATGGGCGGCGACCACTGCGTCGGGCGAATGGATCTGGTAAGCGACGGCCAACGCGCCTTCGGCGACTTCCAGCGCCGCGGTTATGCGTTTGCGGTTCTCGGTCACATGCGCGGGATCGTCGTTGGAACCGAGGCCGCCGTTCAGGCTCGCATAGACGCCTTCCGACACGCCGCCCTCGCGGGTGAAGAAGGCGTGGCGCACACGTTTGAGTGCGCCGAGTGCCGGCGATTGAATCAGCATGTCCGAGACTCGCCGCCGCCTTAGGCGATGTCAAACCCGAGCGGCACAGGGAGTTTCCCGTTGGTGAACGCGAGCACTTTGAACAATTCACCCATGCCGGGCTTGGGACCGATTAACCGCGCGAGCGCTGCATCGATCGCCTCGGCCTGCGCGGGCGCACTCTTCTTCAAACGCTCGGCGCGCAGTCCGACCCCGAGGCGGCGGAGAAAGTCGCCCTGCGTCGCCGGCCCGTGCAGGCTCACACCTTGTCCCTGCACGGCGTCGCCGAGCGCCTCGAAATCGACGTGGGCGGTGAGATCGGCTTCGCCGGGGTCTTCGAGCGGATCGACAGGTTTGTGCGCCCGCACCGCCTGGAGCGTGTCGCCGAATGCCGATTGTATGTGGCCATAGTCGATGACCAGCCCGGCGCTGCCGAATGCTGCGATCCGCCGCGCGACCTCCTGTATCGGCGCGTGGTCGCGGCGCTCAACGAATGCACCCGCCGGTGCAGGCCGCAGGCGAGGCGGAAGTTGCTCTTCGAGCGGCAGCTGCACGGGATCAAGCCCAAAGACGAGCTTGCCATCCGGCCCGAGACCGACCCGGCGCTCGTGCCAGCCATCTTCGGTCTTCAGGAATTGATCGACCGGCAGCGCATCGACGAACTCATTGGCGACCATGAGCAGCGGACCGTCGGGAAGGAACTCCGGCCGCTTATGCCAGGTGACGGGCACACCTTCGGCCGCGAGTGTCTTTCGCTGGCGCTCCTTCAGTGTCGGACTCGTCTCGATCAGATGTACGTCGAGCGCCGCCCGGAACTCCGGCAATACCTTCGCGGCACGCAGCATGTCCTGCATCAGGGTGCCGCGCCCGGGCCCCATTTCAACGAGCAGCACGCGGCGTGGCGCGCCCATCCTGCGCCAAACCTCGGCGCACCACAGTCCGATCAATTCCCCGAACATCTGGCTCACTTCCGGCGCGGTGGTGAAATCGCCGGCCGCGCCGAGCGGGTCGCGTGACGTGTAGTAGCCGTGCTGCGGATGGGCGAGACAGAGCGCCATGTAGCGCGACACCGGCATCGGCCCATCGGCTTCGATCATGGCGCGAAGCTCGTGCGCGAGCGGTGTCATGCCTTGGCGGGTTTGCGCAGCGCGTAGAGCACGAGGCCGGCCCCGAACAGCGCCATCGGAATCGAGAGCAGAATCCCCATCGTCAGGCCGCCGGCGAGGTAGCCGATATGCGCGTCAGGCTCGCGGAAGAATTCGACCACGATGCGCGCGAGCCCATAGCCGCCGACGAACAAGCCGCCGATCAGGCCGGGCCGCGTCAGCGCGCCGCGCCGCATGGCAAAGATCAGGATCGCGAACAGCACGAGGCCCTCGAGTCCCGCCTCGTAGAGCTGGCTCGGATGCCGCGGCTCCGGCCCCGCGTGCGGGAATACGAACGCCCAGGGCACATCAGCCGGCCGGCCCCACAATTCTCCGTTCACGAAATTGGCCAGGCGCCCGAGGAACAATCCGATCGGCGTCACGATCGCTGCGACGTCGAGCATCGACAGTATCGAGAAGCCGCGCGCACGCGCGAACAGAATGAGCGCGAGCACGGTGCCGAGGAATCCGCCGTGAAACGACATGCCGCCGCGCCACAGTGTGAAAATCTCGGACGGCTGCGCGGCGAAATAAGCCGGATTATAGAACAGCACATAGCCGAGCCGGCCGCCGAGCACGATACCGAGCGCGATCCATACGATGACGTCGTCGATGTCCGTGGGCTTGATCGGCGAAACGCCGCCCCAGGCGGCGTCGTTGCCGGCAATGCGGCGCGCCAGCCACCAGCCCAAGATGATTCCACCCACATAGGCCAGCGCGTACCAGCGGATCGCGATCGGTCCGAACGAAATCGCGATCGGGTCGAGGGTCGGGAAAGGCAGCGCGAATAGCGGCATTCCCGCGTGATCCGCCGCGGCGGCAGCGAAGTCAAGCGCATGCGCTTGCGCAATCGCGCGGGCATCTCCATTTTGAGGTGGCCCGCAGCGATCAGGAGGCGACCATGACCCAGACCACCGGCCGGTTCTTCGACGAGATGGCCCGCCTCGCCAACGACGCCGCCGGCGTCGCTGAGGGCTTCCGCCGCGAGGTCGAGACCATCGTGCGCGGCCAGGCCGAGCGCATCCTGCGCAGCATGGACGTGGTCACGCGCGAGGAGTTCGAGGCGGCAAAAGAGATGGCCGCCAAGGCGCGCGAGGAGAATGAGCGCCTCGCCGCCCGTCTCGCGGAGCTCGAAGCCAAGCTCGGCGCCGCTGGAAAGCGTTGATAGGACTCAATCTTCCGGCCTTCATGACGATCTCGATTCGGCGTCCGCGCAGCTGTGGACTCCGCCTGCCAGCCCATTGAATCAGAAGCCGAATCCGATTCTTCTGCGGTCGTGACCCGTTGATTCGTTTGCCGGGCAGCCGCAATCGCGCCGGGCAAAGGGCGCGGATCGGTCAGCGTCCGAACACAAAGTCTGTGAAACGTGCGGCGGTGTGCGTGACGGGGGTTGGGGGACAGGGTCTCCCGAACGCGAGGTCGAAGCATGCCGTTCATTGAATCCGAGATCGAGACCGACGTGGAGGTCCGGGCCAACCCGGTCGACCTCGTCGAGAAGCTCGCCTCGCTTAACGACTGGTCGTTCGAGCGCAGCGGCGTTCACGAGCTGACGCTAGTCATCGCCGGGCGCTGGGCCGAATATCACGCCTCGTTTCAGTGGATGGACGAGCTCGAGGCGTTTCACATCGCCTGCGCATTCGACCTGAAGATTCCGGAGGTCCGGCGCCACGAGGCGCTGAAGCTCATGGCCATCATCAACGAGCAGCTTTGGCTGGGCCATTTCGATCTCTGGCTCGACGACGGCGTAGTGATGTATCGCCACGCGCTGCCGCTCGCCGGCGGCGCGATCATGAGCGGACGCCAATGCGAGGCGCTGTTGTCGTGCGCCATCGAGGCGATCGAGCGCTATTATCCGGCCTTCCAGTTCGTGGTCTGGGCCGGCAAGCCCGCGCGCGAGGCCATCGACGCGACCCAGTTCGAGACCGCCGGCGAGGCGTGACATGAACGAGCTCGCGTCCGTCCCGGGGCCGGTGCTTTTGGTCGGCGCCGGCAAGATGGGCGGTGCGTTGCTCGAAGGCTGGCTTGCCCGCGGCCTACCGCCCGCGCTTGTCGCGGTGCGCGATCCGGCGCCAGCACCGTTCGTCGTCAAGCTGATCGCTACGCGCCGCATAGCCCGCGATCCCGATCCGCCATTGATCCCGATCCACGCAGCCGTAGTGCTCGCGGTGAAGCCGCAGGATGCCGCAACGGTGGTGCCGCAGATCGCCCGCTTCGTCGGACCCGATACGGTCGTGGTCTCGATCATGGCCGGCCGCACGCTCGCGTCGCTGGCGAAATTTCTCCCGAAGTACGCCCCGATCGTACGCGCGATGCCGAATACGCCGGCCGCCATCGGCCGCGGCATCACGGTCGCAGTGCCGAACAATCGCGTGAAGGAGGCTGAGCGCCGCCTCGCCGATCTGTTGCTCTCCGCCACCGGCCCGGTCGAGTGGATCAAGAACGAGAAATGGATGGATGCGGTGACTGCGGTCTCCGGCTCTGGCCCGGCCTATGTCTTCCTGCTCGCCGAGGCGCTCGCACGCGCCGGCGTGGCTGCGGGTCTCCCGAAGCCGCTCGCCGAGCGGCTCGCGCGCGAGACTGTGGCGGGCTCCGGCGAGCTGCTGCATCGCTCCGAGCACGCCGCCGGGAAGCTGCGCGAGAACGTCACCTCGCGCGGCGGCACCACCGAGGCCGCGCTGAAGCACCTGATGGGCAGGAGCGGGCTCGAGGCCCTGATGAAGAAGGCGGTCGCCGCGGCAACCAAGCGTTCACGCCAGCTGGCGGGCTGAATTCGCGCGCCTTTTCTCGGCCATCTGCCTCACCTACATTGTCTAGGACGACCCCAGTTTGGGAGGCTTCCATGCCCGCATCTCGCGACAAGATCATCGAGGCGTTTCTGGCGCTGCTCGCCGAAAAGCCGTTCGAGAAGATCGGCTTGGCCGCGGTCGCCGCCCGCGCCGATATTTCGCTCGCCGACCTGCGCGCCGAATTCGGTTCGACCTTCGACATGCTCTCGGGCTTCGTGCGCGAGACCGACCGCAAGGTGCTCGCCAATCCCGACAAGGATATCGAGGAATCGACCCCGCGCGACCGCCTGTTCGACGTGCTGATGCGCCGCTTCGAGGCGCTCTCACCGAACCGCGGCGCGCTGCGCTCGCTCGCGCGCTCGGCCCGGCGCGACCCGGCGCTGGCCTTGGGCCTGAACAAGCTTGCCGTGCGCTCGCAGCAATGGATGCTCGCCGCCGCCGACATCGAAACCGCCGGCCTCCTCGGCGGCATGCGCGCGCAGACGCTGGCGATCCTCTACGCCAAAGCCATGCGCACCTTTATCGACGACGAGGACCCGGGCCTCGCCCGCACCATGGCTGCGCTCGATCGTGAACTCGCGACCGCCGAGCGGCTAGCCCATTTCGCGAACGATCTCTGTCGCCTCGTGCCGCGTTGTTCGCCGCGCCGCCGCCGTGACCGTGGCGCGGCATTCGCGGACACCATCCCGGTCTGAACGACATGGCCGAGCCGCTCGAGACGCGGATTTCGTTCGACGATTTCCGCAAGGTGGACGTACGCGTCGGCACCATCGTCTAGGCCGAGCCGTTCCCCGAAGCGCGCAAACTCTCGCTCAAGCTCGTGATCGACTTCGGTCCCGAGATCGGCCACAAGAAATCCTCCGCGCAGATCACCAAGCACTACAAGCCCGAGGAGCTGATCGGCCGGCAAGTCGCGGCCGTTTTAAATTTTCCGCCACGCCAAATCGGCCCGATGATGTCCGAAGTGTTGACGCTCGGCTTTCCCGACGAAGAGGGCGCGGTCGTGCTGATCGCGCCCAGCAAGAAAGTTCCGGACGGCGGACGGCTGTTCTGAGCGTCTAGACCGGAATCCGCACTGTCGCCCGAAGGCCGCCGAGCGTGCTGTCGGCGAGCAGGATTTCCCCGCCGTGCGTGCCGGCGATGTCGCGCGCGATGGAAAGCCCAAGCCCGGTGCCGGTCTCGTTTTGATTGCGCGCATCGTCGAGCCGCAGGAACGGCCGGAACACGTCGTCGCGCTTGTCGCTCGGAATACCCGGTCCGTCGTCGTCTACGTGCACGGTAAGCCAGCGCGGCTCGCGCGTGCCGGAAAGCTCGATCGTGTTGCCGTAGCGCGCCGCATTGGCCACGAGGTTAGCCAGGCAACGGCGGAACGAGTCCGGCCGCACCTGCACGATCGGCGGGCCGGAGAAAGTCGCGTTCGCCCGCTTGCCGCGGCGCTGGGCGTCGGCTGCCAGCTCGCCGAGCATTTCGGAGACGTCGATCAGCGCCGGTTGCTCGCGCTCGTCGCCGCGCGCGAACGCAAGATACGCTTCCAGCATGCGCTGCAACTCGTCCACGTCGCGGCGCAGCGCCTCGACTTCCGGGCCATCGTCGAGCAAAGCGAGTTCGAGCCGGAAGCGCGTCAGCACCGTGCGCATGTCGTGCGAGACGCCCGCTAGCATCGTCGTGCGCTGTTCGATCTGTCGCTCGATGCGCCGCTTCATCTCGAGGAAGGCTTGCGCGGCGCGGCGCACCTCGCGCGCCCCGCGCGGCCGGAAATTGGTCACTTCCCTGCCCTTGCCGAAGGCCTCGGCGGCGTCGGCCAGCCGCAGGATCGGCTTGATCTGGTTGCGCAGGAATATGATCGCGATCGCCAGCAGCAGGGTCGATGTGCCGACCATCCATAGCAGAAAAATTTCCGAGTTGGAGGCGTAGGCCTGGCTGCGCTGCGCGAAAACGCGCAGCACCGCCTTGTCGAGCTGCACCCGCACCTCGACCAGGTTCGACTTGCCGACCGTGTCGATCCAGAACGGCTTGCCGATTAGCGCCAGTTCGCGCGACAGCGCCTGGTCGAGGATCGAGAAGAATGGCTTGGGACCGGGCGGGGGCAGGGGATCGGGCGGCAGCAGCTCGACGTTCAGCCGCAGCCGGTCGGCGGCGATCTTGCGCAAGGTCGCGGCATTGCGGTCCTGCGGGTATTTCTCGTAGACGTCGATCAGCGCCGCGATATCCTGCGTCACCGCGGCGGAAAGCCGTGCGGTGACCAGATTGTAGTGCCGCTCCATGAACACGAACGCGACCACCGATTGCAGGATCACCATCGGCGTGACGATGATGAGCAGCGCGCGCGGGTAGAGCCCCTTGGGCATGCGCACGTAGACCCAGTTGGTCACGCGATTCCACAGCCGCTCGATCCGCTCGAGCACCGAGCGGACCCCGGTCAGGCCGAGTTCGATAACGGTCATGGCGTCGCCACCAGCCGATAGCCGATCCCGCGCACAGTGCGCAGATAAGCGGGATCGGTCGGGTTCTTCTCGATCTTGCGCCGCAGCCGGTTGACCTGCACGTCCACCGCTCGCTCGCTCGAGGGCGTGCCGGGAGCAGCGAGATCCTGCCGCGGCACGGTCTCGCCGGCGCGAGAGGCCAACACGCGCAGCATCTCGCATTCGCGCTCGGTGATGCGCACCGACTTGCCGGACCTGGTCAGCTCGCCGCGCTCCAAATGAAACACGAAGTCGCCGAAGTGCACGAGCTCGATGGTCGGCACCACCGGCGCCGTCGTGCGTTTCAGGACGTTGTTGATGCGCAACACCAACTCGCGCGGGTCGAACGGTTTCGGGATGTAATCGTCGGCGCCGATCTCGAGCCCGGTGATGCGGTCGTCGGCGTCGGAACGCGCAGTGAGCATCAGGATCGGGACCTGCGAGCCGATGCGGATCGACTTGGCGAGATCGAAGCCGTTCTCGCCGGGCATCATCACGTCGAGCACCAGCAGATCGAAGGTGATGCCGTTGAGCTGCTTGCGCGCCTCGGCGGCAGAGCCGGCCGTGCTCACCCGATAGCCATGATCGATCAGATAGCGCGACAGCAGATCGCGGATGCGCCGGTCGTCGTCGACCACGAGGAGATGCGGCGCGTCGTCCGGAACCGGAGTCGACGTGCGGGTCATGGCGCCCTCCACGATCGTCAGCGCCCCCGGCCGCGGTTGCGGTCGGCGCGGACGATCAATTCTTCGACCTCCGCACGCGCCGATGGCTCGATCATGGCGGTAAGGAAGCGCCGAGCCGCCTCGCGGCTCTCCGAGCCGCATTCGTGCAGCGCGCGCGCGAAGCGCCGCGTCTGCAGGTTGGCAAGATCGAGCGCGAGCGCGTCGCCTTTCGGCGTGAGATAGAGCAGCCGCTGGCGCCTGTCCGCCGGCCCGGCGCGCTGAACGATGTAGCCATCGTCCACCAGTTCGCGCAGCACGCGCCCCAGGCTCTGCTTTGTGATCTTCAAAATAT
The DNA here is from genome assembly GCA_036559465.1 of Xanthobacteraceae bacterium. Lineage (GTDB taxonomy): Bacteria > Pseudomonadota > Alphaproteobacteria > Rhizobiales > Xanthobacteraceae > JAHFPN01. The sequence goes on from DATBTC010000103.1 coordinate 31,852, forward strand.
CGAGCAGGTCGGCGACCCGCATGCCCGGATGGCGGTTCACGAAATGCAGCACCCGGTGATGCGCCCGCCCAAACTTGAGCCCGGCCAGGAGTTCGTCGGCGTCGCCGATGAAATCCCGATAGGCGAAAAACAGCAACTCGATCAGGTCATAGGCCGGCCCGCCTGGGCGCTGGGTTTCCAGGTCCGGGCGAGATGGGATCGTCGAGGCACTTATGTCAGCCATATTGACATATCTCGGATTGATTGTTACTAAAGAGCCAGCCTAGGCGAAAGGATCGGTCCCAAAGGCATCCGGTCGTTGCGCCGTCTAGTGAAGCGCGCTCTCATTGGGCGAACATATCGGGTGTCGGGCCCCGAAGCAAAAGCCCGGCGAAATGCGTGAATTGGTGGGCCCCGCCGAGGGCGCCCGCCCTAGAATGATCCCTAGGGAGAGAAGCTATGGCCGCCGGTACACCCTTCGACAAACGCGATGGCTGGATCTGGTACGACGGCAAGCTGGTGCCGTGGGCCGACGCGAACCTGCATGTGCTCTCGCACGCGCTGCACTACGCGAGCTGCGTGTTCGAGGGCGAGCGCGCCTATGGCGGCACGATCTTCAAGAGCACCCTGCACTCGGAGCGTCTGAAGCGCTCGGCCGAGATGCTCGACTTCACCATTCCCTATTCGATCCAGGAAATCGACGCGGCCAAGCACCTCGTGCTCGAAAAGAACGGGCTGAAGGACGCCTATGTTCGCCCGGTCGCCTGGCGGGGCAGCGAAATGATGGGCGTCTCGGCGCAACACAACAAAATCCACCTCGCCATCGCGAGTTGGGAATGGCCGAGTTATTTCGATCCGGCCGAGCGGCTGAAGGGTTTACGCCTCGCTGTCGCCGATTATCTCCGGCCTGATCCGCGCACCATCCCGGCCAAGGCCAAGGCCGCCGGCCTCTACATGATCTGCACGATCTCCAAGCACAAGGCTGAGCGCGAGGGCTATGCCGACGCGCTGATGTACGACTGGCGCGGCTATGTCGCCGAATGCACCGGCGCCAATATCTTCTTCGTCAAGGACGGCAAGATTCACACGCCGACGCCCGACTGCTTCCTCGACGGCATCACCCGTCACACTGTGATCGGCCTTGCGAAGAAACGCGGCATCGAAGTGATCGAGCGCCACATCAGGCCGGAAGAACTCGACGGCTTCGAGCAGTGCTTCATCACCGGCACCGCCGCGGAAGTGACGCCGGTGTCCGAGATCGGCAAATGGCGCTTCAAGGTCGGCGAGATCACGAAGCAGCTGATGGACGACTACAGCGCCGAAGTGCTGCCGAAGAAGCGCTCGGCAGCGGCTTGAAATTCTGAAAGAACGAAAAACGGAGCGACCTTGGTCGCCCCGTTTTTTGTTTCTACGATCGGCTCAGCTCTTCCCCGGCCCGAAGCGCACGCCGATAATCCGGTCGTCGCCCGATTCCGGCGCCCACACCTCGCCCGGCTTTCCGAGCATCTGGCGCACGTTCCGCCCCGGGAAACTCTGGAATTTTTCCGTCTTCGGGTCGAAACGCACGATGGTATTGCTGCCGAAGTCGGTGAGCCACACGGCGTCCTGCTCGTCCACATAGACCGAATAGGCCATGGGTGAATTGCCCGGCAGCTTCCACTTCTTCCAGGTCTTCGCCGTTGGATCGTAGAGGCCGACCTCGCCGGAATTCCACAGGCTGACCCAGAGCCGATTCTTGGAGTCCGACCACACGCGCCGCGCGCCTGCGCCCTTGCTCGGCGTGTCCACCACCTCGACCGCGCCGGTCGCCGTATCGATCTTCGCGATGTGATCGCCAGCCAGCGACGAGTACCAGACCTCGCCCGAGGGCGTGGTGGCGATGCCGTAGGGCCCGCGGCCCTTGGGCGCGTCCCACACCTTCACTTCGCCGGTCTTGGGATCGGCCTTGCCATAGACGCCGGCCTGGCCGGTGAACCAGACCACGCCGTTCTTGTCGAACGTGAGCGTGTTCAGATTGGCGTAGCTGCCGCCCTTCGGCAGCGGGTACGTCTTGACCAGCTCCGAGCGCGGATCGACGCGGACGATCGCGTTCAGACCGCTGTCGGTGACCCAGGGCGCGCCGTCCGGGCCGATGACCACGCCGTGCGGCGCGGAGCGCTCGCCGAGCTTGATCTGCCGCACGGCGCCGTTGCGCGGATCGAGCCGGCCGAGCGCGCCCTGGCCTTGCGCCGTGTACCAGACGATGCCGTCGGCTCCGACCGCCACGTCATGCGGCCGCGAGCCAGGGTTCACCGGAAACGTCTTCAATTCGAACGCCGCCGCCGGCAGCGTCAGTACCAGCGCGGCAAGCGCCGCGAGCATGGTCTTCTTCATGGCGTTCCTCCTAAATTCATTCGGCCGCATCGCGCGCAGGCGCTTTCCAGCGCGCGGCGGCCTTGTCGTCCTTCTCGTGCGCCTCGACCCAATGCATAACCCCGGCCGCCTCGACCTTCTTCCAGAACGGCGCCTTGGTCTTGAGATAGTCCATCAGAAATTCCGCCGCCGCGAAGGCCGCTTGCCGGTGCGCGGACGCGGTTGCGACCAGCACGATGGTCTCGCCGGGTTGAATGCGTCCGGTGCGATGCACGACGCGCACGCCGAGCAGCGGCCAGCGCGTTTCCGCTTCGCGCACATGGCTCTCGATCTCGGCTTCCGCCATGCCCGGATAATGCTCCAGCGAAAGCGCGGTGATCTTTTCGCCGGCCTCATCACCGCGACAGACGCCGCTGAAGGTCACCACCGCGCCGATGTCCGTGCGTCCGCGCGCGAGCGCCGCGGTTTCAGCGGCGGCATCAATCGGCTCCTGCGTGATGCGGACATTCATGCTGCGATGTTATCCCCCCGTCATGGGCGGAAACAGGGCGATCTCGCGCGCGCCTTTGATGGCGGCCTGCGGCTGCACGTGCACGCGGTCGATCGCCGCGCGAACGATCTTGGGGTTGTCGAAGGCATAGGCATATTCCTCGCCACGGCCGGCCAGCCATTGCACCAGCTCGCCGACGGTCGCGACCGAGGCCGGTGGTGAGACGTCTTCCTCGGCCTTGCCTACGCGCTCGCGGATCCAGGCGAAGTAGAGAACCTTCATTGCTCGTCCACGAAGTGCCGGACACCTGCGCGGAAATAGTCGAAGCCCGTATAGAGCGTGAGAACCGCCGCGATCCACAGCAGCGAGATTCCGGTCCAGGTCGCGCCGGGCAGGACCTGGTCGCCCGCCGGCCCCGCGACCAGAAAGCCGACCGCCACGTTCTGCAGCACCGTCTTCCATTTCGCCAGGCGCGATACCGGCACGCTCACGCGCAGCTCCGCAAGATATTCGCGCATGCCGGATACCAGAATTTCCCGGCACAGGATGATGAATGCCGCCCACATCGACCAGCCGCGGATCGTATCGTCGAACGCGAGAAATAGAAGGGTGGCGCCGACCAGCAGCTTGTCGGCGATCGGATCGAGCATGCGGCCGAGCGGCGACTGCTCGCCATAGGCGCGCGCCGCCCAGCCGTCGACCAGATCGGTGAGCGCGGCCGCGATGAACACGAAAAGCGCGACCCAGCGCAGCCAAAATCCGAAGCCGTAAATCGTGCCGGCGAACAGGCAGGCGGCTACGACCGGCACCGCCGCGATGCGCGAGTAGGTGAGAAGATTGGGCAACGCGAAAGCCCGGCTGCCTGGGGGCGCCGCGCCGATCCGGTTCGCGGCCGGGTTCGTCGCTTCGGTCATGGGTGGCTCCTCACCAAGAAGGCCATTCCACCGGCCTCCGCGTCAACCCAAAATCCCGTCAACTCGTCTCAACCATTGGCATGAAAGAAGTCGTAGACCGCCTTCGCGGTCGCGGCATTGACGCCGGGCACGGTTTCGAGGTCCGCAAGCGACGCCCGCTCGATCGCTTTCAGGGTGCCGAAGTGGTGCAGGAGAGCGCGTTTGCGCGCCGGGCCGATACCGGGGATTTCCTGCAGGCCGGAGCTGATGATATCGCGCTTGCGACGGGCCCGGTGCGATCCCACAGCGAAGCGGTGCGCCTCGTCGCGCAGCCGCTGAACGAAATACAGCACCGGGTCGCGCGGCTTGAGCCGGAACGGCTCCCGGCCCGGCGCATGGAACGTCTCGCGCCCGGCGTCGCGGTCCTCGCCTTTGGCCACCGCGATAAGCGGCACGTCGGTAACGCCGAGCGCGGTCAGCGTCTCGCGCGCGACGCTCAATTGCCCGCTGCCGCCGTCGATGATGACCAGGTCGGGCCAGGGCGAATCGGCGGCATCCTCCGGCGAGGCGGTCTCGCGGGGCGCCCCGGCCTTGAGCCGCGCGAAGCGCCGCCGCAGCACCTCGCGCATCATGCCGTAATCGTCCCCGGGCGCGAGATCCTCCGATTTGATGTTGAACTTGCGGTACTGGTTCTTCACCAAGCCGTCGGTCCCGGCCACCACCATGACGCCGACCGGGTTCGAGCCGGTGATGTGGCTGTTGTCATAGACTTCGATCCGGCGGGGCGGCTGCTCGAGCCCGAAGGTCTCGGCGAGCGCCTTCAGATGCCGCGCCTGCGAGGAGGCTTCGGCCATCCGGCGGCCGAGCGCCTCGCGCGCGTTCAGCAACGCGTGCTCCACCAGCGCCCGCTTTTCCATGCGCTGCGGTACCTGAACCTCGATGCGATGGCCGGCGCGGGTGGACAGCGCCTCTTCCAGCAGCGTCTGGTCTTCGATCTCGTGCGAGAGCAACACGAGTCGCGGGCAGGGGCGGGTGTCATAGAACTGGGCGAGGAAGCTGCCGAGCACCTCGCCGGGTGAAAGCGAGCGGTCTGCGCGCGGGAAAAAGGCACGGTTGCCCCAGTTCAGGAAGGCGCGGAAGAAAAACACCTCGACGCAGGTAACCGCGCCGTCCTGATGTACGGCGAAGACATCCGCTTCCTCGACGCTGCTCGGATTGATGCCCTGCTGCGACTGGATAGTGGCGAGCGCCGCGATGCGGTCGCGGTAGAAAGCGGCGCGCTCGTAGTCCTGCGCCGTTGAAGCCCCTTCCATGGCGTGCGCGAGATCATCCTGGACCTTGCGGCTCTTGCCCGAGAGGAAGTCGCGCGCTTCTTCCACCAGCTTGTTGTAGTCCTCGAGCGAAATCTCGCCGGTGCAGGGCGCCGAGCAGCGCTTGATCTGGAACAGCAGACACGGCCTCGTTCGATTCTCGTAAAACCCATCCGAGCACGAGCGCACAAGGAACGCGCGCTCGAGTGCGTTGATCGTGCGGTTGACGGCGCCGGGCGAGGCGAACGGCCCGAAATAGTCGCCGGGCAGGCTGCGTGCCCCGCGATGCTTCAGGATCTGCGGCGCGGCGTGGTTGGTGCGCAGCAGAATATAGGGAAAAGATTTGTCGTCGCGCAGGAACACATTGAACGGCGGAGCGAAGCGCCGGATCAGGTTGGCTTCGAGCAGCAGCGCCTCGGTCTCGGTCGCGGTCGAAATGCACTCCATGCTCGCGGTGGTCGCGATCATGCGTGCGATGCGGTTGGTGTGGCCATTGCCGCGCGCGTAGGAGATCACCCGCTTCTGCAGGCTCTTGGCCTTGCCGACATAGAGCACGTCGCCCTTGGCATCCATCATGCGGTAGACGCCGGGGCCGCTGGGCGCGAGACGCGCGAAGTGCAGGATCGCCTCGCGGCCGTGCGAAACAGCCTGGGGCTCGGGCGGCAGCTCGGGCAGAACGTCGCGGTCGATCTCGACCGGCAACGCCGCTTCCTCGGCTTCCGTCTCGTTCTGTTCTTCCGCCTCGATAGTCGGGTCGATGTCCCGCCGCTTCCCGTCCATGGCCGCAAAATAGGGATTTGCGCTGCTTCGGGCCAGCACCATCCCGGCAGACACCAAATGGCCGCGCTTCCGCCGCCGGCGGGTCATTCCCACGCCCGGCATCAACGCTTTGTTAGCCATAGGCGAAGAGATCGCAGGGAAACGGGGCGCCGGTAACAAATTCAATTCTCTTCAAAGCTTAAATGATCCCGAACGGACGGACTTCAGTTTTGTGTTCTGCGTAAAGAGGGGATTCAGCATGAAGAAGCTGCTGATGGCCGCGGCGGTGGCCGTGCTGGCCACCAATGCGATGGCTGCGGACTTCCCGCGGCGGGCACCGGGACCGGTCTATGCCGATCCGATCGCCGCCCGCATTTTCGACTGGAGCGGGTTCTATCTCGGCGGCAATGTCGGCTACGGCTGGGGCAACATGGCCGACATCAGCACCAGCGGATTCCTCGGCGGCATCCACGGCGGCTACAATTACATGTGGGCCAACGGCTTCCTGCTGGGCGCCGAGGCCGATCTCTCCGCTGCCAACGTCGCCGGCTCGGCCGGTCCGATGAACGCCAACCTCGATTATTTTGGTACGATTCGCGGGCGCATCGGCTTCGCCGTCGATCGCATGCTGTTCTACGGCACCGTGGGTTGGGCTTGGGGCCGCGGCACGCTCGCCAATGGCGGTCTCAGCGACACCAGGGGGCACGGCGGTTGGGCATTCGGCGTCGGCGTCGAGGGCGCCATCACGCAGAACCTCGTCGCCCGCGTCGAGTACCTGCGCCTCAATCTCGGCGCGGAGACTTACGCCACCATCGTCGGCCCCGAGCGGACCGAGATCGACACCAACATCTTGCGCGTAGGCATGGCCTACAAATTCTAAGCGCCTTCCGCGATCGGATTGGACGGGCCTCCGAGCGATCGAGGGCCCGTCTCGTTTTGGTTGGCCGTCTAAGGAGGTTTGCGGAATTCCGTCTGGCAGGTTGAAATGGCTGCCATTTTGTCGCAGCCCACACCAAGTAGATATTATTGTGCCCTCTTTCGCCAACTTTCCCAGGTTCCACAGCAGTTTCCTGGAAGGTGTTGCTCAAATGTCATCGACTCTTCGCCCGCCCCCACAATAGGTTGCTCTTCGGGCGGCAATAAGTTTCACAGGGGACCAAAAATGAAGAAAGTTCTTGTTTTGGCGGCTGCAGCCGCAGCGCTTGCGTTCGCTGCGCCGGCGTCGGCAGCGGACATGCCGGTCAAGGGACCGCTACTCGCACCCGCACCCGCTTACAGCTGGAACGGGTTCTATGTCGGCGTACATGTTGGTTACGCTTGGGCGAATCGGCGCGGCTGCTTCGACTTCGCATCGACGTCGGTCAATTGTGGTACCGGCGATTTCGACGACACCTTCGATTATCAGCAATCCGGCCTGCTCGGGGGCGGGCAGATCGGCTATAATTGGATGTTCACGCCGAATTGGCTCATCGGGGTCGAGGCTGACGTGTCGGCCGTGGATATCAAGGGCACTCTCGCCTCTACTCCGCTCTTCGGGACGGCCGGCGGCGGCACGGGCAAGTGGAATTATCTGGCGACCACGACCGCAAAAATCGGCTGGACCAACGGTCCGTGGCTGCTTTTTGCGAAAGGCGGCTGGGCGTTCAGCGAATTTCAATTCGCAGGAAACGTGGGCTGTAGCTTCAAATCAAACCATAGCGGCCCGCTCGCTGGTCTTGGCGTCGCGACGAAGCTCACACCCCGAGCGTCGGTCAGCCTGGAATACGACCACATCTGGTTCGATACGACCAAAAATAACTGCTTTGCATTCGGATTCATTCCGGTTGCGGTCGAAACCAAGTCGGACATGGACGTGATCAAGCTTCGCCTCAACGTGCAGCTCGGCAACTAACCGCACGAAGAGTCTGAATCCTCGGAAGCGCTGGGCGAAAGCCCAGCGTTTCTTTTTTGAGTCCACCTATTGCGGCTTGGTCTCGGCGAAGGCCGGCACCTTCCAGGCGAATTCGTCGAGCCAGCCGACCAGCTTCGGATAAGACGCCCGCCAGCGGCCCTCGAAGCGAAAATCCTGATAGCCCAGCGCGCAGGCCAGCGTGATGTGGCCGACGTGTAGCATCGGCTGGAACGGCGGCGGCGCTGCTTCCAGAAAGGCCAGCGCACGGCTCACCTTGCCGGTTTGATGCTCGATCCAGCGCGCCTCGTGCTTTTCCTTCGGCCGCCAGCGGCCCTCGTAGATCAGCAGGATCGAGGCATCGAGAATGCCGTCGCACAGCGCGTGCAGGCGCTGCGCTGCGATGCGCTCCATGCCGCTGCGCGGCAGGATGCGCCCGCCACCCGCAAGTTCGTCGAAACATTCGAGAATGACGCGCGAGTCGTAGATCGCGGTGCCGTCGTCGAGGATGAGCACCGGAATCTTGCCGAGCGGGTTCTGCGCCCGCACGCTGTCCTTAGGATCGTTGGTGTCGGCGTTCTCGATCGTGACGCGATCGGCTAGGCCGCAGAGCGCGGCGCCAATCCGCGTCTTGCGCCCGAAGGGCGAAGCCAATGCGTTGCGCAAGATCATGATGTCCGCCCCCATCCTCGGCGAGATAACCCGCTCAAGCGGGCTGTAGATTAACAGCTTTGGGGCCCTTGCCGCGCTTATCGTCCTCTATTTCGAACGATACGCGCTGGCCTTCGTTGAGCGTGCCGAGGCCCGAGCTGGTTACGGCCGAAACATGGACGAATACGTCGCGGGTTCCGTCGTCCGGACGGATGAATCCGTAGCCTTTGTCGGTATTGAAGAACTTTACGGTGCCGGTGATCGCCATGGCCTCACACTCCTTACGCTTCCACACACAAGCGGACCCCCGCCGGAATCACCGGCGCTTGATGTTGCGATGGAAACGGAACCGGCAGACGCCTGCTCTCGACCACGCCCCGAACTTCAAGCTTGCGGACCCACAATTCGATATTTCCTAAGACATTCGCCTGCGGCTGAAAAGCCGTTCTGCGTTTCTCAGCGACCGCCCGCCAGCCAGTCGATGCGATAGCTACCCGAACCTTGCTGCGCGAGTGATTTTTTGAGTTGCGGAAAAACCACACTCAATTCCTGTTCGAGAATCCACGGCGGATTGATGGCAATCATTCCGCAGCCGACGAGCCGCTCGCCCGGACGGTGGGCAGCAACCGCGAGTTCGATTCGTAAAATTTTCTCAATTCCGCTGCGCGAAAGCCGGCGCGCAAAGGCCTGCGTCTCGCGCGGCTCCTTGATCGGATACCAGGCCAGCAATATTCCCGTGGTCCAACGGCTGTGCGCCTCCTGCAATCCCGCTTCGAGCCGCGCGAATTCGTCCGCGGCCTCGAACGGCGGGTCGATCAGCACGAGCCCGCGCCGCTCCTTGGGCGGCACGAACGCTTTCAGCCCGGCCCAGCCGTCAATCGCGACCACTTTCGCGCGCCGATCACGGCCGACGTTCTTGATCAGCGCCGCGCGCTCCTCCGGATGCAGCTCGCAGAAAATCATGCGATCCTGCGGCCGCAGCAGCGTGCGCGCGATCAGCGGCGAGCCCGGATAGATTTTCGTCGCTTCGCCGGAATTGGCTGCGCGCACCAGCGAGAGATAAGGTTCGATCAGCACCGCCGCTTCGCCCGTAAGCGGCCGCTCGGCCAGGCGGCCGATGCCGCCGCGCCATTCGCCGGTGCGCGCGGCTTTGTCGCCGGATAGGTCGTAGCGCCCCGCGCCGGCATGAGTCTCGATCACGCGGAACGGCGTGTCCTTCTTCAAGAGGTGCAGAATCGTGCGCACCAGCACAACGTGCTTGAGCACGTCGGCGAAGCTTCCGGCATGGAAGGCGTGGCGGTAATTCAAAGCCGTTGCGCGGCTCCGCGGATCGGCGGCATCACGATGCGCGGCTCGCGGCAGGCGCGCCGGTCCACCTCGGGGCAGGGGCGGAACGCGAGATCCTTGGCCATGCAGATGCGCACTTCGCGCAGATAGCGCCGGTCGCAATCCACCGCGATCATGTCGCGCTCGAGCCCCGGGTTGGCGGCCATGAATGCCGTCTCCACCTCGTTCGGCGACACCATGCGGTAGTCGTCGAGGCGGCGGAAGGATTCGGGGATCGTCACCCGCTCGCGCGCGCGCCGTACTAGGGCGAAATAGCCCTCGAGCGGCAGCCCGGAGCAGGTGCCGTGCTTGCGCCATTCATGAATGATGAGCTGGCGGCTCGGCATCAGCTCGAGCATCGAGCGCAGCAGCGGCTCCGCGATCCAGTCCGCCCGTTGCTGGCAGAATTGCGGATAGCCGCGTTCATGTTGCGGCCACAGGCCGTGCACCACGAAGGAGAATGGCCGCCCCTGCGAGCACTGGGCGGGATCGGCGCGGCGCGCGCTTTCGCAATAGGACGGCGACCAGGAGAGCGACAGCACGTAGAAATCGAATCGCCCGGGCTCGTCGCCACGCCTTTGCGCTTGCGCCGGCAACGCGGCGGCAAGCAGCAGGACGACCGAGAGGAACGCGAAGGCTACGCGGCTACGCATGGATCGCGATTAGGGCCGGGCCATCTTGCAGTTCGGGGCATAGGCGAGGTTGCGGTCATAGCCCGTCACGCACCATTCGACGCCCCAGCTCGCTCCGATGAAGCCCAGGTCCTCGGCGATCGAATAGAACACCGTGGAAGCGCGGCCGTTCGAGAGCGTGACGCGCGCGCTGCAGTAACGCCGCGGAATCGCCTCATGGCCCCACGGCCGGAAGGCGATCTCGCGCACCTTGTCGAACCCGGTGATGGCGAGGTCCGAGACCCAAAACGTACCTTCCTTCTGCGCGAACCGGCCGGAAATCCTGCCGAGCGCACTCGCGTCGTCGCAGGCCGGCAGGTTGCCGTCGTAACGCGGGCCGGACATCCAGAAGTTCATCTCGAGCCAGCTAGCGGCCGGCGCCGGCTGCGTTACCGCGGCAAGCGTCAGCGCCGCGCCGAACGTGGTTGCGAGAATAGTGCGAACGCCCATGGCCGCCTCCTGATCCGCGCGAAACGATGCGGCGGGGAAGCGCGCCGGTCAAGGTTTCGCCCGATCTGACCTGTGGGGAGCTGCCGAAAGACGGAGATTTTGCTCTCTTGCGCGAAAAGGCACGGCCTTCTAGCTTGCCGCCATGTTCACCCTCGAATCCCGTGCCGAGAAGCTCGCCGCGCTCTTGCTTGCCCTGCTGATGGCGGCCACGCGCGTGCATCATTTCGGCGTCGGCGCCATCGCGCCCGACGCCTCCACCGCGGTCTATTTCCTCGCCGGTCTCGCGCTGGCGAGCCCCTGGTGGCTGTTGGCCTTTCTCGCCGAGGCGGTGCTGCTCGATATCTTCGCGATCGGGATCGCCGGCGTCGCCGATGCGTGTGTCAGCGGCGGCTATCCATTGCTCGCGCCGGCCTATGGCGCGCTGTGGCTCGCGGGCCGCTTGATGCGCAGGGCCGAGCGGCTCGATTGGCTGACGGCTGGGAAATTCGTCTGCGCGATCACCGGCGGCGTTGCCGCCTTCTTCGTGATCTCCAATATCGGCTATTTCTTCGGCAGCGAATTCTATGCGCTCGGTGTGCCGGAATATACCCGCCGGGTCAGCCGCTACTTCTCCTATTACGAAATCGTGACGCTCTGCTACAGCGCTGCTGGAATCGCAGCCCTCGCATACGTCGCACGCATGCGGCCAAGTTTTCGTCCCCTCGCGCGCTGATCCGGTACGCCGCGGAATTCCCGTAAAATTTTGGGCAAACGAGGCCTAAGTCCGCCATTACTTTGCCACGGAATTCGCTGGGTTCCATCCGAAACCAAATCTCTCCATGCGCGTTAAGTCCTAGTGGTTGGGCGGCTCATGCTGTTCAAAGGAGAATCCAATGAAAGCTTATCTTCGCGCCGGCGCCATCCTTGTGGCGCTGATCAGCACGCTGGGTATTGCCGCGGCGCAGCAGAGTCCCGGGACTTCCAGAGAGCCCGCGACGATGGGCGGCAAGCCGGAGCTTCAGCTTACGACCCAGCAAAAGTCGCAGGTGTATAAGCTGATCATGAGCGAGCGTAGTCAGCCGGCGCCGGCCGGCGTCTCGTTGCGGATCGGCGCCAAGGTGCCGGGGACCGTGCAACTCAACGATGTTCCCGAGAGCATCCATTCGGAAATCCCGGGTGTACGGCAGTACAAGTATATAGTCGTGCAGAACCAAGTCGCGCTGATCGATCCTCAAACGACCGAGGTGATCGAGATCATCCGCCAGTAATGCATGCGACCTGATGGAAATGGCCCCGGCAACGGGGCCATTTTCTTTAGCGACCGGATTTTCTCACGAAGTTGTTCACGACCGTGGGCAGCGCGTCGAGATAGGGCCCCATGAAAAAAATCTCGCCGGTACCTGCGCCATAAATCCGGTCGTGCTCTTCGATTAGCGCACGTACGGCGGCAAGGCACGTGGGGATCGAATCCACGATCAAGTCGTTGACGTTGCCGCGCTTGACTTGCTCCTCGAAGCGGGGATCGGCCGTAACGAAGCGAGCGACGCATTCATTGGCGGTGCGGATCAAAGGCTGCATGGTTGCCCGCTGCTCCTGCGTCGACATGCCGAGGCCGGGCACAACCGTAGCCGCATCGGGCATTACCCGATCGACCGCGACATTAACGACGAGCGATAGGCCGACGAGCGCCCCCAGCGCCGCGAGAGTCATTGCACCTCCAGCCCCGACTACGCACTTTCTATATTCCCGGAGGAGGGGTTCCGGCAACCCGTACCTTTGACGTGGAGGCTAAAAAAATCCAGCCGCAAAGGCGGAATACTCCTTGAGACCACTCAGTGACCTTCCGCGACCTTCGTGAGCGCGAAAGCCGCGAGAAAGCCGGTCACCGTGACCAGGCCCGCGTACTCGTGGGTAACGTCGAACGCCTCGGGGATCATAGTGTCCACGATCATGGCCAGGATCGCGCCTGCGGCGATGGCGAGCACGACGGCGACGATGGCCGGGTCCGCCTGCGCCAGCAGTATATTGCCGAGCATGGCCGCGATCCCGCAGGCGATCGCGATGCCGCCCCAGACGCCGAAAATATAGAAATTGGAACGGCCGGCCTTGCGCATGCCGGTAGCACTCGAAAGTCCCTCGGGCAGGTTGGATATGAACACGGCGGCTACCGCCACCAGCCCGACATTGCGGTCGGCGATCAGGCCCGCGCCGATGGTCACCGATTCCGGGATGCCATCGAACAGCGCGCCAACCGCGATGGCCAGTCCGCCGCCTTCGTGCGATTTTTTCTGCAAGTGGTCGGCCGAGCGCTTGCGATGATGCCCGCCCGAGCGTGAAATCCAGACGTTTACGGTCGTGAAGGCCGCCGCGCCGAAAAGAAAGCCAAGCGCGGTGGAGACCAGGCCGCCGCGCTTGTGCGCCACATCGATCAGCTCGAACGAAATCGCGGAAATCAGCACGCCGGCGCCGAAGGCCATTATCGCCGCGATCAGCCGCTGCGGAATGCGCGGCACCGAGGCGAGCGCCGCGCCGATGACCAGCGCCGAACCGGCCAGCAGGCCCCAGAGGAGCGCCTGCATATAGAGAGGCATCGCTTCCCCCTTCGCCCCGCAGCGTAGCGCCTAGCGCACCTGACCGGCCTGTCGCTCCGCGACGCACTTCTCGACCAGCGCGAGGCGCTGATCGATCGTGAGCTTGCGCTCCTTGTCGTATTTCATCCAGCAATGCGCCTTGATGTTTTCAGGCGATTGCGGCGTGGGACCTTCGCGCTGCGCCTGAGCGGCAGCGGGGACGAGCAAGAGTGCGAGAAGGAGAAGGCGGGCTGTTTTCATCCGCCGATCATGCACGCCGCCGCCGGCGATTTCCAGCCGGCGGCGTGCGGTTTTTTCGCGCGTTCAGGCGCGCTCGGCCCGTGCCGTGGCCATGCCGGTTTTCCATTGCTCCATATTGTCGGACATGATCTCGGCAAAGCGCAACGAGGTCTCGCTGACCTGCGCATAGGCCGCCAGCTCCCGCTGCACGCGTTCGCCCTCGGTGCGCAGGTAGTCGCGCATGCGCTGCAGCTCGGCGATCAGGCCTTCGATCTCGGTCATCGAAGCGCCGGCGACGCGCTGGATCAGCGGACTGACATCGGTCGGGTTGGCCACCGGTTCGGGCTTGCGCAGCGCCGACACGTCCCGGCGCACGAATTCCCGGATCTGTCCCTCGATCTCGTTGGGGTCGTCCTCGGCGATTCTCTGAGCTCGAACAGCGGTCATGTTCGTTCCTCGCTGAATGGGTGCACCTGATTCGCGCACGATCAGGATTGCGTCATCCGAATGGGACGGCTTGACGGCTGTTTGGCCGCAGCGCCGCCCGATGTGCGGCGACGGTGCGGCGGGGAGGTCGCAAAACCTCAGCAGCGGATGATGCCGACGATCCCACCGGGAACGGGTACGTCCTCGGTGGTGCAGCCGACCGAGCCGCCAACCGGCACGATCGCCGGCTGCACCGACGCGTCGGGGAAGGGCACGGGATTGAGCAGCGCCAGGCCGCCGCCGGTGAGGCCGACGATGATCGGCTGCACGACGTGCTTCTTGTGATGGCCGTGAAATTTTGCCGGCAGGCCGGTGTGCGAGAGCGTCCGCGGCGTCACCGGACGAAACAGGCCATGCGCGCGGAACGGCACCGGCTTGATGCCGCCCTTGAAACCACCTTTGGCGGCGAGCGCGGGTTCGGAAGCGGCGAGGGCGCAAACGGAAAGCAGCGCTGCAAGCGCGAGAATGCGGGTCATCGTACGCGACTCCTTGTCGATGGCCTCTTGCCGCACCATATGAAGATTAAGCCGAGCCGATGCGTGAGTCGATTCAACTCATCGGCGAAGCCGCGCCGCGTCAGGCGCAACATGCTGAACGGCATGTTAGCGGCGTCGAACACATATAAAGCGCTATTCCGCTCTAATCTGCCACCGTCCTTGGATGAGTTCGTTCAAGCGATACTGCACCGATCCATTTCAGGAGCACTTAGTATGACCAATGACCTCAAGACGGGTTCGTTCGGCGCTTCGCCGAGCACTCCCCCGCAATTCGGCGCGCGCATGGCGCGACCGAACGTGGATGCCTTGGCCGCCACGGCCACCGCACCTACCGTGCACTCCGGCGTAGTGGACAAGCCCGACACCATTCGCCGCAAGGACATCCACGACAAGTGGAGCAAAATTTCCGACGCGGAAGCCGTCGCCTTTACCGGCAAGCCCGATCTCGTCGCCATGATCAACGCCCGCTACGGCACGAGCACGGAACAGGCCCAACTCGACGTCGACGCCTGGGCCAAGAACCGCGTTTTTTGAAACCGCGTTTTCTGAACACGCGTTCCGGCAAACTACCGATACCCCGGCGCCGACCGGGCACCGTTCTCGCGCGGCGGGAAGCGCCCACCGCGAGCGGGAGACGAATTTGACGTTGCACAGATATGCGATCGGGGATGCGGTGCGTTTCACCCCCGCGCGCAGCGACCGCTCCTCGGCGCCATCGGGGAGTTACCAGATTACGCAGCTCCTGCCGGAAGAGCAGGGCGGCTATCAGTACCGTATCAAGAGCGCGCACGATGCACACGAGCGCATCGTGCTCGAAAGCCAGCTTGACCTGAAACAGCTCGACCAAATGGAGTCGGCCTTCAAGAAGTGAATGTCGGCCTAGGAGCCCAGCATGAGTGCATTCGATTTCAACAAGCCTTCGGAGCTGTTTCCGAGCCGGAACCGCAAGTCGAACCGGCCGGCCGGCTATCGGCGCTTCGATACCGCCGCCGAGGCGGTCCGCTTCGCGGTGGAAGATCTGCCGCCGGAGCTGCTGCTCGGCGCGTATCTGGAGGTCGATGAGGCGCGCTTCGATTGCGCCGCCATCCGCCGTCTCTACGACAGCGCCGAATATCCGCTCGCCCGTTCCGACGCCGAGGCGAAGAAGTCCGGCGCGAAGAAGAGCAAGGTCCAGCACGAAGCGCCGCACCTGGTCTGAGCGCGCCGCGCAGCCGCACTCGCCGATATAGCGTTTGTGCACCCAGCCCTGCCGCGTTTCGGCGGGGCTCTTCTTTTGGTCGATGCGGCTGCCGCCGCGCCGGCTGCTCACTCGAGCGACGTGGACCGTGGTGTGGCACGGATGTTCAGATTGACTGTCTTGACGCCGGCGACGTTCTCGGCGGCTACGCGCACCGCTTCCCGGTCGTCCGCCGAAGCGACCATGCCCCAGATATGAACGACGCCGCCGGAAACGATCATGTTCACGAAACGCGTGTCCACTTCCGCGCTCTTGAGCTCGCGCTCCAGCTCGGCCTTGATCTTGTTGTCGTCGACCGACGGCGTGTGGCCCGCCTGACGCGCGATTAGTCCGTGCAACAGGTCGGCGCGGGCCACGATGCCGATCATCTTGCCGCCGCGCACCACCGGCGCGCGCTTGACGCGGTGCTTCTGCAGCGTATCGGCGACCTTTTCGAGCGTCGCGTCTTCCGTGACGGTGATGACGGGCCGGCTCATCACGTCGGCGGCGTGCTGCCCATGCGTCTTGATGTATTCGGCCACTTTTTGATCGTGGGTCAGCAGCAGCTTCAGCCACCAGGAGCGGTGCTGCTCGGTATCCGATTCCGGCCGGCGCATGAGATCGCCTTCGCTGACGATCCCCACGAGCTTTCCGCCGTTCTCGACCACCGGAACGCCGCTGATGTTGTGCTCGACCAGCATCTTGGCGATGTCGCGCACGCTGGTTTCGGGCTGGACCGTAATCACCCCGGGGGTCATGACGTCTCGCGCATGCATCGTGGGCCTCCTCCTGTCTTGTTTGATCATGTCTTGTTTGGCTCGATTTGTAGCATGCCAGTAGGCCGCGTTTCTGCAGGGTCCGCGGCATTTACGCTACCTCCACCATTTGCGGGCAGGATTGCCTCCCGGCCCAGCGAGCGCCGCGTTCGTGGGCCCAGGAGGAGCGATCCATGAAGCATTTTGGTTTAGCGTCTGCGATGGTCATCGCCGCCGCCTTGCTGGCGCAGCCGGCCGCCGCCGCCGACTATCGCGGCCCGCGCTATCACGCCAAACCCCAACGGGTCTACGAACAGCCCGCCCATCCCAAGCGCGGCTGGACCTGCAATGCGTACGGCAATTGTCAGCCGAACTGGGGCTGGGGCAAGGACGTCGCCACCGGGCCGATCGCCATGGTGATCGTCGCGCGCGGCGATATTCCGCTCGTTGAGTACCCCGATCGCTACACTTCCTGCCAGATGCCGCGCCGGGTGTGGACCGGCTGGCGCTGGATGAAGGTGTGGGACGTGCACTGCGTGCGCTGACGCGGATGCTGAATATCGTCATTCCGGGTGAGCGCGGCGCAAGCCGCGCGAGGCCCGGAATCCATAGCCACCGGCAGCGCGTTTCTCGCAGGACGGCGGTTATGGATTCCGGCCCTCGCCGCTGCGCGGCTCGACCGGAATGACGCAATCGAATCCTCCGAGATTTTCCCTCGCCGGCCCCGCGCTTGCGCTCTTGGCGTTCGGCGTATGGGCCTTCTTCTCGGTGCTGCCGGGTCTGATGCAAACGGGCGGCGCGTTCCGCATTCGCGAGGCGTGGGACACCGGGGCATTCTGGTATTTCGGCGCGCCGCTCATGCTGATGATCGAAAGGGCCTCGTTGAATTTTTAAAGCGAATGGCTGAGCACGGAAAAATTCCTCGGCTTCAACTCCCCGACGACCTGATCCGCCTCGCCGATAACCTTCTTGCTGTGATGACCAATGCAGCAAAGAAGAATCTACCTGAAACTCTAACTGCCCTTGAGGCGCGAATTGATTCATTCAAGAGGAAGGGTTCCCGCTTAGTCTTACATTATTTCAAGTTCTAGTCGTTGCACTCGTCCGAGAAAATCTGATCCCACGCGAGGGTACAAGAATCCTTCATGTAACTGGCGCAATGCAGACGATATTTCCTGATACAGCCGGGCTGGTCGAGAAATTCAACTACGACGTCTAGATCGCTTGAACACGACCCGACGGGTTCGAAGATCACAAATATCGACGCGCCAGCCAACTTTCATCCAGGCTTCTGCTTGAATATGTGTTCGATCATTCGCCCACCATTCCGGATATTGGTGCGCACTTCGCGGCAAAGACGCTCCAAGCAGATCTTCCAGCCATTCTTGCGCAATGATCCTAGGTGGTGCCGAAGTGGATCGTATTTTTTCATTCTTGCCCCCAAAGTTTCTTTTCTCACTTCCTCCTAAATGCCCGCGTCCCCGACCTTCCGCCGCGGGAGGAGGGGGCGCGATCGGACGAGCCGTCCCGGCTGCGCACCGCGCGGCTGCCCGCCATATGGCCGGAGGGAACTTTTGAAGTCGGATCGTCGCTCACCGCCAGCTCGATGCCGCGCAGGCGCTTGATCTCGTCGCGCAGGCGCGCGGCCTCCTCGAATTCGAGGTTGCCGGCCGCCTCCTGCATCTGCTTCTCCATGTCGCCGATCACCGCCTCGAAATTGTGCCCGATGGCGATGGCGTCCTCGAAGCCGGTGTCCACCAGCACGTGGTCGCGCTCATAGACGCTGTCCACGATGTCGTGGATCGAGCGCTTGATGCTCTCGGGCGTGATGCCGTTGGCCTCGTTCCACGCCGATTGCTTGGCGCGCCGCCGGTCGGTCTCGGCCATGGCCCGCTCCATCGAGCCGGTCACCTTGTCGGCATAGAGGATGACGCGGCCCTCGACGTTGCGCGCCGCGCGGCCGATTGTCTGCACCAGAGAAGTCTCGCTGCGCAGGAAGCCTTCCTTGTCGGCGTCGAGGATTGCCACCAGCGCGCACTCGGGAATGTCGAGCCCCTCGCGCAGCAGGTTGATCCCCACCAGCACGTCGAAGGCGCCGAGCCGCAGGTCGCGGATGATCTCGATGCGCTCCAGCGTGTCGATGTCGCTGTGCATGTAGCGCACCCGCACGCCCTGCTCGTGCAGGTATTCGGTGAGGTCCTCGGCCATGCGCTTGGTCAGCACCGTCACCAGCGTGCGGAAGCCTTTCTGCGCCGTGGCGCGCACTTCGCCCAGGAGATCGTCGACCTGGGTGCGCGCCGGCCGCACGTCGACCGGCGGGTCGATCAGCCCGGTCGGGCGGATGATCTGCTCGGCGAACACGCCTTGCGTTTGGTTCATCTCCCACGGGCCCGGCGTGGCCGAGACGCAGGTGGTCTGCGGCCGCATCAGGTCCCATTCCTCGAAGCGCAGCGGGCGATTGTCCATGCACGAGGGCAGCCGGAAGCCGTATTCGGCCAGCGTCGCCTTGCGGCGGAAGTCGCCGCGATACATGCCGCCGAGCTGCGGCACGGTGACGTGGCTCTCGTCGACGAACAGCAGCGCATTGTCGGGCAGGTATTCGAACAGCGTCGGCGGCGGCTCGCCGGGCTTGCGGCCGGTGAGGTAGCGCGAATAATTCTCGATGCTCGGGCACACGCCGGTGGCCTGCAGCATTTCGAGGTCGAACATGGTGCGCTGCTCGATCCGCTGCGCCTCGATCAGTCGCCCGGTGCGGTTCAGCTCGTCGACGCGGCCCTTCAGCTCGCGCTTGATCGAGCCGATGGCCTGATAGAGCGTCGGCTTCGGTGTCACATAGTGCGAGTTGGCGTAGATCTTGATGCTTTCCAGGTCCTCGAACTTCTCGCCAGTGAGCGGATCGAATTCCTGGATCGACTCGATCACGTCGCCGAACAGCGAAATCCGCCAGGCGCGGTCTTCGTAATGCGCCGGAAACAGCTCGATCACGTCGCCGCGCACCCGGAAGGTGCCGCGGTAGAAATCCATGTCGGTGCGCTTGTAGAGAACCGCCACCAGATTCGAGATCAACTCGCGCTGGCCCATTTTCCCGCCGCGCTTCAGCTCGAACGTCATCTCCGAATAAGTCTCGACCGAGCCGATGCCGTAGATGCACGAGACCGAGGCCACGATCACCACGTCGTCGCGCTCCAAGAGCGCGCGGGTGGCGGCGTGGCGCATGCGGTTGATCTGCTCGTTGATGGCGGAATCTTTTTCGATATAGGTGTCGGTGCGCGGCACGTAGGCTTCCGGCTGGTAGTAGTCGTAGTAGCTGACGAAATACTCGACCGCGTTTTCGGGAAAGAACGATTTGAACTCGCCATAGAGCTGTGCGGCCAGCGTCTTGTTCGGCGCGAGGATGAGGGCAGGGCGCTGCAGCCGCTCGATGGTCTGCGCCATGGTGTAGGTCTTGCCCGAGCCGGTGACGCCGAGCAGCACCTGCATGCGCTCGTCGTCCTTGAGGCCCTTGACCAGTTCCTCGATCGCCTGCGGCTGGTCGCCCTTGGGCTCGAACGGCGCCACCAGCTTGAACTTCTTGCCGCCCTCGCTCTTCTCCGGCCGCGGCGGCCGGTGTGGCACCCAGACCTGATTGCGAAACTCCGGCCGCCCCGCCTCGATCAGCGCCTTGAGCGAGTCGGCCGAGGCGGTCGAGCCCAGCGAGGGCGTGTAGTCGTTGTCGTCCTCCGGCTTCTGGAACCCCGCCGTCCGCGCCAGTTCCGGATCGAGGCTCGCGACCTGCGATTTCTGCTCGAGCTCAAACGCCTTTTGCGGGCGTTCCGCCATGCCGTGGCTGACGCCGCGCGCGGTGCGATAGGGCTTCTGGGGCTTGGGCATTGGCTGAATATGGTCGCAGAAGCGCGGCGAGGGAAGGGCGTTAACTACCTGGTTCCAACTGCACAAACAGGAACTTTCGGGGCCGTCGCCCGTTATCTCGGTGCAGGCCTGAATCGCAGGAGAGCGTTTTGACTTCGTCCGAGGAATTTAGAGGCCACGCCGCGGAGTGTCGCCGAATGGCCGATGCTTCCGGCGACAGCGCCAGCAAAGCCTCATGGACGGGTCTTGCGGACCGCATGCTTCAGTGCGCCCTCCTGGCCGACGTTGAGCGCCCTCTTACATGGTGCGACGTGCGCTCAAAGCGTTCGCATCGGCACGCCGGCCAGTAGTACTAGGTAGGCGCTGCGGCCGCTCAAAGCCTTCGCAGCAGCACACCGAGCAGCAAGACTACGTAGGCGATAGTCAGGACATCGAACACGCGGGCCCGGTTGATGATCGGGACTGCCACGCCGCCGTAATAGATCAAGAACGCGAGCACGGCGAGCACCAGCGAGATCACGAAAATTATCAGGGATGGTGGTGTAAGGGCGAAGCCGCCGCGGCGGTAGGGCATGGTGGCCTCCTTTGCGGACCGCAATTCTATTTCAATGCCGAGCTGGCGCGAAAGTTCCCGAACTTGCTACTGCCCCGCCTTCTCGAAAATCGCCCCGTAATGATAGGGCGGCACCTCCACGATCTCGCGCAGCTTCAGCCCGCCGGGCTCGACCACCGCCGCGGTCGCCTCGGGCGTCATGCGCAGTGCCGTTGCCGGGCCGCGCGGCTCGCCCAGGATCGTTGTTTCCTCGCGTGGGCGCTGGTGCCAGTTCACGATCGCGAAACGGCCGCCCGGTTTGAGCGCGGCCGCCACCGCCCGCGCCAGCCGGGTTTGCTCCGGCACGCCGTGAAACGCATTGGCCAGGAATACGAAGTCCACCGGCCGCGGCACCAGCCTGGCGATATCGTAGGCGCTGCCTTCGATGAATGTGCAATTGCTCACGCCGGCTTTTTCCAGCTGCGTGCGGGCGGCATCCAAGAGCTTGCGGTCGATGTCGATGGCGAACACGTGCCGCGCAACGCGGGCCATCGGCAAGGTGAACCAGCCGTCGCCGCTGCACAGATCAATTGCCTCGGCGCCGCCGGTCAGTCCCGTGCTTGTCAGCACCTTCGCCGGATCGGGCCACAAGGCCTTCCACCAGCCGGTATTCGGCATTTCGGTGCCTTGAAAGAAACCCGGGAGCGTTGCCATCGCGGCATCTCGGTCTACTCGATCGGCGCCCTTGGCAGCTTGGCCTCGCCCTTTTCCATCGCGAAGCTGTAGTCGAGCGAATACCACTCGCCCTTCACGTCCGGCGCCGGCGCGTTGCCGTCGTGGCGCACATAGTCGCCGACCAGCGCGCGGGTGACGCCGAACTGCACGTCGCTGTCGATATAGGGCGCGCCCTTCACATAGACCTGTGAGATCAGCGTCTTGAAGCCGGGCTTGTAGATCAGGAAATGCAGGTGCGCCGGGCGCATGTTGTGGCGCCCCTGCGCGGCCAGCAGCTCGCCGACCGGCCCGTCGATCGGGATCGGATAACCCGCGGGCAGGATCGAGCGGAACGAAAAGCGCCCATCCGCGTCGGTCGTTAGCTTGCCGCGCAGGTTCATCTCCTTCCCTTTCAACTTGGGGTCCTGGTTGTCGTAGAGCCCCTCGGTCGAGGATTGCCAGACGTCCACCTCGGCGTCAGCGATCGGCTGCTTCGCGCCGTCGCTTACGCGCGCATTCACGAACAGCACCGGCCCCGGCATCGGGCTGAACACGATCGAGCCGCCGTTCTTCACGCGCGGCGAGTTCAGCCGCCAGAACGGTCCGAGCATGTTGGCCGCCGTCTCGACCTGGCCCTTGTCGCCGTTGTTCAGCAGGCAGATCAGGCTCGAAAATCCGAGCGAGCCCGCCATCAGCACCGCCTCGTTGTGCTTGGCGTTGGTGTTCTGCCCAATCGCGTTCACATAGGCGCAGGCCTGGTGGAATTCCTCTTCGGTCAGTCTCACTTCGCGAGCGAAATCGTGCAGGTGCTGCACCAGCGCGCCGATGATCTCCTTGAAGCGCGGGTTCGGCGCGCGCTTGAGCTCTTCCAGCACCGCTGTCGTCACCATTTGCTGGTTTTCGATGATCATGGAGTTCTCCCGGCCGCTGCGCGTGCGCGATCCCTAAAGGAAAGCGCCCGCCGAGCGCAAGCGCGGCGGGCGCGTAGTGGCAAAGGTAAGGCGAGTGCTTAGATTCCGCCAGAGTAGAGCAGGCAATAGCGCTCGACATTCATGGGCAACCACTGCTCGTAGTTCGTGAGCGTGCCGTATTGCGGCAACTTCACTTCCTTGATTGCCGTGTCGTAGCACTTGCCCGCGTCGGCCGCTTTCTTCACCTCGGTGCGCAGGTCCACCATGTACTTCAAGTGATTTTCGACGTCCTTCTTGTTACCGAGCCGCCCGCCCGGCCCGGGATGGCCGGGGATCATGCGCTCCCAGTCCATGGCCAGCACCTTCTTGATCGACTCCTCCCACTCGAGCGGCCAGGAGTCGGGCATGTTGCGCCAATTAACCGCGCCGATCGGAAGGAAATCGACCGCAAAGATCAACTTCTGCTTCGGCAGGTACATGACCAGCATGTTGTCGGAGTGATTGCGGCCGACATAGTGCAGCTCGAGCGTGGTGCCGCCGAGCTGGATGATGCGCTTGGTATCGACCACTTGATCCGGGATCACGATGTCAGGAGCCTTCAGCTCCTGAAGGTGCCGCTTGGCGTTGCGGTGCGCGACGAAGATCGCGCCCTGATCCTTGAACGGCTTGCCGCCCGTGATGTGGTCGTAATGGTGGTGGCTGTAGATCACGTACTTGATCGGCGCCTTGGTGATCTTGCGGATCTCGTCGATATAGGTGGTCACCGCCTGCGGGCGGCGCAGGCCGATCGGGTCGGTGGCGATCACGCCTGCGGGCGTGACGATAAACATCGCCTGGTGGCCCTGGTAGCGGAACATATAGACGTTGTCGGTGCCCTCGACCTTGGTGGTGGCGAAGGTCGGCGGCTGTTGCGCAGCTGCCGGCGCGACGGTGATGGCGGCGAGCAGCGCCGCGAACAGGAACTTCGACATGTGCTCCTCCCCGTTTCAGAACTTGATCAGGTCGAGCCGGGTCAGCGTCACATTGGGGCCGACGCCGCCCGGCCCATTGGCCAGATGCCAGGCCGTGTACATTTCCGCGAACGCGTCGGCCGACATGCCATCGACCGGAACGATGACTTTGATTCCCATGAGCGCGGCCACGCTCGCCGTGTTCAGCACGGCACCGTGCGCCGCCGTTCCGGTGACGATCACGGTCCTGATGCCTTTGTCGGCGAGAATCTTAGCCAGCGCCGTGTCGCGAAACTTGTCCGCGCCGGAGCGTACATTGGGCTCGCCGGCGGCGGGCGGGATCAGCAGATCGGCCACAGTCGCCTGGCCAAACAGGCTGTGCACGACCTGCATTTTCTTCGCGCGCGCCTCGTCGGCGAATTTCTGCACCTTGGGCACGCTGGCCAGACAGCGTGGCCGCTGGCCGCAGTTCTGCTTGGCGAAATCGAGCAATAGGAGCGCCGTCGAACTCGTGTCGATGGTGACCGGCTTCAATTCGGGCGCTGGCGGGGCTTTAACACTAGGCCATTCGTCGATGATCGTCTGTGCCCGTGCCGGCGCTCCGACAAGACCCGCCGCCACGGCCACCGCACATGTAGCGATCACAATTCTTGCAAGCGGCATAGATGTCTCCTCCACGATCAAAACCCCGGCGCGGCGCGGCTATTCCGCCCGCAGATAGGGTCATGCTACTGGAGGATTTTTGGCGTGCATCTCACGCTTTTTTGAGGTGCAGCGTCACCACTTTGATATCCCGCTCATCGGGGTCGTCGGCGATATCGAACCCGAGCTCCCCGCACATCCCAAGCATAGTGGTGTTATAGGCGAGCACTTGGCCGTGGATTCGCTCGAGCCCGGTGCCGTGCGCCCATTCGATGATGCGCTGCATCATCAGCCAGCCGAGACCGCGGCCCTTGAGGTCCGAGCGCACCAGCACCGCGTATTCGCCGTGCTTATGGAACCGGTCGCAGTGCAGTCGCGAGACGCCGAGCAGTTTGCCGTTCTCCTCGTCGATCGCGGCGAAAGCCATGACGCGCTCATAATCGATATCGACGAACCGCCGGATGATCTCGGCGCTCAGCTCGCGGATCGGACTGAAGAAGCGCAGCCGCGAGTCCTCCTCCGTTACCTGGGTGAAGAATTCGGGATAGAGCGCCGCGTCTTCGGGCTTGAGCGGACGGATGAAAACCCGCATACCGTCGGCCAGCATTTCGCGCCGTTCCCATTCTTTCGGATAAGCGGTCATGGCTGGCGGCTCGGCGGAAGCAGGGTGTGTTTCACGCTTTGCTCAGCGTTAGCGTCACCACCTTGACGTCCCGGTCGCTCGGGTCGTCGGTGACGACGAAGCCGAATTCCTCGCACATTTTCAGCATCGGCTCGTTATAGCCGAACACTTGGCCGTGGACGCGCTCGAGGCCGGTAGCCCGCGCCCAGTCGATCAGATGCCGCATCAACAGGCGACCGAGCCCGCGCCGTTTGTGGTCGGAGCGCACGATCACCGCGTATTCGCCGTGAGTGTGGAACTGGTTGCAATGCAGACGCGCGACGCCGAGCAGCTCGCCGGCATCATGGCCGATCGCGACGAACGCCATGGCGCGGTCGTAGTCGATATCGACGAACTGCCGCATCATGGCCGGAGTCGGCTGGGTGACCGGATGAAAGAAGCGCAGCCGCGCGTCCTCCGGGGTGATGTGATTGGAGAATTCGGGATAGAGCGCCTCGTCGCTCGGCTTGAGCGGGCGCAACTGCACCCGCATCCCGTCGCGGAGCGTCTCCTGCTTTTCCCACTCCTTCGGATAGGCGCTCATCGCGACATCTTACGGAACTCACTTCTCCGGCACGATTCTCAATACCTTACCGTCGCGGGCGTCGGTGAGGAGATAGAGCGTGCCGTCCGCGGCCATGCTTACGTCGCGGATGCGCATACCGCCGGCATCGAGCAGGCGCTCCTCGCGCAGCACCTTTTCGCCGTCGAGTTCGAGCCGGACGAGCGAGGCGCGCGCCAAAGCGCCTACGAACAAGCTGCCGCGCCAGCCGGGGAAAGCGTCGCCGGTATAGAACGCCATCCCCGAGGGTGCGATCGAGGGCACCCAGTAATGGATCGGCTGCTCCATGCCTTCCTTTTGCGTACTGGTATGGATTTTCGCGCCCGAATAATCGACGCCATAGCCGATCACCGGCCAGCCATAGTTCTTGCCGGCCTCAGGGATGTTCACCTCGTCGCCACCACGCGGGCCGTGTTCCACGATCCAGAGCCTGCCGCTCGTAGGATGGATCGCGGCCGCTTGCGCGTTGCGGTGTCCATAGGACCACAGCTCCGGCCGGGCTCCCTGGCGCGCAACGAACGGGTTGTCCGGCGGCACCGTGCCGTCCAGCCGAATGCGGATGACCTTGCCAAGGTGGGTGGAAAGATCCTGCGCGCGGTCGCGCTGGTAGCGCTCGCCCAACGTCACGAACAGCAGGCCGTCGCGCGCGATGGCGATGCGCGAGCCGAAATGGAACCCGCCGCCAATCGCCGGCTCCTGCCGGAAGATCACGGTCACGTCCGCAAGCCGCGCCTTGCCGCCTTCTTCCACAAGCCGGGCGCGGGCCACGCTGGTGCCGTTCAGCGCCTCGCGCGGCTCGGCGAAGGTGAAATAGATCGTGCGGCTTTGGGCGAAATCGGGCGCCAGCACTACGTCCATCAAGCCGCCCTGACCGACGGCGGCGACCGCCGGCACGCCTTCGAGCGGTTCCGAAAGCTTGCCGTCGCGCCCGACGATGCGCATGCGCCCGGGCCGCTCGGTCACGAGCAGGCGGCCCTCGGGTAAGAAGGCGAGCGCCCAGGGATTCACGAGGCCGCTGGCAACCGTCTCGACGCGGAAATTGGCCTTGTTGCTTTTGATGATTTCAGGTGCCTGCGCCGCCGCCGGTCCGGCGAGCAGGGCGAGTGTGAAGGCAAGGGGCGGAGCAAGTCGCATGGCCCAAGCCTAGCGGCTCGCGGCGTGGATGCCAGCGGTGCGCGGTAAAGAAAAGTTCAGCCCGCGAAACCGCGGCTGATGAGGAGAAGGAGCGCGGCGAGCGCGGTGAGCAGCGCTCCCGCCACGATTGCTTCCGTGAAGGCAAAGCCGATCCGCCGCTTGATCGCGGCCGCAGGCAGCGGGCGGGCGAGGGTCGGGTCCGATGGGCGCATCACAGACTCCGGACGTACACTTCTTTTCCGCTCAGGCGGCCGCGACTGGTGGGCGATAAGCCCGATGCGGAAAAGGGAATGGTAATAGGACGGTTTATGGTTAATGCACGGTTAATGCCCGTGGCGGGCTACTTATCCATCGATACATGGCCGGGCTCGCCGGCGATTCGCGCAAGCCAGTCGAGCACGGCGGGAAAATCCGACAGGTCGAAATCGCCCTCGCCGGCGATGTGAGTGTGCGCATAGAGCGCGAGATCGGCCACGGTGGTGCGCGGGCCGACGAAATATTTGTGATGCGCCAGATGTCGCTCCATCAGCATCAGCGCCTGATAGCCCTGTTCCATCCAGTGATCGATGTCGTGGGTCTTCAGCTCGCGCCCGCCCTTGACCAGATGCAGCCACCAGCGCGCCGCCGCGATCGCCGGCTCGTGGCTGTGCTGCTCGAAGAACATCCAGCGCAAAGTCTCGGCGCGCTCGAAACGATCCGCGGGCAGCAACGGGGTTTCTTCCGCGAGATAGACCAGGATCGCGTTCGACTCCGGCAGAAATTTCCCGTTCGGCAATCCGAGCAACGGCACGTGGCCGTCCGGGTTCTTGGCGAGGAAGTCGGCGGTGCGGCTTTCGCCCCGGAGGATGTCGATCTCGACCAGCTTGTATTGTGTCTGCAGGCGCGCGAGCAGCAGCCGCACCTTGTAGGAGTTCCCCGAGCTCTGCATCGAATAGAGGGTGAGCATGCTTTCCCCGCCTGTCGACCCGGCCAATGTGGGGCGTCTAGGGGGTCTTTGCCATGCCTCGACGCGCGGCGAGCAGGAACAGGGCTACAAGCGCGACAAACCCGACCGGCAGCTGCGTATGCTCGGCCACCGCGCGCGTGACTAAGGGTGCGATGAAGATCGCAGCCAGTGCCGTCTTCTCCCAGAGCAGAAACCCGTGCGCGATGCCGTGGGCGGCGAGGAAGGCGATGGCCGGCGCCATCACCATCAGGTCGTAGTCGAGCAAATAGGGCGTTACCAGCAGCGCGCCCGAAAGCAGCGCCGCGGCCTTCGGCGCCAGCGCTCCGCCACGGCGCCAGATGACGATGATGGTCGCCGCCACAGTAAGCGCGAGCAGCGCCTGCGCCCCATAGGCTAGCGGCAGCGGCGCATTCCAGGCGCGCAAAGCCGCAAACAGACTCTGGATCTTGTGGAAGCCGGTGCCGCCTTCCTCGAGGATTACGGTCTGCGTGAAGGCGAGGCTGGCGCGGAACGCGGCCCAGGTCTCTGGTCCGAAGACGAACCAGCTCGCTACGACGAGGACGATGACGGTCGCGGCGGCTCCGATGAACGCGCGCCAGTAGCCGCCCGCGGCGAGCGCCAGCGGGATCAAGATGCCGAATTGCGGCTTGTAGCAAAGCAGGCCGAGCAGAATTCCCGAAACCACCGGTTTGCGATCGAGCAGCAGGAGCCCGCCGGCGAACAGCGCCGCCGTGAGAAATCCGTTGTGCCCGTGTCCGATATTGATGAAAACCGCCGGGAAGGCGAGGGCGGGCAGCCACGCGCGCCGGTCGCCCGCGATGGCGCCGATGGTCTTCAGATAAAGCGCGAGCGTCGCCGCCTGCCAGACGATGAGTGCGGGGAGATACGGCAGCAGCGCGAGCAGCGCCGCGACGGCCAGGAATACCGGCGGGTAATGCCAGCCGAAGAACGGCGTGGCCGGGCCGAAAATGCGCTTCTCCATCAGGTGCTGCAGCTCGGGCGTGAACGGCGCGGCCGGCTTGCCTTCCAGCACATATTTCCCGGCGGCATAGATGTTGGAGAAGTCGGTGCCGAGCGGCCGGCCCAGATAGTCGTTGAGCCCGTCCGACGTTGCGCCGAGGATGACGATCCCCGCCACGGCCATCGCGACCAGAATCCAGCTATAGGCTCGCACCCGCGCATCGAGCCAATCGCCGGAGGCGAACGCCTTGGCCAAGCCGATCATGGTTCAACCGCCTGCATGATTCGCGACAATACTATTGATGGGTGTGCGCGTACGCCGGGTTGCCGGGCTGTCCCGCCTCGACTAGGTTCCGCGCGCTTTTGGAGAAGTAAGGAATCATGGGCTTTCTCGCCGACAGCCTCGGCCGCATCAAGCCGTCGCCGACCATCGCCATCAACGATCTCTCGAAGAAGTTGAAGGCCGAGGGGCGCGACATCATTGGCCTGGCCGCCGGCGAGCCCGACTTCGACACGCCCGACAACATCAAGGAGGCGGCGATCGCCGCCATCCGCCGCGGCGAGACGAAATACACCGCCGTCGACGGCATGCCCGAGCTGAAGCAGGCGATCGCGAAGAAGTTCAAGCGCGAGAACGGCCTCGACTACAAGCCGTCGCAGATCACCGTCGGCACCGGCGGCAAGCAGGTGCTGTTCAACGCACTGGTCTGCACTATCAATCCGGGCGACGAGGTGGTGATCCCGGCGCCCTATTGGGTGAGCTACCCGGACATCGTGCTGTTCGCCGGCGGCAAGCCGGTGATCGTGCCGACGCGTCTGGAGGACGGCTTCAAGATGAAGCCCGAGGCGCTCGAGCGCGCGATCACGCCCAAGACCAAGTGGCTGATCTTCAACTCGCCGTCGAACCCAACCGGCGCCGCCTATGCGCGCGCGGAGCTGAAGGCGATCACCGACGTGCTGGTGAAGCATCCGCACGTCTGGGTGCTGACCGACGACATGTACGAGCATCTGGTCTACGACGAGTTCGTCTTCACCACGCCGGCGCAGGTCGAGCCCAAGCTCTACGAGCGCACGCTGACGCTGAACGGCATGTCGAAGGCCTATTGCATGACCGGCTGGCGCCTCGGCTACGCGGGCGGGCCGGAAATGCTGATCAAGGCTATGGGCACCTTGCAGTCGCAGTCGACCACCAACCCGAGCTCGATCACGCAATGGGCCGGCGTCGAGGCGCTAAACGGCCCGCAGGATTTCATCCCGAAGCACAACAAGGTGTTCAAGGAGCGCCGCGACCTCGTCGTCTCCATGCTGAACCAGACCAACGGCATCAAGTGCCCCAAGCCGGAAGGGGCGTTCTATGTCTATCCGTCCTGCGCCGGCACGATCGGCAAGACCTCGCCATTGGGCAAAAAAATCGAGACCGACCAGGACTTCGTGACCGAGCTATTGGCCGCCGAAGGGGTGGCCGTGGTGCACGGCACCGCCTTCGGGCTGGCGCCGGCCTTCCGCATTTCCTACGCCACCAAGACCTCGGACCTGGAGGAGGCCTGCCGTCGCATCCAGCGCTTTTGCGGCGGCCTGCGCTGAGCTTTCCACAAGCTCGCCTGGGGCCTTTTAAGCCGCTATGCTCCTGTCACATTCGCCTGTAACGAGGACAACGCGTTCCACCCGGAGGGAGGCCCCAATGATCCGCCGTACATTCGCGTTCGCTGTTGCCGCTGCCGCGGCCCTGTTCGTGATCACCAGCTCCGCCGAGGCCCAGCGCGCGCGGGTCGGCACCCTCGATTGCTACAGCCCCGGGTCGGTCGGCTTCATCATCGGCTCGGTGACCGACTTCGGCTGCACCTTCCGGCCGTCGAATGGCGGGCCGGGTGAGCGCTACGCCGGCCGGATCAGCCGCCTCGGAATCGATCTCGGCTTCACCCGCTCGATCCGGCTGGTCTGGGCGGTATTCGCCGAAACCAATTACCGCCGTCGTGCGCTGGTCGGCAGCTATGTCGGCGCTACCGCAGGCGCGGCGATCGGCGTGGGCGGCGGCGCCAACGCGCTGGTCGGCGGCTTCAGGAATTCGTTTTCGCTCCAGCCCTTGAGCTTCCAGGGCGATCGCGGCGTGAACTTACAGCTGACCGTCACGGATTTCGAACTGCGCTGAGACCCTTCCTCGGCTTGTCCGTATTGCGGCCACGCGGCCTTACCCCGCGTGGCCGCAACCTTTTGTTCACCCTGCTTGTTCGCCGCCGGTTAAGGTTTCCAAGGCCATAACACCCGATCAACGCGGTCGGGGTGGGCTCATGTTGTTTCGTCTAGCGATCCTGTTCCTGTTCGGTATTGCGCTGGGCGGCCTCGGCGTGAGCCGTGCGCTCGAGGCGCTCGCGCTGCCCGGGCGGACCGTTTCGCTGTCGGCCAATGATTCCGGCCGCACCGGCAGCCAGCGCGTGCTGCGCACCGGCGAGCGCACGCGCCTGCCGCAGACCCTCCCTGCCCAGACCCGCTGAAACTGCCCAACTTTCTGGAATAACCGCGGCCGGCATTTGTCCGGCTTGCGCCACGCCGTTCCCTTTGAAACGATAGCGGGCCGGCCGCAAGATGCGCGGATGCACGCACGATGCCGGTCCCGGGGCGAGGGAGGCGGCCATGGCGGACACTCAGGGAACCAACAACGGCAGAGCAGCGGGGCCCCGTTGCATCGCAATCGTGGGCCCGTTCCAGGCCGGCAAGACCACGCTGCTCGAAGCGATCCTCGCCCGCACCGGCGTGCTGCCGCGGCCCGGCACCGTCGAAGCCGGCAACACGGTCGGCGATTCCAGCCCGGAGTCGCGCGCCCACCGGATGAGCACCGAACTTTCGGTCGCCTCCACCACTTTCCTCGGCGATACCTACACGTTCCTGGATTGCCCGGGCTCGGTCGAGTTCGCCCAGGACATGCGCTCGGCGCTGCCGCCGGTCGATGCCGCGATCGTGGTCTGCGAAGCCGACGAGAAGAAGATCCCGCAGCTGCAACTGGTGCTGCGCGAGCTCGAAGAACTGAAAATTCCGCGCTTCCTGTTTCTCAACAAGATCGACAAGGCCGACAAGCGCGTGCGCGAGACCATCGCGCTGCTGCAGCCGGCCTCGCGCGTGCCGCTGGTGCTGCGCCAAATCCCGATCTGGAAGAACGACATCATCGAGGGCTTCGTCGATCTCGCGCTCGAGCGCGCCTTCGTTTACCGAGAACACGCCGAGAGCAAGGTCGTTCCGATCGAGGGTGAAAACGCCGACCGCAAGAAGGAGGCGCGCTTCTCGATGCTGGAGAAGCTCGCCGACCACGACGACAAGCTGATGGAGCAATTGCTCGAGGACATCGAGCCGCCGCGCGACAAGGTATTCGACGATCTCGCCAAGGAGCTGCGCGACGGCCTCATCTGTCCGGTCCTGATCGGCTCGGCCACGCGCACCAACGGTGTGCTCCGCCTGATGAAGGCGCTGCGCCACGAGGCGCCGGGCGTCGCCGCCACCAATGCCCGCCTCGGTCTGAAGCCGGGCGCCGACGCGGTCGGCATCGTCGTGAAGTCACTGCACACCGCCCACGGCGGCAAACTTTCGGTTACCCGTGTGCTTTCCGGCGAAATCGCCGATAGCGCCACCTTGATCGGCACCAAGGGCGAGGCGGCTCGGGTCGCCGGCGTGTTCAAGCAGCAGGGTGCGGCCACCGAAAAGCGCGGCCCCGCCAAGGGCGGCGACACTGCGGCTTTGGCCAAGCTCGACCCCATCGTCACCTCCGACACGGTGACCACCGCGAAGACTCCGCTCAAGCCGCTGGTCAAGGTCGTACCGCATCCGCCCGTGATGGCAGTGGCGATCTCGTCACGCGAACGCAAGGACGACGTCAAGCTCGGCCCCGCCTTGCACAAGCTCGCCGACGAGGACCCCTCGCTGGTCGTCGTGCACAACGCGGAGACCAGCGAGATCGTGCTCTGGGGCCAGGGCGAGATGCATCTGCGCGTGGCCGCCGAGCGGCTTGCCGGCCGCTACGGACTGCCGGTCACGACGCGGGCGCCGAGCGTCGGCTATCGCGAGACCATCAAGAAGACGGTCAGCCAGCGCGGACGCCACAAGAAGCAGTCCGGCGGCCACGGCCAGTTCGGCGACGTAGTGGTCGAGATCAAGCCGCTGCCGCGCGGCTCCGGCTTCAAATTCGTGGAGACCATTACCGGCGGTGCCGTGCCCAGGAATTACATTCCGTCGGTCGAGGAGGGGGTGCGAAGTTTTCTCAGCACCGGACCGCTCGGCTTCCCGGTGGTCGACCTGCAGGTGACGCTCACCGACGGCTCCTATCACACGGTGGATTCGTCCGACATGGCGTTTCAGCTCGCCGGCCGGCTGGCTATGAGCGAAGGCCTGCCGCAATGCCAGCCGGTGCTGCTGGAGCCGATCTTTCACGTCGAGATCGCTTGCCCGAACGAGGCGACCGCGAAGATCAACGCCATTTTGTCGCAGCGGCGCGGGCAGATTCTCGGCTTCGATGCACGCGAGGGCTGGGACGGCTGGGACGTGGTGAAAGCGATGCTGCCGGAGTCCGAGATCGGCGATCTCATCATCGAAGTACGCTCGGCGACCGCCGGCGTCGGCGGCCTCACCTTCAAGTTCGACCACCTGCAGGAACTCACCGGCAAGCAGGCCGATCAGGTGGTCGCGGCGCGGCGGGCGGCGGAATAAAACAGCGCCGGACGGCTACCCGGGAGGATGAGCCGTCCGGCGCGCGGCGGACTTGTCGAACGAAGCTTCCGCCTAAGCCGCCGCAGTAGTGCGAAATCGGATCAATCCCGACCCGGGAACAAGCAGGCGCGTGCGCTGATTACGCAACGCCAATTCCAGGTTCCGGCGGGCGAGGCGCGCGTGCTCGCGCATCAGCGCCTCGGCGCGCGAACCTTCGCGCGCTTCGAGCGCCTGCAAAATGCAGCGGTGCTGGTCCTGCGCGATGGTGAACATGGTCTGCGCCTCGGGTAGCGCCGCCTGCACCATCACGAACGCGCTCGCCGACGCGAACGGCAGACTGACCGCACGCTCGATTTGCCGCGCCAGTACCTGACTGTCTGCCAGGTCGATGACGAGGGAGTGAAATCGCTCGTTGAGTTTGACGTAGTCGGAGAAGTTTTTGGTGGTGATCGCCGAACGACCCAGCAGCGCGTCGAGCTCCGCCACACATTCCTTGAGTGCAACGAGATCCTGGGCCACGAGACCCCGCTCCGCGGCAAAGCGTGCCGCCAGTCCCTCCAGCGTACCCCGCACCTCGATCGCTGCATAAAGTTCGCGCTCGTCGAAGCCCCGGACCGCGAAGCCACCGGTGAGGATCGCGTCGAGCAGGCCTTCTTCTTCGAGCCGAACGAGCGCCGCTCGCAGTGGGGTGCGGGAAACGCCGAGGCGGTCGACGAGCGGAAGCTCCGAGACCCGTTCACCGGGCTTCAGCTCGCCGCTCAGAATGAGCTCGCGCAGCTTGAGCAATGCGCGAACGGTCTGTGACGACGATGGGTCCAAGGAAGGGCTCAAGACTTGGTTCGCTCCAGTTGCTTCCGGCTGCAGCTTGCCGTCAGCAGATGCTGGACGTAGGCTGTATACAGGTCCGGGGTTTGTCAACGGTTTCTGCGTCTCGTCTGTGCAAGAAATCGCATAATATCAATAACCTGCCGAAATGGCGGCCCCGGTTATCCTTCGAGCTGTATGCATCTGATGCATTCGCGCGGAGGAGGGGGAGCCAATGCAACGCAGTACCGACCGCATCTTGACCACCCATGCCGGGAGCCTGCCGCGGCCGCCGGATCTCACGCGCATGATGTGGGACCTCCTCGAAGAGAAGTCGGTCGACGCGGCCACGCTTCAGGCGCGCGTGAAGCAGGCGGTGGCCGAGGTTGTCGCCAAGCAGCGCGATTCCGGAGTCGACATCGTCTCCGACGGTGAGATGAGCAAGGTCGGCTTCAGTAACTACGTGATGCAGCGCTACAGCGGGTTCAAGAACCGCGCGCAGTTCATTGCTACCGATCTCGGCGACTTCCCCGAAATCATCAACAAGCTGTTTGTCGAGAACGAAGGCGGCCAACATCTGGTCATGCCGAATGTCGAAGGCCCGATCGAGCTCCACGACCACGACGCAGTCCAGCGCGACATCCGGAACCTGAAGGTCGCGCTCGGCAGTAAATCGCCCGACACCGCCTTCATCGCAGCGGTTACTCCAGGGCAGATGTTGTTCAATTTTCCGAACCTCTATTACCCAACGCCCGAGGCCTACATCGAGGCCGCGGCCAAGGCGCTGAGCGTCGAGTATCGCGCCATTGTCGATGCGGGATTCAACCTGCAACTCGACGCGCCCGATCTCGCCATGCGCGCCCATTGCTGGACCGGCGACGTAGGCGCGGCGGACATCAAGAACTACGTCCCGATGGCGATCGAGGCCATGAACGAGGCGACGCGAGGTCTGCCGCCCGAGAAAGTGCGGCTGCACCTGTGCTGGGGCAACTATGCCGGCCCGCATCATCACGACGTCGAGCTCAAGGAAATTATCGAGCCGGTACTGAAGACCAATGCCGGCTTCATCTATTTCGAGGCCGCCAATCCCCGCCACGCGCATGAGTGGGAAGTCTGGGAGGAAATGAAGATTCCTGACGGCAAAGCCCTGATCCCCGGCGTGATCGACACGCTCACCAATCATGTCGAGCATCCGCGGCTGGTGGCGCAGCGGCTGGAGAAATTCGCCGGGATCGTCGGCAAGGAGAATGTAATCGCTGGAACCGATTGCGGGTTCGGCACTTTCGTCGGCTGGTCCGGCTGCGACCCGAAGGTGGCTTGGCTCAAGCTCGAGGCGCTGGCCGAGGGCGCGCGGATCGCCTCGGACCGGCTGTGGAAGCACTAGGACGATCTATTCGCATGTGAGGAAGGGAAGAAATGTCAAAGAGTGCCAAAGGTCCATTCCGAGCCGACCACGTCGGCAGCCTATTGCGCCCGAACAAATTGCAGCAGGCCCGCGTGCAGCGGCTGCGCAAGAACATTACGGCGGAGAAGCTGCGTGAGATCGAGGACGAGAGCATCCGTCAGGTGGTGAAGCTGCAGGAAGACGCGGGCCTGCAGGGCATCACCGACGGCGAGCTGCGCCGCGAATACTGGCACCTTGATTTTCTGACCCAGATCGGTGGTGTCCAGTTCGAGGAGGGCCACAATCCGCTGAAATGGCACCGCGATGATGGTGTTGAGCTCGAGTGGGTGCCGCCGGAGGTGAAAGTGCATGGCCGGCTGACCCGCCCGAAGCCGATCCAGGTCGACGACTTCGCCTTCCTGAAAGCGGCAACCAGCCGCACCGCCAAGGTCTGCATCCCGTCGCCCTCCATGATGATCGTGCAGGGCGGCGAGAACATCATCGACCGCAAAATCTATCCCGACCCGGAGCAGTTCTATTCCGACCTCTCGCGCGTGTACGCCTTCGAAATCAACGATCTCGGCAAGGCCGGCTGCAAGTACCTGCAGCTCGACGACACGTTTCTCGCCTTCCTGTGCGACGAGAAGATCGGCGCCGCGTTCGGCCGCAGCAACGAGGATACCAAAAAGATGGCGCGCATCTCGGCGCGCCTGATCAACGATGCGATCAAAAACCGGCCGAACGACATGGCGGTCTGCATTCACCTCTGCCGCGGCAACTACCAAAGCTCGTGGCTGAGCGAGGGCGGCTACGATCCGATCGCTGAAATTCTGCTTGGCGAGATCGAAGTCGACGGCTTTTTCCTGGAATACGACGACGAGCGCTCGGGCGGCTTCGCGCCGCTTCGCTTCCTGCCCAAAGGCAGGAAAGTGGTGCTCGGTCTCGTAACCTCGAAAACGCCGCAGCTTGAAGCCAAGGATGCACTGAAACGCCGGATCGACGAGGCGGCAAAGCATGCCCCGCTCGAACAGCTCGCCATCAGCCCGCAATGCGGCTTCGGCTCGACGGCGGAAGGCAACGTGATGACAATCGAAGAGGAAGCGGCCAAGCTCCGGCTCTGCGTCGAAGTGGCGACGGAGGTCTGGGGCGGAGTTGCGAATTGACGGCGGCCGCAGTTCGCGGCCGGCGAAGTCAACGAAAAACCTGAGGGAGGAAACAATGGACAGAAGAACTTTCGTGAAAGGCAGCGCCGCCGTTGTCGGCGCCACTACGTTGCCGGGGCGGGTTTATGCCCAAGCGGCAGCGCCGGCCAGTGTTCGGTTCGGCTACGCAATAACGCAATCCGGTCCGCTCGGGCCGGGCGCGGAATCGACGACCTTGTCGCAGTACAAGCTCTGGCAGAAGCGCGTGAACGATGCCGGCGGCATTGCGCTGAAGAAGTTCAACAAGAAAGTTCCGATCGAGCTGATCGGATACGACGATCAGGGCAAGCCGGACGAACT
Organism: Xanthobacteraceae bacterium; assembly: GCA_036559465.1. Classification (GTDB taxonomy): domain Bacteria; phylum Pseudomonadota; class Alphaproteobacteria; order Rhizobiales; family Xanthobacteraceae; genus JAHFPN01. The sequence goes on from DATBTC010000103.1 coordinate 68,607, forward strand.
GCTCAAGCTCACCGAGCGCCTGGTCCAGCAGGACAAGGTGGACATGATCCTGAGCCCCTACGCCACCCACATGAATCTGGCGTCGGCGCCGGTCATCAACAAGTTCGAGTATCCGGTGATCCTAACGACCTCGGCCTCGGCACGGCTCTATGAGCTGGCCCCGACTTGGCCCTATGCGTTCTGGGCCTTGGTGCAGCCGAATGAAGCAACGCAACCTTTGTCGACGATGCTCGCGGGCTTGAAGAAAGACGGCAAGATCAAGGGCCGCGTCGCTGTGATCAATCCGACGGTGCAGCTCGGCGTGGAGCTGAGCACGGCATTCGTCGCGGCGGCGAAGAAGGACGGGCTCGATGTTGTGTTCAACAAGAGCTATCCGTTCGGCTCTGCGGACCTGCAACCGCTGATCCGCGAACTGATGGCGACCAATCCGGACGCCCTCATCGCCTTCAGCTATCCGCCCGACACCTTCATGATCACCGAACAAGCGCAGATCGTGGGCTTCAACCCGCAGATTCTGTACTTGGCGATCGGAACTCCTTTCCCGGGCTTCAAGGGCAAGTTCGGCAACAAGGTCAACGGCATCCTGTTGTACGGTGGCATCGATCCCGGCGCGCCGGGCTTGGACGACTACAACAAGGCCCACCGCGCAATGTTTAATCGCGAGTCGGAAGCAGGTGCGGTCGGCGTGTACGGCTTCCTCCAGGTCACGCAGCAGGCGATCGAGCAAGTCGGCGAAATCGATCGCAAGAAGATTCGCGATGCGATCGCGAACGGCACGTTCAGCACTGTCTTTGGCGAGATCAAGTTCAAGAATCAGCTCACCGTCGATCCTTGGGCTGTCGGCCAATGGCAGAACGGCGAGGTGGTCGGCGTCTATCCCGCAAACAAGAAGGGTGCGCGGCCGCTGCAATTCCCGAAGCCGGCGTGGTCATAACGCCAGCGAAGACTTGATGGAGGGGCGGGGCCGCGCGATCGGCTCCGCCCTTTCCCGTTCTCGGAGGCGCGCGAGGGCGCATCGCGCTATGGTCGCGTGCTTTCCGCTGCGTGATTCGCCCGATGCTCCCCTCGCTCCGCCACGAAGTGCATCTCGCCGTTCTGTGGGCGGCCGCGGTGTTCGCCTATTTCGTCCACGACGTAATTGTCCACCCGGCAACCGGCCTGCAGGCGTGGGCGCGCATCGGGATTTTCTTCGCGCTCATTCTCTGGGGCGCCTTCGCGGTGGTGCGCCACGCCGAGGCCTTGGCGCATCTGCTGGGCGAGCCTTACGGCACTTTGGTGCTGACGCTCGCGGTGACGGCGATCGAGGTCGCCTTCATCGTTTCGGCCGAACTCGGCGGCACGGCCGGCACGACGCTCGCGCGCGATACGGTGTTTGCCGTCTTGATGATCACCGTGAACGGCCTGGTCGGCTTGTGCCTGCTCATCGGCGGCCTGCGCTATGGCGAGCAGGAGCACAATCTGCAGGGCACGCGCTCGTTCCTGGTGGTGATCGTGCCGGTAGCCGCGCTGGCGTTGATACTGCCGAACTACACCACGATCCCGGGGCCGGTGCTCTCGGTGTTCCAGAGCGGCGTGTTCGGGGTGCTGATCCTGCTGCTCTACGGCGTCTTCCTCAGCGTGCAGACGGTGCGCCATCCCTATTACTTCAAGCAGCCGGTGGTGAAGCGGGCGCGCAAAACGCGGGATGCAGTAGAGGCGCCGCCGGTCGAGCACATCGTTCTGTTCCACGCCTCCATCCTCGTGCTGACTCTGTTGCCGGTCGTCTATCTCACCGAGGCGCTTGCCGAGCTGACCGGCATCGGCCTCGGCGCCATCGGCGCGCCGGCAGCTCTCGCTGGCGTCATCATTGCCGTCCTCGTTCTCTCTCCCGAAGGCATGGGCGCGCTGCACGCCAGCTCGCGCAACGAGCTGCAGCGCTCGATCAACATCACGCTCGGATCGGCGCTCGCCACGGTGGGGCTGACGATCCCGGCGATCCTGGCGATCAGCGTCTGGCGCGGCGCCGGGATCACGCTGGGCCTCGCCAACGAGGAGACCCTGCTTCTGCTACTGACCTTCCTTGTTACGGCCTTCACCTTCGGCGGCGCCCATACCAACGTGCTCATGGGGGCGGTGCACCTGGTGCTGTTTTTGGCCTTCCTGGCCCTGATCTTCGACCCGTAACGAAAGCCGGTGCTGGCGCGTAGATAGAATCGCACGCCGTGTTGAATTGTCGTGATCGGGCAGGCGGTGTAGCAACCTCGGCAACGAACGGCCCAAGGAAACGTCCAAAGTAAACGCCTTAAGGAGACGAGCATGGTGATCTTGAAGAAGCGCGGCTGGGAAATCCCGGAGTCGCAGGCGACCCCCGAGCACGTCTTCATGTCGCGCCGCTCCTTGATCCGTGGCGCCGCCACTATCGCAGCTGCCGCCGCGCTGCCCGGCAGCGCCTGGGCCGAGAACGACCCGACCGCCGCGCTCTATCCCGCCAAGAAGAATGAGAAATACGTGCTCGACCGGGCGATCACGCCCGAAGCGCGCTCCAGCAACTACAATAATTTCTACGAATTCGGTTTCGACAAGGCCATCGCCAGCCGTGCCCAGGCGCTCAAGCTTCGGCCCTGGACAATCAAGTTCGACGGCATGGTCGAAAAGGAAAAAACCGTCGGCATCGACGACCTGATCGCCGCCATGCCGCTCGAGGAGCGGCTCTATCGCATGCGCTGCGTCGAGGCCTGGTCCATGGCCGTGCCCTGGTCGGGCTTCCCGATGGCGAAGCTCGTGGAATTCGCCAAGCCGCTCTCGGGCGCGAAATACGTGCGCATGGAGACCTTCCTCGATACCACCGTCGCGCCCATGCAGAAACAATTCTGGTATCCGTGGCCCTATGTCGAGGGTGTCACCATCGAAGAGGCCATGAACGAGATGGCCTTCATGGTCACCGGCGTCTACGGCAAGCCGCTCCAAAAGCAGTTCGGCGCGCCGATCCGCCTGGTGCTGCCGTGGAAATACGGCTTCAAGGGCATCAAGTCGATCGTGCGCATGAGCTTCACCGACCAGCGGCCGAAGAGCTATTGGCAAGTGGCGCAGGGTTCCGAGTACGGCTTCTGGGCCAACGTCAATCCACAGGTCTCGCATCCGCGCTGGAGCCAGGCCACCGAGGAAGACATCGGCACCGGCCAGCGCCGCCCGACGCAGCTCTTCAACGGCTACGGCGAATACGTCGCCGGGCTGTACAAGGATCTGCAGAGCGAGACGCTGTGGATGTGATGGCGCGCGCAGCGCCTCGTTTTCGTCATGGCCGGACAAGTTCCGGCCATTTCGATTCTTGGGGTTCAGAAAAGAAAAAAGCCGGGCTCTCGGGGGAGGATGAGAGGCCCGGCTTGAGAGCCGCCACGGGGGAGCGGCGGCTCGATCCGAAGGGAGTTCCCGCGGGGGGATAGCGGTGACTGCTTCAAGATGTATTTTCGTACTCGGGGGCGAGAA
>DATBTC010000104.1:0-13007 GCA_036559465.1 Xanthobacteraceae bacterium
GCATAGACCTTGAGCGGGTGAAAGCGCGGGGAAATCAGATAGGGCAGCGCGAGGCTTCCCAGGCACATGCCGCCCATGAAGGTGCCGAGCAGCACGCCGAGCGAGATCGCGGACGAGCCGATCACCAGTTCCAAGAGCTGGAACCAGACGATCTCATAGACCAGCGCCGCGCAGCCGCTTCCGAGGAAGAGCACGAGGATGACGGGAAGCAGCGCAGGAGATACGGCGGCCCGGGGCCGGTCGTGGTTACGTGGGTTCATACGCGGACGCGGGGCTCCGGGATCGGAACGCAGGAAGCTCGCTTACATGCGCGGGACGAAGGCGGCCTGTAAAGCGGCGATGAGCGGACGTAGGGTCGCCGTCCGAGGCCGATCAAGCCGCCGCAAAACCCTTGAATTGCGCCGATTGGTCAGCTTGCCTCGTCTAGCCTCGTGGGTTAAGCCCTAGTCGTCTTTCGAATTGTTCGCACTTGCGAGATCGGGAGGCACGCCTTGGGAAGCACCCCGGGGCCTGCGCCCCCGCCGCGCGCGAGAGGCCGATGACCGCCCTGATCCAGGATTACTTGCCGATCGTCGTCTTCATCGGGGTGGCGGCGGCGATCGGGCTTGCCCTCATGGTGGCGCCGTTCCTGGTCGCTTACCAGGCGCCCGATACCGAAAAGCTTTCAGCCTACGAATGCGGCTTCAATGCCTTCGACGACGCGCGCATGAAGTTCGACGTGCGCTTCTACCTGGTCGCCATCCTGTTCATCATTTTCGATCTGGAAGTCGCGTTCCTGTTCCCCTGGGCGATCACGTTCGGCGAGCTCGGCGCGTTCGGCTTTTGGTCGATGATGGTGTTCCTTGCGGTGCTGACGATCGGGTTTATCTATGAGTGGAGGAAGGGAGCGCTGGAATGGGATTAATGGCTCCCGCCACGCCGAAGATCGTCGATCCGCGCTATGGCGGGATCGCGCCGACCGACCCGTATTTCGCGGGCCTCTCCGACCATCTCGCCGACAAGGGCTTCCTCGTCACCGCCACCGACGACCTGATCACCTGGGCACGCACCGGCTCGCTGATGTGGATGACGTTCGGGCTGGCGTGCTGCGCGGTCGAGATGATGCAGGCCTCGATGCCGCGCTACGATCTGGAACGTTTCGGCTTCGCGCCGCGCGCGTCGCCGCGCCAGTCGGATGTGATGATCGTGGCCGGCACGCTGTGCAACAAGATGGCGCCGGCTTTGCGCAAGGTCTACGACCAGATGCCGGAGCCGCGCTACGTGATCTCCATGGGATCGTGCGCCAACGGCGGCGGCTATTATCACTATTCCTACTCGGTGGTGCGCGGCTGCGACCGCATCGTGCCGGTCGATATCTACGTGCCCGGGTGCCCGCCCTCCGCGGAAGCGCTCGTCTACGGCGTGCTGCTTCTGCAAAAGAAGATCCGCCGCACCGGTACAATCGAACGCTAGGGCGACCACTATGGAAGAAATCCTGCGCGAGCTCGGCGAGCACGTCACGCAGGCGCTTCCGGGCGCGGTGACGGGCTATGCGGTGGCGCACGGCGATCTCACGCTGCAGGCCGAGGTCGGCGAGATCGTCAGAGTCACGGCCTTTCTGCGCGACGATCCCAAGTGCCAATTCTTCAGCTTCGTCGACTTGTGCGGCGTGGACTGGCCGGCGCGCGCCAAACGCTTCGACGTCGTCGTGCACCTCTTGTCGCCGAAGCGGAATCTGCGCGTGCGTATCAAGGTCGAAACCGACGAGGACACGCCGGTGCCCTCGATCACCGGCGTGTTTCCCGGCGCCAACTGGTTCGAGCGGGAGACCTACGATCTCTACGGGATTCTGTTCACCGGCCATCCGGATCTGCGCCGGCTGCTCACCGATTACGGCTTCGACGGCCATCCTCTGCGCAAGGATTTTCCGCTCACCGGCTTCGTCGAAGTACGTTGGGACGACTCGCTGAAGCGCGTGGTCTACGAGCCGGTGCGGCTGGCGCAGGAGTTTAGGAACTTCGACTTCCTCTCGCCCTGGGAGGGCACCGACTACGTGCTGCCGGGCGACGAGAAGGCCAAGGAAGGGAAGAGCGGATGAAGCTCTCGCTCAAACCCGGCCTCAAGCATCGCTTGAGCTTTCGCGTCTCCGACCGGCAGACGGTTCCGAATTTCTACCCGGAATCGCCGATGTTCCAGTCGATGCCCGAGGTATTCGCGACCGGATACATGGTCGGGCTGTTCGAATGGTGCTGCACAGAGCTCCTGAACATGCATCTGGATCCCGGTGAGGGCAGCCTCGGCGTTCGCGTCGATTTCAGCCACCTCGCGGCGACGCCGCCGGGTTTGACCGTCACCGTCGATGCCGAGGTCACGGCGGTGGACGGCAAGCGCGTGAGCTTTCGTGTGCGCGGGCACGACGGCGTGGAAGTGATCGGCGAAGGCCGCCACGAGCGCGCGGTCGTGAATTACGACAAGTTCAATGAGCGCGTCGCCGAGAAGGCGAAGCGCGCGCGTGCGACAGCGGGAGCCGCGTGATGGCCGAAGCCGGTGCGCTGCGCAATTTCCAGATCAATTTCGGGCCGCAGCATCCGGCGGCACACGGCGTGCTGCGCCTCATCCTCGAGCTCGACGGCGAGATCGTGGAACGCGTTGATCCGCACATCGGGCTCTTGCACCGGGGCACCGAGAAGCTGATCGAGCACAAGACGTACCTCCAGGCGATCCCGTATTTCGACCGGCTCGATTACGTCGCGCCGATGAATCAGGAGCACGCGTTCTGCCTGGCGATCGAGAAGCTCTTGGGCATCGAAGTGCCGCGGCGCGGGCAACTCATCCGCGTGCTCTATTGCGAGATCGGTCGCATCCTCAATCATCTGCTGAACGTCACGACGCAGGCGCTCGACGTCGGCGCGTTGACGCCGCCGCTCTGGGGCTTCGAGGAACGCGAGAAGCTGATGGTGTTCTACGAGCGCGCGTCGGGCTCGCGCATGCATGCGGCCTATTTCCGGCCGGGCGGTGTGCACGAAGACCTGCCCGAGAAGCTCGTCGACGACATCGAGGCGTTCTGCGACCCGTTCCTGAAGGTGTGCGACGACATCGAGGGCCTGCTCACCGACAACCGTATTTTCAAGCAGCGCAATGTCGATATCGGCATCGTGAAGCTGGAGGATGCCTGGGCCTGGGGTTTTTCGGGCGTGATGGTGCGCGGTTCGGGCGCGGCCTGGGACCTGCGCAAGGCGCAGCCCTACGAATGCTACAACGAGATGGATTTCGATATTCCGGTCGGCAAGAACGGCGACAACTACGACCGCTATCTCATCCGCATGGACGAGATGCGCCAGTCGGTCCGCATCATGAAGCAGTGCATCGCGCTGCTGCGCGTGCCCGCGGGGCGGGGACCGGTATCGGTCAAGGACAACAAGATCGTGCCGCCGAAGCGCGCCGAGATGAAGCGCTCGATGGAGGCGCTGATCCACCACTTCAAGCTCTATACCGAAGGCTTCCACGTGCCCGCTGGCGAGGTCTATGCCGCGGTCGAAGCACCCAAGGGCGAGTTCGGCGTTTATCTCGTGGCCGACGGCAGCAACAAGCCTTATCGCTGCAAGCTGCGCGCGCCCGGCTTCGCGCATCTGTCGGCGATGGATTTCCTCTGCCGCGGCTACATGCTGGCGGACGTGTCGGCGATCCTAGGCTCGCTCGATATCGTGTTCGGGGAGGTGGATCGATGAGCGTCCGCCGCCTTGCCGAAAAGCAGCCAAAGGATTTCGCGTTCAGCGCGGAGAATCTCGCTTGGGCAAAGCGCGAGATGGAGAAATATCCGCCCGGCCGGCAGGCCTCGGCAATCATTCCGCTCTTGTGGCGGGCGCAGGAGCAATCCGGCGGCTGGTTGCCGGAGCCGGCGATCCGGCACGTGGCCGATCTTCTGGAAATGCCGCACATCCGCGCGCTTGAAGTCGCGACCTTCTACACGATGTTCGCGCTCGAACCGCGCGGCGAGTTCCTGGTGCAGCTTTGCGGCACCACGCCCTGCATGCTGCGCGGGTCGGAGGAGCTGAAGAAAGTCTGCAAGCGCAGGATCGGCGACGAGCATCATGTCACCGCCGACGGGAAATTCTCGTGGATCGAGGTCGAGTGCCTGGGCGCGTGCGTCAACGCGCCGATGGCCCAGATCAATGAGGACTATTACGAGGATCTGACACCGGAGAGTTTCGAGAAGCTCCTCGATCAGCTCGCGGCAGGAAAAAAGCCCAAGCCCGGCCCGCAGGTGAACCGGCAGTTCTCCGCGCCGGTCGGTGGGCCGACCACGCTCGTTGAAGAGAAGAAATGATGCTCGCGGACAAGGATCGCATCTTCCGCAATCTCTACGGCTTCCACGACTGGGGCCTTGAAGGCGCGCGGGCGCGCGGCGCTTGGGACGGCACCAAGGCGATCCTGGAGCGTGGACGCGATGCCGTCATCGACGAGGTCAAGAAATCCGGCCAGCGCGGCCGCGGCGGCGCCGGCTTTCCGACCGGGCTCAAATGGTCATTCATGCCGAAGCAATCGGACGGCCGGCCGAGCTATCTCGTCATCAATGCCGACGAGTCGGAGCCCGGCACCTGCAAGGACCGCGAGGTTATGCGGCACGATCCGCATCTCTTGGTCGAGGGCTGTCTGATCGCCGGCTTCGCGATGGGCGCCAATACCGGCTACATTTATGTGCGCGGCGAGTTCATCCTTGAGCGCAAGCGCCTGCAGGCTGCGATCGATCAGGCCTACGAAGCCAAGCTGATCGGCAAGAACAACATCCACGGCTGGGACTTCGATCTCCACGTCCATCACGGCGCCGGCGCCTATATCTGCGGCGAGGAGACGGCGCTGCTCGAGAGTCTCGAGGGCAAGAAGGGCCTGCCGCGGCTGAAGCCGCCGTTTCCGGCCAATGTCGGGCTCTATGGCTGCCCGACCACGGTCAACAACGTCGAGACCATCGCGCAGGTGCCCGACATCATGCGCCGCGGCGCGGCCTGGTTCGCCTCCATCGGCCGCGCCAACAACACCGGCACCAAGCTCTATTGCATCTCGGGCCACGTCGAGAAGATGTGCAACGTCGAAGAGGCGATGGGTATTCCGCTGCGCGAGCTGATCGAGAAGCATGCCGGCGGCGTGCGCGGCGGGTGGGACAATCTACTCGCTGTGATCCCCGGCGGCTCGTCGATGCCGCTGGTGCCGGCGGCGCTGTGCGAAACGCTGCCGATGGATTTCGACGGCTGCCTCTCGGTGAAATCGAGTCTCGGCACCGCCGCCGTGATCGTCATGGACAAGTCGACCGACATCATCAAGGCGATGGCGCGCATCGCTTATTTCTACAAGCACGAGTCCTGCGGCCAGTGCACGCCCTGCCGCGAGGGCATGGGCTGGATGTGGCGCGTTCTGGTGCGCATGGCCGACGGCCGCGCGCACAAGCGCGAGATCGATCAGCTGTTCGAGGTGACCAAGCAGATCGAGGGCCACACCATCTGCGCGTTCGGCGACGGCGCGGCCTGGCCGGTGCAGGGGCTATTGCGACATTTCCGGCCGGAGATCGAACGCCGCATCGACGAATATTCCGCGCGCGCGGGCGACTACGTCATTCGGGTGGCGGCGGAGTAATGAGCATGGCGACGATCCCTTCGAGACGGTTCTGGCGCGGTGTCACCTTCTTGGTACGGCTGGATATGGCGACGTGCGTCGCCATCGCCGTGGGCTTGTTCTTATTTCTGATGTGGCACTGATATGACCAAGCTCATCGTCGACGGCAAAGAGATCGACGTCCCGCCGGAATACACGCTGTTGCAGGCGTGCGAGGAGGCGGGCGCCGAGATTCCGCGCTTCTGTTTCCACGAGCGTCTGTCGATCGCCGGCAATTGCCGCATGTGCCTGGTGGAGCTGGTGGGCTCGCCGAAGCCGGTCGCTTCGTGCGCCTGGGCGGTGCGCGATTGCCGCCCCGGCCCCAAGGGCGAGCCGCCGGTCGTCAACACCAAGACGGCGATGGTGAAAAAGGCGCGCGAAGGGGTGATGGAGTTCCTGCTGATCAATCATCCGCTCGATTGCCCGATCTGCGACCAGGGCGGCGAATGCGATCTGCAGGACCAGGCTATGGCTTACGGCGTGGACGGCAGCCGCTATCGGGAGAACAAGCGCGCGGTCGAGGATAAATATATCGGGCCATTGGTGAAGACGATCATGACGCGTTGCATCCACTGCACGCGTTGCGTCCGCTTCGCCGCCGAGGTCGCCGGCGTGCCGGAGCTCGGCGCCACCGGTCGCGGCGAGGACATGGAGATCACCACGTACCTCGAGCACGCGATGAAGTCGGAGCTGCAGGGCAACGTGATCGATCTGTGCCCGGTGGGCGCGCTCACCTCGAAGCCCTACGCATTCCAGGCGCGGCCGTGGGAGCTGATCAAGACCGAGTCGATCGACGTGATGGACGCGGTCGGCAGCAATATCCGGGTCGACACGCGCGGGCGCGAGGTGCTGCGCATCCTTCCGCGGCTGCACGAGGACATCAACGAGGAGTGGATTTCCGACAAGACGCGCTTCGTGTGGGACGGGTTGCGCACGCAGCGGCTCGATCAGCCCTATATCCGCGAGCGTGGCATGCTGCGGCCTGCGACCTGGAGCGAGGCCTTCGCGGCCATCGCTGCGCGCGTGAAGGGCACCCAGCCGAGCCGCATCGGCGCCATCGTCGGCGATTTCGCGAGCGTCGAGGAAGCCTTCGCGCTCAAGGACCTGATGACGCGGCTGAGGAGCGAGCACTTGGATTGCCGTCAGGATGGCGCCAAGCTCGACCCGGCACTCGGGCGCGCGAGCTATCTCTTTAATGCGACGATCGCCGGCATCGATCAGGCCGATGGACTGATGATCATCGGCTCGAACCCGCGCAAGGAAGCGCCGATCCTGAACGCGCGCATCCGCAAACGCTGGCGCACGGCCGGCCTGAAGATCGGATTGATCGGCGAACAGGACGATCTCACCTACGACTACGCATATCTCGGCGCAGGGCCGGAGACGCTGGCGACCTTCGCTGAGCACGCGCCCGCGAAATTGACGCGTCAGATCTGGCTGATCGGGCAGGGCGCGCTGGCGCGACCCGATGGCGCGGCGATCCTTGCGCTCGCGGCCAAGGCCGCGGTTTCGGTCGGTGCGATCCAGGACGGCTGGAATGGCTTCTCCGTACTGCATACGGCGGCCTCGCGCGTCGGCGCGCTCGATGTGGGCGCGGTGCCGGGCAAAGGCGGGCTCGATGCAGCAGGGATGCTCAAGCCCGGTGCGCTCGACGTTTTGTTCCTGCATGGGGCCGACGAGGTCGAGGTGCCGCCCGGCGCGTTCGTGATCTATCTCGGCACGCACGGCGACCGCGGCGCGCACCGGGCCGATGTGATCCTGCCCGGGGCGGCCTACACGGAAAAATCCGCCATCTACGTCAACACCGAGGGCCGGCCGCAACTCGCCAACCGGGCCGCGTTCCCGCCCGGCGATGCGCGCGAAGACTGGGCGATCCTGCGCGCGCTCTCCGACGCGCTTGGCGCGAAGCTGCCCTATGACACACTTCCGGATCTGCGCCGCGCGCTGATGCAGGCGCATCCGCATCTCGGGCGCATCGATCAGATCGCGCCGGCCAACGGCGCCGAGATCAAGAAGCTCGCTTCGCTCGGCGGGAGTTTCGACAAGGCGCCGTTCCGCTCGCCGGTCACGGACTTCTACCTCACCAATTCGATCACGCGCGCGTCGGCGATCATGGCCGAATGCTCGGCGCTGGCGGCGGGCCGCATCCCGCAGGCGGCGGAGTGAACTATGGATTTCTTCTGGAGCACGATCTGGCCGCTGGCGATCATCGTGGCGCAGAGCGTCGCGTTGCTGGTCGCGCTGCTGATCTTCGTCGCCTTTGTGCTCTTGGCGGACAGGAAAATCTGGGCAGCGGTTCAGATGCGGCGCGGCCCGAACGTGGTGGGCCCGTTCGGGCTACTGCAATCCTTCGCCGATCTGCTGAAGTTCGTGGTCAAGGAACCGATCATTCCGTCGGGCGCTAACAAGGGCGTCTTTCTGCTGGCACCGTTGGTGACCGCTATTCTCGCGCTCGCGGCCTGGGCGGTAATCCCGCTCGATCTCGGCTGGGCGGTCGCCGATATCAATGTGGGCGTGCTCTATGTGTTCGCGATCTCGTCGCTCATGGTCTATGGCGCGATCATGGCGGGCTGGGCGTCGAATTCGAAATATCCGTTCCTCGCCGCGCTACGCTCGGCGGCGCAGATGGTGTCCTACGAAGTCTCGATCGGCTTCGTCATCATCACGGTGCTGTTGTGCGCCGGCTCGCTGAACTTGACCAAGATCGTCGAGGCACAGGCCGGACCGTTCGGCATGTTTCAGTGGTACTGGCTGCCGCTGCTGCCGATGTTCGTGATCTTCTTCGTCTCGGCGCTGGCGGAGACCAACCGGCCGCCGTTCGACATGGTGGAAGCGGAATCGGAGCTGGTCGCCGGTTTCATGGTCGAATATTCCTCGACGCCGTTTTTGCTGTTTTTCCTCGGCGAGTACGTGGCGATCATGACCATGTGCGCGCTCGCCACGATCCTGTTCCTCGGCGGCTGGCTGCCGCCGTTCCCGGTCGCGCCATTCACGTGGGTGCCGGGCGTCATTTGGTTCGTGCTGAAAATCTCGTTCATGTTTTTCATGTTTGCGATGGTGAAAGCCATCGTGCCGCGCTATCGCTACGACCAGCTGATGCGGCTGGGCTGGAAGGTCTTCCTGCCGGCTTCGCTCGCAATGGTCGTGGTCGTGGCGGCGGTGCTCCACTTCACCGGCCTAGCGCCGAGATGAGGATCTAGATGAGGCTCGACCGCGCCGCCCGCTCGATCTTCCTCGCCGAATTCGCTTCGGCGCTGTGGCTGGCGATGCGCTATTTCTTCGCGCGCAAGTCGACGCTCGATTATCCGTTCGAGAAGGGGCCGGTGTCGCCGCGTTTCCGCGGCGAGCACGTGTTGCGGCGCTATCCGAACGGCGAGGAGCGCTGCATCGCCTGCAAGCTGTGCGAGGCGATCTGCCCGGCGCAGGCGATCACCATCGAGGCCGGTCCGCGGCGCAACGACGGCACGCGGCGTACCACGCGCTACGACATCGACATGGTGAAGTGCATCTATTGCGGCCTCTGCCAGGAATCCTGCCCGGTCGACGCCATCGTCGAGGGGCCCAACTTCGAGTTCGCCACCGAGACGCGCGAGGAGCTCTATTACGACAAGGCGAAACTGCTCGCCAACGGCGACCGCTGGGAGCGCGAAATCGCCAAGAACCTTTCGCTTGACGCGCCGTACCGGTGAATCGATGACAGTCGCGGCACTCTTCTTCTATCTCTTCGCGATCGTGGCGTGCGCGGCCGCCTTCATGGTGATCGCGGCGAAAAACCCCGTGCACTCGGTGCTGTACCTGATCCTCACCTTTGTGAACGCGGCGGGGCTCTTCCTTCTGCTCGGCGCCGAATTTCTCGCGATGATCCTGATCGTTGTGTACGTCGGCGCGGTGATGGTGCTGTTCCTGTTCGTCGTCATGATGCTGGACGTAGATTTCGCCGAACTGCGCCAGGGCTTTCTGCAATATCTGCCGGTCGGCGCGCTGGTCGGGATCATCTTCCTGGTTGAGCTTGTGCTGGTGGCCGCCACCTGGTCGATCGCGCCGGAGACGGCCGGAGCGGTCCGCGCCCCGATGGCGCCGCTCGATCAGGTCACCAACACGATGGCCATCGGCCGCGTGCTCTACACGACTTATGTCCATTACTTTCAGCTTGCCGGCGTCGTACTGCTCGTGGCCATGATCGGCGCGATCGTGCTGACGCTGCGCCACAAGGACGTGAAGCGCCAGGATGTCGGCCGCCAGATCGCGCGCACGCGCGCGGAGTCGGTCGAGCTCAAGCGGGTCGAGCCGGGGCAGGGGCTGTCATGACCGTCGGCCTCTCGCACTATCTCGTGGTCGGCGCGATCCTGTTCACGATCGGTACGCTCGGCATATTTCTCAACCGCAAGAACGTCATCATCATCCTGATGTCGATCGAGCTGATCCTCTTGGCGGTCAACATCAATCTGGTCGCCTTCTCCGCGTTCCTGAACGACATCGTCGGGCAGATTTTTGCGCTCTTGGTGCTCACGGTGGCGGCGGCGGAGGCGGCGATCGGGCTTGCGATCCTCGTGGTTTATTTCCGCAATCGCGGCTCGATCGCGGTCGAAGACATCAATCTGATGAAGGGCTGAGATGTATCAGGCGATCGTATTCCTGCCGCTGCTCGGCTGCCTGGTCGCCGGCCTGTTCGGCCGCTGGATCGGCGCGCGCGGCGCAGAACTCCTGACCAGCGCACTGCTGATCGTTTCGGCGCTCTTGTCCTGGTATGCGTTCGTCGACGTCGGCTTCCTCGGCCACGAGGCACGCATACGGCTGTTCACCTGGATCGCGTCGGGCGGATTGCAGGTCGACTGGTCGCTCCGCATCGACTCGCTGGTCGCCGTGATGCTCGTGGTGGTGACGACGGTTTCCGCGCTCGTGCACGTCTATTCGATCGGCTACATGAGCGAGGACCCGCACAGGCCGCGCTTCTTCTCGTATCTGTCGCTGTTCACCTTCGCCATGCTGATGCTGGTGACGGCGGACAACCTCGTGCAGCTGTTCTTCGGCTGGGAGGGCGTGGGGCTGGCCAGCTACTTGCTGATCGGATTCTGGTACCACAAGCCCGAGGCCAACGCGGCGGCGATCAAGGCGTTCATCGTCAACCGGATCGGCGATTTCGGTTTCGCGCTCGGCATTTTCGCACTCTACGCGATGATCGGCTCGGTCGGCTACGAGACGATCTTCGCCGAGGCCAAGACGCTGGTCGGCAAGAATATCCACTTCCTCGGCTACGACTGGGACGCGCTGACGGTTATTTGTCTTCTGCTGTTTCTCGGCGCCATGGGCAAGTCGGCGCAGTTCCTGCTGCACACCTGGCTGCCGGACGCGATGGAAGGCCCGACGCCGGTCTCGGCGCTGATTCACGCCGCCACGATGGTGACCGCCGGTGTGTTCATGGTGGCGCGGCTGTCGCCGCTGTTCGAGCTGTCGCCCACGGCGCTTGCGGTCGTCACCTTCGTCGGCGCGACCACCGCCTTCTTCGCGGCCACCGTCGGCCTGGTGCAGAACGACATCAAACGCATCGTGGCCTATTCGACCTGCTCGCAGCTCGGTTACATGTTCGTGGCGATGGGCATGGGCGCCTATTCGGTCGGCATGTTCCATCTCTTCACCCACGCTTTCTTCAAGGCGCTCTTGTTCCTCGGCGCCGGCTCGGTGATCACGGCCATGCACCACGAGCAGGACATCCGCCGCATGGGCGGGCTCGCGCGCGCGATCCCGGTCACCTACGCGATGATGCTGATCGGCACGCTGTCGCTGACCGGATTTCCGCTGACCGCCGGCTTCTTCTCCAAGGACGCGATCATCGAAGCGGCTTTCGTGGGCCACAGCGCCGCTGCAGGTTACGCGTTCGCACTCGTTGTGATCGCGGCCGCGCTCACCTCGTTCTATAGCTGGCGGCTGATCTTCATGACCTTCCACGGTCCCTCGCGCGCCGATCATCACACGCTCGAGCACGCCCACGAGTCGCCGCCGGTGATGACCGTGCCGCTCGGCGTGCTTGCGTTCGGCGCCATCGTCGCGGGCTTCGCCGCCAAAGGTATTTTCACTGGCGAGACCGGGGTCGAGAAATTCTTCCGCGACTCGATCTTCTCCGCCACCGGCAACCGCATCCTCGAGGAGATGCATCACGTGCCCTTGTGGGTGGTGGCGGCGCCGACGGCGATGATGGTGATCGGCTTCGCCTTCGCCTACTGGTTCTACATTCATAATCCTTCGATCCCGCACGAGCTCGCGCGCAGCCACGACGTGCTCTACCGCTTCCTCCTGAACAAGTGGTACTTCGACGAGATCTACGACTACCTGCTGGTGCGGCCCATCAAATGGCTGGGCTGGACGCTGTGGAAGCGCGGTGACGGCTGGTTGATCGACGGCTTCGGGCCGGACGGCGTTTCGGCGCGCGTCTTGGACGTAACGCGCAACGTAGTGCGGCTGCAGACCGGCTATCTCTATCACTATGCGTTCGTGATGCTGGTTGGCGTCGCGGCGATCGTCTCGTGGTTCCTGGTGCGGGGAGCCGGCTGATGGCCGCGACCTGGCCCGTGCTCTCCGTCGTCGTGTTCCTGCCGCTGGTAGGCGCGCTCTTCGTCTTCGTGCTGCGCGGCGACGACGCGGCGGTGGCAAAGAACGCGCGCTATGTGGCGCTGTGGACCACGCTTGCCACATTCCTGGTGTCGCTGTTTCTGATTTCCGGGTTCGATCGCGGCAATCCCGGGTTCCAGTTCATCGAGAACCGGCCGTGGCTCGGCGGCACGTTCCGCTTTCACCTCGGCGTCGACGGCATTTCGCTGCCGTTCGTGATCCTGACCACGTTCCTGATGCCGATCGCGATTCTGGCGAGCTTCCAGGCGATCGAGAAGAGCGTGAAGGAATACATGATCGCCTTCCTGGTGCTCGAGACGTTGATGGTCGGCACGTTCGTGGCGCTCGATCTTGTACTGTTCTACGTATTCTTCGAGGGTGGTCTGATCCCGATGTTCCTCATCATCGGCATCTGGGGCGGCAAGCGGCGCGTCTATGCCACCTTCAAGTTCTTCCTCTACACGCTCTTGGGTTCGGTGCTGATGCTCTTGGCCATGATGGCCATGTACTGGCAATCGGGCACCACCGACATCGAGACGCTGTTGTCGCACAAGTTCCCGGTGCAGATGCAGACTTGGCTGTTCCTCGCCTTCCTCGCGTCGTTCGCCGTGAAGCTTCCGATGTGGCCAGTGCATACGTGGCTGCCGGACGCGCATGTGGAGGCGCCGACGGCGGGCTCGGTGATCCTCGCCGCCATTCTGCTGAAGATGGGCGGCTATGGCTTCATCCGCTTCTCCTTGCCCATGTTCCCCGACGCCTCAGCGCAATTCGCCTCG
>DATBTC010000105.1:0-21721 GCA_036559465.1 Xanthobacteraceae bacterium
ATTATGAGCGTGTCCGGGGAAGAGATCGCGAAGCTGACGAAAGTCTGGGACGACCGCGAGGCTGCCGCATTTGCGCGCGCCAAGCAGGAAGGCAGGCTCCAGATCACGACGGCTTCGCCTCAGCTGATGGCCGACCTGCAGAAGTCCTGGGCGTTCCTGCCGGACGAGTGGGTGGCCAATGCCGCCACGCGTAACGTCGATGGCAAGGCCGCGCTGAAGTTTTACCTCGACACGGTCAAGGAGCTGTCGAAGTAATCGCCTCTAGATGAGCTCTCCTTCTGAGAATGAGATCGTCCACCGCGCACCGATTGCGCGGTGGACTCGCAATGTGCTGACCGCACTCGTATCGATCGTCATGTTCGCGATGATGATGCTGACCACCGCGGACGTGTTCGGCCGTACGTTCGGCAAGCCGATCAAGGGCAGCTTCGAGATCGTCACCTTTATGCTGGCGATCTTGATCTTCTGTGCGCTGCCTTTGATCTCGTGGGACGGGAAGCACATCAAGGTCAACCTGTTCGATCACTGGATCCCCGCGCCGATCTTGCACGCGTTGAATGTGCTCTGGGCGATCGTCATGACGGTCGTGATGGCCGTCATCACGTGGCGCATGTGGATTCAGGCCAACTTGATGTGGCAGGGGCAGCACGTCACCGGCTTTCTGGAATGGCCGATCGCCCCAATCGTCTACGTCATGTGCGTACTGAGCGGTGTCACCACGATCATCTTCGCAGTGCTGGTCTGGCAAAAACTTTTCCAGCGCGGTGGGCCGCCAACGGAAACGCCGCAGATCAGCGCCGAAAATCCCGGAGTCGACTAGTGGAAATTTCGCTGATCGCCTTGGCGATCCTGCTGCTGCTCGCCTTTCTTGGTCTACCGCTTGGGTTCGGGATGATCCTGGTCGGCGTCGGCGGCTTTGCGATTACGCGCAACCTGCAGGGCGCTCTGGCGATGAGCACTCAACAGATCGTCGACCTGTCGACGAACTTCGAGTTCACGGTACTGCCGTTGTTCATTCTTATGGGCGCGTTCGTTCATCGCGCCAACCTGTCGCAAGAGCTTTATGACGCCGCCAATAGCTGGTTTGGTCACCGGCGTGGCGGTCTGGCTAAGGCGACAGTGGTCGCTTGCGGAGGTTTTGCGACAATTTCCGGAAGCTCGCTGGCGACGGCGGCGACGATGACCAAAGTGGCGATGCCGCCCATGCGCCGCTATGGCTACGACGATCGATTGGCGACCGGAACGATCGCCGCGGGTGGCACGCTTGGCATTTTGATTCCGCCAAGCGTACCGATGGTCATCTACGGAATTCTAACCGAGACCGACATCGGCAAACTGTTCATCGCCGGCATCGTTCCGGGCGTTCTGATGATTTTGCTCTATAATACGAGCATCAACGCCGTAACTTGGTTCAGGCCCGAATGGGGCCCCAGGGCACCGCGGGTTCCATTGCGCGAGCGCTGGCCCTACCTCGCCAGAGTGTGGGGTGTGCTGGCGCTGTTCGTTCTCGTCATCGGCGGCATCTACGGCGGCATCTTCACGCCGACGGAGGCCGCCGCCATCGGCGCGTTCGGCGGCATGATGTTCGTGTTGTGGCGGCGGCAACTCACGTGGCGGACTTTGATCGACTCGCTGGTGGAGGCCGGAAGTACGACGGGCATCATCTTTACCGTCGGATTCGGTGCGCTGATTCTCTCCAACTTCATCACGATTGCCGGGCTGCCCCGCGATCTCGTTCAGCTCATCAATGCGGCGCAGCTTTCGCCGACCGGGGTCATTCTTCTGATCTGCCTCATTTATATCGTGCTCGGGTGTCTGCTGGATTCGTTGGCGATGATCTTGCTGACCGTTCCGGTTTTTTTCCCGATCGTGGTCTCGCTTGGCCTCGATCCGGTGTGGTTCGGAATCATCGTCATCATCGTCGTCGAGATCGGCCTGATTACGCCGCCGATCGGGCTCAACGTATTCGTCGTGAAATCGATGGTTGAGGACGTATCGCTCGGCCAAATATTCCAGGGGATCGCCCCGTTCTTTTTTGCGAGCCTCGTCGGGCTTTTGCTGATCGTATATTTCCCGATCATCGCTCTATGGCTGCCGAACTTGATGATGCGCTGACAAACGCAATAGCTCTTCGTTCTCAACTTTCGCTGGGAGTGAGGTGCTTTCCGGCGGTCCAGCCCTTCGAGACCATGTTCCGTTCGCCGGCCGATATCCCGATGGCCTCGAGCGTCGTCGCCATCGAATCGTTCCATCGATTGAGAAATCCGAACAAGGCGATCACGCCGAGAATCTCGACGATTTCGTCGTCGGTCCAATGTTTTTTGAGCGCGGCGCCGATTTCCGGCGACACTGCGTTCGGAACGCTCGCGGCCGCCAGCGCGAAATCGAAGGCGGCCTTCTCGGCGGCACTGAACAGCGGGCTGCGCTGATAATCCCAGACCGCGGCCAGGCGCTCCGGCGTGGCGCCGAAGCGTTCCGCGGCGAGTATCGTATGCGCCTCGCAGTAGCGGCAGCCGGCGGCATGCGACGCAATGAAGCCGATCAACCGTTTTTGCTCGGCAGTGACGCGGCCGCCGTTCTCCATCACCGCCTTGTTCAAGTCGGTGAATGAGCGGGCAATCTTCGGCCGCCGCTGCATGGTGAGCACGCTGTTGGGAACGGTTCCCAGCGGCCCGCGAAAGAACTGGATGAGATCGATGAGTTCGGAATTGTGATCTTCCGGAAGCGGATCGACGAGCGGCATGCAAAATCCTGTTTCGTATTTGCGCAGCGATATTGAGGCGCACGACCGAGGCGGTGACACGGGCGCACAAGGCGACGAGTCGAGCAATTTTCGTCAGCGCGTTTTTTTGCGGCGCGTTTGAACGGGCCGGTTCCGTACCGGCCGGACTTTGCTCGCGTCCGCGCGCTAGTTCGTGCCGATTCCGGCGTCCTTCAGGACCTTGGCGTAGCGCTCCGTGTCGGCCTTGATGATCGCGTCGAACTGCGCGGGCGTGGTGGGCGCGGGGAAGGAGCCGAACGCGGTCAGCTTCTCGCGCACGTCCGGCATTTCGAGCACCTTGGCGACGTCCTGGCTCACCTTGAGCAGGATCTCGCGCGGCGTGCCGGCCGGCGCCATCAAGCCGAACCAGGACTCGTACTTGTAGCCCGGCAATTCTTCGGCGACGGTCGGAACGTCGGGCAGCTGCGGCGCGCGCTTGTCGGAATTGATCGCGATCGCCCGCACCTTGCCGGCGCTGCTCAGTTCTTTGGCGTTGGGTATGGGGGCGAAATTGAGCTGGGCGTCGGCGCGGATGACCGCGGTGATCATGTCGGGCACGCCCTTGTAGGGGACGTGCAGCATATTGAGGCCGGCCAGCTGCCGGAATATCTCGGTAGACAGAAACGAGGTGCTGGCGACGCCAGCCGAGGAGAAGTTGAACTTGCCTGGCGAAGCTTTCGCGAGCACGATGAATTCCTTCAGCGTCTTGGCCGGAAAGTCGGCCGGCACGATCGCGACCAGCGGCACCGAGGCGATCACGGTCACGCCCGCGAAATCCTTCACCGGGTCGAACGGCACGTCCTTGTTGATGGCGCGCGCGATGGTGTGGCCGTTGGACGTCAGAATCAGCGTATAGCCGTCGGGCGCGGCTTTGGCCGCTGCGGTGGTGCCGGGAAGACCGGGCTTGTTTTCCACGACGATCGTCTGCTTCCACATGGTGCCGAGCTTGTCGCCGAGCACGCGGGCCAGGCTGTCGGTGATGCTGCCGGCGCCGAACGGGACCACGATGGTGACGTTCCGGTTCGGATAGGCTTGCGCCGCCGCCTCGGACGACGCCTGCAACAGCGTGCCGAAGCCGGCGAGCGCGATGGCGCCCAGCGCGAGCCAACATTTACGAAACTGCTTCATGGCATCCTCCCCGGTCGTTTCTATCGAAACGGCGAACAAGGCCTCGCGGCGCGCGGCGTCCACCGATATTTCGGGAATGGTCGCCCAGATCGCCCGATTTCGCAACCGCGCCCCGCGCGCCCAGAAGCGCAGGCCGCTCGCGGCAATCACGTCTGGGTGCGCCGCTCCACGTTCGCGATCCGCTCAGGCACCCCGAATTCCTTGCGGCATACGTCGGCAAGCACGGCGATGCCCTGGCGAATCTCGTCCTTGGAGGGACTGGCGAAGCAAAGTCGCATGCGGCTCTTGCTGTGCGCGCTGTCGGTGGACCATTCCGGTCCCGGGTTGATCGCAACACCCGCCGCCAGCGCCTTCGGGTAGAGCTTCAACGTATCGACCTGATCCGGCAGCTTCACCCACAGGAAGATGCCGCCCTTCGGATCGTCGAATTCCGCCGCGGTGCCGAATTGCTCGTTGAGCGCTTCCATCAGCGTTTCCAGCTTGCCGCGCAGGCCGCGCGTCAGAGCCGGGACGTGGGCGGCGAAATGCGGCGCGCAATATTCCGCCAGCACCATCTGCTCGAGCGCGCCGGAGCCCGCGTCGATTTTCTGCGCGAGAAAGCGCGAGAGCATTTCCCAGCCGGCGACGATGTAGCCGACGCGCAAGGCCGGCGCGATCGATTTGGAAAACGAGCCGATGTGGATGACGCCGCCGGTCTGGCTCATGGCGTAGAGTGCCGGCGGCCGGCGGCCGTCCCAGATCAGGTCGGCGTAGCAGTCGTCCTCGAAGATCGGCACGCCGTATTCTTCCGAAAGCTTCAGCAGCTCGGCCCGGCGCTGCTCGCCCATGATGGTGCCGGTCGGGTTCTGCACCGTCGGGATCGTGTAGATGTATTTGGGCCGGATGTTGCGCCGCCTGAGATCGGCGAGCGCGGCGGCCAGCGCATCCATGCGCATGCCCTCGCCGTCGAGCGGGATGCCGACGGCGTGGACGCCGAGCCGGGAATATCTCGTCAACATGCCCTGATAGGTTTCCTGCTCGACGATGACGGTGTCACCGCGCGCAAGCAGCGCGCCGTTGACGAGATCGAAGGCCTGCAAGGAGCCGGAGACGATTAGGATGTCGTCGAATGTGCAGGCAATGCCCGCGTCGCGCTTAAGCTTTTGCGCGAGAAACTCGCGCAGCGGCCGATAGCCTTGCGGCCCGCTGGCCAGCCCGTAGCTCGCGAGCGTCCGGCCCTCGCGCTTGAGCACCGCGTTCGCCGCCGCGATCAGGCCCTCGAGCGGAAGCTGGTCGGCGTCGTTGTTGCCGCCGGTGAAATTATACTTGGGCGCGCCCTTCCATTTGATCACGGGCGGCGGCGATCCCGCCGGCAGCAAGGGTGCGAAATCGAACTTTCCGGATGGCATGGGCGGGGCGGCCTTTCTTTCATTTAGGGATACCATGCGCCGGCTTCCTGCGTCGGCCCCTTGGCGGAAACGGTGTGTCCCGTCGCAAGAACCTGCGGTATCCTGCCGACCGGGAAACGCGGGGAAAACGCCATGGCTATTGCTGAAAGCACCTCGAAGCGGTTGGTGTTGAAGTCGGGCTCGACCACGCTGACGCTCGACAAGGACACCGGCAAAATTACGCTGGAGCGCAAAGTCCTGTTGTGGCGGGCAAAGCCCACGGAGGCGGCGCTAGCCGATGTCACCGAGTTCACGGTCGATGCGGCCGTGGATCGCGCCTCGGGTGTCGAAGTTTGCAATACGATGGTGGTCTTTCGGGGTGACCAGGGCCGGGCGCTTCCGGCGGCGGACAAGAAAGAGGCGCAAGCGAACGCGGCCAAGTTGCGCGAGTTTCTCGGGCTCCGGGCGTAGTGCTGCGATGCGGAATCGTACGGCTAAGGGGCTCTTGGCGGCGGCGCTGGTTGCGCTCTCGGCGCTTCCGGCCTTGGCGCAGGCCTGCCGCAATCCGGGAAATTTCGATGGCTGGCTCGCGGAATTCCGCCGGGAAGCCGCCGCCGCCGGCATTTCGCAAAACACGCTCGCGGCCGCCGCGCCGTATCTGAGCTACGACGTCAACATCATCGCGAAGGACCGCGGCCAGCGCGTTTTTTCGCAGACGTTTCTGGAATTCTCCGACCGCATGGTCGCGAAATATCGTCTCGACCAGGGTGCCAAGCGCATCCAGCAGCTCGCCGCCACCTTCCAGCGCATCGAGAACCAATATGGCGTGCCGGCGGCGCCGATCGTCTCGTTCTGGGGACTGGAGACCGACTTCGGCGGCAATATCGGAAACCTGTCCTCGCTGCGCGCGCTCTCGACGCTGGCGTTCGATTGCCGCCGGCCGCACCTTTTTCGGCCGCAACTCATCGCGGCGCTGAAAATCATCCAGCGCGGCGACCTCACGCCCGAGCAGATGGTCGGGCCGTTCGCCGGCGAGCTCGGGCAGCTGCAGTTTCTCCCCTCGCATTATTTCGATCATGGCATCGATTTCGATGGCGATGGCCGGCGGGATCTCTTGAAGAGCTCGCAGGACGCGCTCGGCTCGGCCGGAAATTTCATGAAGCATCTCGGTTGGAAAAAGGGCGAGCCCTGGCTGCAGGAGGTGCGCGTGCCGGCGCAGCTGCCGTGGGACCAGGCGGATCTTTCGATCAAACATCCGCGCTCGCAATGGGCGCGCTGGGGCGTGACCTATCCGGGCGGGCGGGCGCTTCCGGCTGACGCCATGCCGGCCTCGCTCGTGCTGCCCATGGGCCGCTTCGGGCCCGCGTTTCTCGCTTACGCGAACTTCGACGTTTTTCTCGGCTGGAACCAGTCGCTGGTGTACGCGACGACGGCGGCGTATTTCGCGACGCGTCTGGCCGGCGCGCCGCCGGTCGGCCGCGGCAACTCGCCGGTGCCGGCATTCAGCTACGAGCAGATGCGTGAGCTGCAGGGAATTTTGACGCGGCAGGGATTCAAGATCGGTCCGGTGGACGGCAAGCTCGGCATGCAGACGCGCGCGGCGATTAAACAGGTGCAGGTGAAGCTCGGGCTGCCGGCGGACGCCTATCCCTCGCCGGAGCTACTGGAGCGCTTGCGCGGTGGGCGCTAAAACGCTCACGAAGTCGTGCGAGCCCGCTCATTCGTTGCGCCGCAGTGAATACCTAGATTCAATTCAAGGCGCGTGGTT
Organism: Xanthobacteraceae bacterium; assembly: GCA_036559465.1. GTDB lineage: Bacteria > Pseudomonadota > Alphaproteobacteria > Rhizobiales > Xanthobacteraceae > JAHFPN01. The sequence goes on from DATBTC010000105.1 coordinate 7,025, forward strand.
AGGGAACCTTTGACCTCCTCGCGCGTTCTATCGATGAGCCGCCTCGCGTGGCGAGGCGCAAATGAAAAAGGACAACGCTATGAGCACCTTCCTTCGTAACCGAATGACTGCGCTCGCCGTCGCCGGTGCGCTCGCAATCGGTCTTGCCGTTTCGTCCGGCCCGGTTTTCGCTGGCCCTGTTCCCGCAAACACCGCCGCGCTGAAGCAGGCGCTGCCGGGTGACGTGATCGACGTGCAATGGCGTCGCCGGGGTGCCGGACCGTGGATCGCCGGCGCCGCGCTCGGCATCGCCGGAGCCGTCATTGCCAACGAGGCATACCGGGATCGCTATTATGATAACGGCTATGGCTATGGCTACGGGCAGTATCCGGCCGAGGGTTACTACGGCGGCTACGCCCCCTATCAAGGCTACGCTCCCTATCGCGGCGGCTATGCTCCGTATGGCACCTGCGACAACGGCGCGGTCTGCTAACGAACGGCACGATGGGACGATCATAGAGCCGGCCGCGGTGCGGCCGGCTTCTTGACGTCGGCGTCGCGCTCTGCACATTCGCGCCACGGCAGGAGCAAGTGCGTGGACGACACGACGGAAACGGCAGACGACGCGCCGGTCTATGCGTTCAAGCCGCGCATGCTGGCCGCCGAAGTTGCATTCCGCCTCGGTCCGGACTCGCTCGAATGGTTCGTCGGTGGTCGCCCCGGGCGGGTCGCCTATCCGATGATCGGGCGCATCCGTCTCGGCTTCCGCCTCACCAACTTCATGGGCCGCCGCTACACCGCCGAAATTTTTCCGCGCTCCGGCGGACGCATGGACATTTCTTCGTATTCCGCGCGCGGCATCGTCGATAACGCGAACCAGGGCGCGGCGTACCGCGCGTTCATTTCCGAGCTGCACCGGCGCATCGCCAAGGCGCACGGCGAATGCCGGTTCGAGGCCGGCATGGCGGCGTGGCGCTTCTGGCCGTCGGCCGCGGTGACCGTCGCGATGGCGGCCGGGCTGGTTTATGTGTTGTGGCGCGGGATACTCAGCGACCAGATCGTGACCGGGCTGCTCGTGCTCGTGGTGGGCGTCATATTTCTCTGGCAGATGGGAAAGACGGTACTCGCCAACAGGCCGCGCAGCTATTCGCCCGACGCCATTCCCGAGGACGTGCTGCCGAAGATTTGAGCGGATCACTTAGGCATATTTGGCGCCGAGGCTTTGCGGCGTCACATAATGGGCGAGCGTGCCGGCTTGCTCCTGCACATCGGTCCAATCGTTGGAAGGAAAATCGATGACCGCGAGAGCTGAGGTCGGAAACGAATTCATCAGACGCTTCTTCGCCGCCGCGTCGCCCTTGCCCGCGAGCGTGCGGGCGAGGTCCTCAAGGCCCGGGTTGTGGCCGAGCACCAGGAGGGTCTGCACGCCGGCATCGGTGCTGCGTACGCGCTCGATCAGCGCCTCGGCGGTGGTCATGTACAGATCCGCTTCGATCTCGTGCGGCGGCGGTTCGGGCAAGGCGGTCGAGACCAGCGTCCAGGTCTCGCGCGTGCGTTTGGCCGGCGAGACCAGCGCGAGGTCCGGGCGCAGCGCTTCGCGCGCCATGAAGCCGCCGATCGTCGGCGCTTCGGCCCGGCCGCGCGGGGCGAGCGGACGCTCGAGGTCGGCCACGCCTGCCGGCCAGTCGGATTTGGCATGCCTGAGCAGCATCAAGCGGCGCATGCGCCTCACTCTCGGTTGGGGAGATCGCCCCGGCCGCGTCGAAATTGGGCCGCATAAAGTCTAGCATGCCGTCAGCCGCGTCCATGGAAACGTCCCCCGAAACCTATTACGTCGCGACCGCCGTGCCGCACACGCCGCGGCCGCGCCTTGCGCTCGAGACCGACACCAATATCTGCGTCGTCGGCGCGGGTTTGGCCGGGCTGTGGATCGCGCGCGAGCTGGTGCGCCGCGGATACGATGTGGTGGTGCTGGAGGCGGGCCGCATTGCGCACGGCGCCTCGGGCCGCAATGGCGGCTTCTGCTCCGCGGGATTCGCGCAGGAGCTTCCGGTGCTGATCGAGCGGGTCGGACTCGACCATGCGCAGGCGCTCTACAAGCTCTCGCGCGAGGGGGTCGAGCGGGTGCGCGAATTCCTTGCCGAAGGTGGCCCCGGGCTCGATCCGGCACCGGGCCGGCTCAATGTCCGGCGCTACGAGGACGCCGATGAGATCAAGCGCGAGGCGGACCTGCTCGCGGAAAAGTTCGACCACGACGTGGTGGTCTGGCCGACCGAGCGGGTGCGCGAAACGCTGAAGACCGACATCTACTATCAAGCCTTGCACGAGGCCGATGCACTGAACCTGCATCCGCTCAATCTGGCGCTTGCGCTCGCGACCGAGATCGAGCGCGGCGGCGGGCGCATCTATGAGGAAAGCCCGGTGGTAGCCGCCGATCTCGATGGCGTGCGCAAATGGGTCGAGTCGGGGACGGATGCTCGCCGCATCCGCGTGCGCGCGCATCAGATCGTATTCTGCGGCAGCGCCGGGGTCGGCGCTGGATTTCCCGATCTCGCGCGCTGCATCCTGCCGGTGGCGACCCATGTCGGCGTCACCGCGCCGCTCGGCGAGAAGCTGAAAGAAGCGATCCGCTATGGCGGCGGCATCGCCGATACGCGCCGTGCCTTCGACTATTATCGCATCCTCGGCGACCGGCTGATGTGGGGCGGCTACATCACCACGCGCACGAGGCGGCCGCGGCGGCTTGCACGGATGCTGAAGCGCGACATCCTCAAGACCTATCCGCAGCTCGCCGAGGTCGAGATCGAATATTCCTGGACCGGCACGATGGGCTACGCGGTGCATCGCATGCCGCAGATCGGGCTGCTGCGTCCGGGTGTCTGGATCGCGAGTGCCTTCGGCGGGCAGGGCGTCAACACCACGGCGATGGCCGGCGACCTGATCGCATCGGCGATCGCCGAGAACGACGACCGCTGGCGGCTTTTCATCCCGTTCGGGATGGTTTGGGCGGGCGGTCCGTTCGGCCGCGCGGCGGCGCAGATTTCCTATTGGTCGATGGCGATCCGCGACCGGATCGAGGAGCGGCTCGCGCACCGCGCCGAGGCGCGGCGCAAGGAGGAGAAAGCGCGGGCGTCGGAGAATGCGCGGCTTGAGCGTCTGGCGGCGCGCGCGCAGGCAGCGAAGCCTTCAGCGGAAAAAAAGAAAGCGAAGCCGGCGAAGGCCGGTTGAACGGGCTCGATCATGCAGGAGCCTCGCGTCAGCGTCATCATCGCCACCTACAATTGGAGCAGCGTGCTGCGCTACGCCATCACGTCGGCGCTGGCACAGTCGCTCGGTGACCTAGAACTTCTCGTAATCGGCGATTGCTGCACCGACAACTCGGAGGCCGTCGTCGCTTCGTTCGGCGACCCGCGGGTGCTCTGGCACAATCTACCGGAAAACTGCGGCAGCCAATTCGGACCGAACAACAAGGGTCTCAAGCTCGCACGCGGCCGCTATGTCGCCTATCTCGGTCACGACGATCTCTGGCATCCGGATCATCTTGCGGTGCTGGTGCAGGCGATCGAGCGGCACGAAGCTGATCTGGTGTTTTCGCTCACCGAGGATATCGGCCCGCCGTCGATGCCGACCCGAAGCATCCTTGGCCTTTGTCCGCGCGGCGTCTACGAATGGTCGTTCTGGGCGCCACCGACTTCTTGGCTGCACCGCCGTGATCTCGTCGAGCGTATCGGTCCTTGGAAAGACTATCGCGGGCTAGTCGTGCCTACCGACGTCGACTTCCTGACGCGCGCGTTCGAGCAGGGCTGCCGCATCGTGCCGGTCGAGGAACTGACGGCGTTCAAGTTTCCGTCGATCGCACGCACGAATTCCTATGTCGAGCGGCGCTCCGACGAGCAGGCGCAATGGTGGGAGCGCCTGAAGAGCGAACCGGACCTGCGCTACCGCGAGCTGATCGCAATCTTGCGGGCCTTGGCCAAGCAGAATCCGGAGCTCGTGCATCGCTTCGACCTGCCGAGCCGGGCGAAGCCCGGTTCGCTGACCGCAATGTTTCGTACCCGACGCGGGCTGGACCCCGTTCCACGCCGATCCACGAAGGAACCCGAAGGAGTTCCGTTGTTCACCGACCGCGCGACGCTGCGTTATCTCAATGCCGACGACGACATCGGACCCGCGGGCGATCGACGGGCCTTGACCGAAGGGGCCGATTTGCCGAACGACGGTCTATTCATCGGCCTCAATTGGCACAGCCTGGAGACCGACTTGGATGGCAAACGTTGGCGCTGGATCGACAGCGACGCACAGATCGTCGTGACGCGTCCGAGCGGAATGCGCCGGCGGCTGGTCGTGGACCTCGTTCGTGGCCCTGGAATCCGTAGTCGATCCGCTCGGATTCAGTTACGCGACGCTGAGCAGACAGTGGTCGCAGAGACCATGATGCGGAAATCCGGCGCGGTGGCATTCGATCTGCCGCTGATGGCTGAACCAGGCGCAGTGTTCACTCTTTGCACCGAGAACGGCGGCCGCACGATCCGCGGCGATCCGCGCGTCCTCAATTTTCGCGTATTTGGTTTTCACTGGGACGAAGGAAAGAAGGTCTCTTGGCTGCGCCGGCTTATCGGTCGACGTCACCAACCCAGGCCGCGATCGAACGAATAAGGAAAGCGCCCGGACTCCATAGGAATGCGATATTTGTCCGGATCGGCGTGATTGTAAGGGCGTGTGGGCATGTTGACGAACATTGCTTCGGTATCGCCAACGTTCTGCACGGCATGCGCAACGTTGGTGGGGATGACGACAAGGCCGCGATTGCGTTCGGACAAATGAATTTCGTTGATCATCCCTTTAGTCGAAGAATCTTCTCGCATGTCGAACAGGACGATCTTGAGGAAGCCCATAGAAACGAACAATCGATCCGTCTGCAGTTTGTGAAAAACCCAGCCCTTGACGCGGCCGGGACGGATCGAGGTCTGATAGACATAGACGAGGGGCGCATCCAAGACGCCCCAAGCCGGATCATAAATCTCGCAAAGCTCGCCGCGCTCATCCTCGTGAGTGATTGCCTGGCGGACACTGACGCCCGCGATCAATTTCGTTACCCGCCGGCCGTCGGGCGTTACGGATTGTGCGTCTTTCTTGCCTTCGAGCATAGCGACCGACGCCCGCGACTAATCTCGCGGACCACGATACCGTAGAATACTGCTTGAGTCAGCGCGCTTCACGGCGCGGCGTCTTTGGTTTCCACCAGGTCGACGAATCCAAGGCGTCGACTAAAGCCTGAACGCCTCTACGATGCAGCCGCGCGAATCCGACAGGAGACGTCACCACCGATATGGAACAATGCGCTGCGCAGCCTCGGAGTCCCACGGTAGGTCCAGCGCGTCGGGCGCCTCATAATTGTAGGCTCGGTCCGGCATGTTGATGATGATCGCTTCGGTCGTCCCGATGTTCTTCCAGCCATGATAGAGGTTTGGCGCAATAGTGAGCAGGCCGGGGTTCTTTTCACTTACAAGGAATTCATTGACCTGACCGTTGGTCGCGGAGCTATCGCGGCCATCGAATACAACGATCTTTACAAGCCCCGTGACGACGAACAGACGGTCGGTGCCGAGCTGATGCAGACCCCAGGCACGAATGCGGTCCGGAAACGTCGTGGTGATGTGGACCTGAACGAGCGGGCCGCCAAGCATCTCCCAATCCGTGCGTGCCACCTCCGTCACATGTCCTTCCTCGTGGGGGACGGGACGGGTCGGCCGAAACTCGACGCCCTTGATCGGAATGCGGCGGAGTTTGCCTTCCGCGGTCACGGCCGAGCGCTTGGCGATGAGTTCCTCGCCACCAAGAACTTTCGGGACTGAAGAGTTCATATGAGGAGACTCGTTGCCGACGCTTACGGATGCGAGCGATGAGCCTACCGAGTGTCTCAAGTCGAGGTCAACGACGAAGCACGGGACGTCAGCGCGCCTCGCGCCGAGACATGAACGCCAAGCGTTCGAACAAGTGTACGTCCTGCTCGTTCTTCAAGAGCGCGCCGTGCAGCGGCGGGATCAGCTTCTTAGGGTCGCGCTCGCGCAACGTCTCCGGGCCGATATCCTCGGCAAGCAGGAGCTTCAGCCAGTCGAGCAATTCCGAAGTCGAGGGCTTCTTCTTCATGCCTGGCACGTCGCGGATTTCGTAGAACAGCTTGAGCGCCTCGGCCACCAGCCGCTGCTTGATGCCGGGGAAATGCACGTCGACGATGGCGCACATGGTGTCCGGGTCGGGGAAGCGAATGTAGTGGAAGAAGCAGCGGCGCAGGAATGCGTCCGGCAGCTCCTTCTCGTTGTTCGAGGTGATGATGACGACCGGGCGGAGTTTAGCCTGGATCGTTTCGCCGGTCTCGTAGACGTAGAACTCCATGCGGTCGAGTTCCTGCAACAGGTCGTTGGGAAACTCGATATCGGCCTTGTCGATTTCGTCGATCAGCAGAACCGGCCTCTCGCCGAGCACGAATGCTTCCCAGAGCTTACCGCGGCGGATGTAGTTCTTGATGTCCGAAACGCGCGGGTCGCCGAGCTGGCTGTCGCGTAGCCGCGCCACGGCGTCATATTCGTAAAGCCCATGCACGGCTTTGGTGGTGGACTTGATATGCCACTCGATCAGCGGCGCCTTGATCGATTGCGCGATTTCGGCGGCGAGCACCGTTTTGCCTGTGCCGGGCTCGCCCTTGATCAGGAGCGGTCGCTCCAGCGTGATGGCTGCGTTTACCGCGACCTTGAGGTCGTCGGCCGCGACATAGGTCTTGGTGCCTTCAAAACGCATGATTTTTCCGATGGTTGAGCGGCGGGACACTAGACAGCGGCGCTCGGCGCGGCAAGGTCGGAACGGCAACCGCTCAGCTCGGCGGCGATTCGCAGGTCATATCGACCATCGAGTCGGGGCGCGTCGAGAGGCCGACGACCTTGTTGTGGCGCTCCAGTACGAACGCGGTCAAAGCCGCGAGCGCTTCGGAATCCCAGGGCAGCGGCTTGGCGCCCAAAGCGGAAACCATGCAGAACTGGACCATGCCCTCGGCGGTTATCTTGTCGAGACCGGTTTTCAACCGGACCGATTCGACGAAGTGCGGATACGGCTTGTTGAAAGTGGCGTTGTAGCTGTCCGCCTCCAGATGGCACGTATTGCATGACCTTCCGTTCCTACTGAGGCTGGTGTCGCCGTGGCGCGCTATTCCCGTCGCAAGGAGCCTTGCAGGTTCGACGGCGAAAGGCTGGCTGTTGGCGGGGCGGCTGACCGAGCCCGGGTTGATGCCGTAAACGCCGATCACGATGGCTCCGCCGCCGATCGCAGCAAAGGCCACGGCAGCCAGCAAATATTTGGCGATCTTGCGCATGCGGTAAAACTCCAACCCGAAAACTGAAGCGATAGCTCAAATCGCACGCCCGGAAAGCCTCGCGTCTAGGGTCGTGGATGTCAATCAACGCGACCTGCCGGGGGGATTCACACGGCCGTTGCATTGCTTTGGCATTTGGTGTTAGCCGCCTGTTGTCTAGGGCAGGCCGGGTGGTATAAGCCCGGCCAAAATAAGAACCGGGAACGTGGGGCGTAAACGATGACGATGGTCGAAGCGGTGTATCGGCCGGCCGAGAGCGAGCCGTTTATGAGCGAACGGCAGCGCGAGTACTTCCGGCGTAAGCTCATGCGCTGGAAGGAAGACATCCTGCGCGAGAGCCGCGAGACGCTGCAGCACCTGCAGAACGAGAACGAGAACCACCCGGATCTCGCCGATCGCGCCTCCTCGGAGACCGACCGGGCCATCGAGCTGCGGGCCCGCGACCGGCAGCGTAAATTGATCGCCAAGATCGACGCCGCATTGCTGCGTATCGAAGACGGCACCTACGGCTTCTGCGAGGAGACCGGGGAGCCGATTTCCCTAAAGCGCCTGGAAGCCCGCCCGATCGCTACGCTTTCGATCGAGGCCCAGGAACGCCACGAGCGCCGCGAGCGCGTGTACCGGGACGACTGAAAGTCCCGCCGGCAATAATTCATTAACCATATCGCCCCTAGCGTGAGACAGGCCGGCCGCGGAAGGCGGGATACGGCCCGCATTTTCCGTGCTCCGCGCGACCGGGGACTCCGCCATGGCGGGCGAAATCCTGAACGATCTCGAGTTCGTCGAGCCGGCAAGGGCGCCGGCGCGGCAGATGCGGGCAAAGCTCGTGGTTCCGGTCTCGATCGCGCTGCTCGCGCTCGCGGTCGGCGTCGCTTACATCGCCGTCACTGCACGCGAAAAGCGGACGATGACGAACACGATAACCGCGCCGGCTCCCTTATTCCTGGATCTTCCGGCCATCGCGGTAAACCTTTCGACTGCCGACGAGCGGCCGCGCACGCTCAAGCTTTCCTTGTCGTTGGAGGCTGCGGACTCTGCCGCGGCTAAAGCGGTGCAGGCGGCGCTGCCTTACCTGCTCGATTCCTTCCAGACGTATCTGCGCGAACTCCGCGCGGCCGAGATCGAGGGCTCGGCCGGCATATTCCGGCTGCGCGAGGAGCTGATGAAGCGGGTCAATCTCGCCATCGCGCCGTCGCTGGTGCGCGCGGTGCTGGTGCGCGACATTATCTTGCAGTGACGCAAATGCGGCGAACGCCGATGACGGTACGGCTATTGGGCGCGGCGTTCCTCGTTGCGTTCGCAACTGGTGCTTTGCAGGCGCAGGAGCGCATCGTCGCGCCCGCGTCCGTGCAGGTGCAAAAGCGCCCGAGCGCCTTCAGCATTTCCACCAGCGGCGGATTTGCGCGCATCGTTATCGTGTTCCCGGGCGAGGCTAAGGCCGAGGCGGAGATCGCCGGCGGCGTGCTTTCCATCGCGGTTCCGCGCGTCATCGCGCTGAACGTGCAGCGCCTGCCACAGCATCTTGCCGGCTACGTGCTCTCAGCGAACCGCGACGGCGATACGCTCCGGCTCACGCTCGCGCGCAAGCTGAGGGTCAACACGATGGCGGCGGGCGAGAAGCTCTTCGTCGACCTGTTGCCCGAGACCTGGACCGGCCTGCCACCCGGCCTGCCGAAAGAAGTGATCACCGATCTCGCGCGCAAGGCGAAGCAAAGCGCGAGAGTTGCCGAGAAAAAGCCGCCGGCACCCAAGATCATAATTGCTGTGCCGTCGCCGCAAAAAGCCGATCCGGTGCCGGTCGTGGCCACGCCCCGGCACGAAGGCGAAGTTCTGAAAATCGCGTTTCCATTCGGCGCCACTACGCCCGCGGCCGTCTTCCGGCTTGGCGATGCGCTTTGGGCCGTGTTCGACACGGCGCAGCCGATCGATATTTCCGCGCTCAGGCGCGATCCGGGCCGTGAGGTCCGCGCGGCCGAGCTAGTCCAGCTCGCGTCGGGCAGCGCGCTGCGTATGCCGCTCGATCCGGGCAAGCCGGCCGGCATCGAGGGGCGCGGCAACGAGCTTGTGCTGGTCATCGGCGAGGCCGTGGCCGCCCGCGCGCTTGCGCTCGACCGGATCATGACGCCTGAAGGCAGTGCCGCGTTTCTGCCGCTCGTCGGCGCAAACCGCGTGCATCTGCTGCGCGATCCGGAGAGCGGGGAGGCCATCGTCGCGGTTACGGCGCCGCTGCTCGCGCGCGGGTCGCCGAGGGCGCTTTCCTACGTGGATTTCCGGCTGCTTGCTTCGGTGCACGGCATCGCCTTGCTGCCCAAGGCCGACGATCTTGCAATCAAGCTCGTGGCCGACGGGGTCACCATCGCGCGGCCCGGCGGGCTCAATGTCGCCGACGACGGCACCGTGGCGTCGATCGCCGAGCCCGCGCGCCTGTTCGGTACGCTCGCCTGGCAGATCGACCGCGAGGCGCGCTTCCGCCCGCGCGAGACCGAGTTGGTCGCGGCGCTCACCGCCGCCGAACCCGGCGAGCGGACGGCGGCGCGGATCGCGCTCGCGCGCTTTTATCTGGCCAACGGTCTAGGCGCCGAGGCCAAGGGTGCTCTTGAAGCCGCACCCGAGCCGGACGGCGCTGCCAAGGCCGAATTTTTTGTGCTCCGCGCGCTGGCGCGGCTCATGCTTCAGCGTCCGCGCGAGGCGATCGAAGACCTGTTGCGCCCGTTCTTGGCGAACTCAGGCGAGGCCGCTTTGATCCGCGCCGCCGCACTTGCGGCAGCAATGCGCTTTGCCGAAGCTCGCGATGCGTTTCGCTCGGGCGAGAAAGATCTGCCTGTGCTACCCGCCGAATTGCAGCGGGTCGTTCGCATGGCCGCGTTGCGCGCCGCGATTGAGCTCGAAACGTTCGACGAGGCGGGTGCGCTGCTGAAGGCACTGGAGGCACGGGAGCCCATGGGCGCGATCGAGCCGAGGCTCGCGGTGCTCGCGGGTCGATTGGCGATGCGGCTCGGAGTGAGCGAGCAGGCTGCGGCGCTGTTCGCCATTGCGGAACGCGGCACCGACGAGGCCGCGGCCGCGGAAGCGGTGCTTTACCGGATCGAGCTCATGCAGGCGCGCGGTAAGATCGCCCGCTTCGTCGCGATCAAGCAACTCGAGATGCTGGTGCGTTCGTGGCGCGGCGACGAAACCGAAGCCGCGGCCCGGCGGCTCATCAGCCGCCTCCATGCTGGCGATGCGCGCGAGCGCAATCCAGTGACGGCCACGGTGCGGGAACCCGCAAAAACCCCTTGAAGCGAAACCGAGCCGCGCGGATGCGGCTCAGCCCGCCTTCTTGTTGTCGCCGCGGCCGAGAAGATTTGCCATCTCCTCCTCGAGATTATCGAAGACGTCGCGCTTGAGCGTCGATTTCGGCGGCGGGGGTGCCGGCGCGGTGGCGACCGGCGGAGGCGGCGCGCTCGGCTTCGGCATTCGGGGCTCGATCGTCTTTGGCGCCGGCGGCGGGGCAGCGGGCACGGGCTTGGGTTCCGGCGCTCGCGGCTCGACCCGGGCTTGAGCTGGGGCTTGAGCTGGGGCTTGGGCGGCGGACGGGTGCGCAGCCGTTGGCGGTGGCGGCACCGGCCGCGTCTCCGGCGGCCGGCGCAGTGCCGCTTCGAGGCGCTGGGCCATCTCGGCATATTGCGGATCGATGCGCGGCGCCGGCGCGGACCGGTGTTCGGGCGCGGGCGGTAGCGGAGGTGGCAGCTCGCTGGCCGGCGCGGGGGTCAGCACGAAGGGTTCGGGCGAAGGCGCCGGTACCAGCGAGGGTTCGTGCTCCTCCATGGGATCGAGCATAGCCGGGCGGCCGGCGGCGCGTGCGATCGGCTCGCGGGCAGCGGATGGCATCGGCGCCGGCTGGGTCTGCACCGAAGCCGCCCGCAGGATGTTCGGCTCCACCACCACGTCGGTGGGTCCTCCGACCAGGAGAAGATGCTCCACATTGTCGCGGCGGATCAGCACCAGCCGCCGACGGGCGTCGATCGCGGTCGATTCGAGCAACGCGAGGCGTGGCTGACGGCCGCGGGCAACGCCGGTCTTATTGAACGTTATCGGACCGAAACGGCGGATCACCCAGAACGTGAGGGCGATGAGCCCCAGGACGACCAATAGCGCGACCACGACGCGCGCAAGCGTGCCGAGTTCACTGCCAAGAAATTCCATGACGCACCTCCCAGGAGCCGCCGCACTCCCACCGCCGCCATCCCGTTTTTAACCCCTGGCGGCGCGTTTTTCGAGCGTTCTTCTAGCCCTGTGTATGAATTTGTGCGGCGGCAGGCGCGCCAAGCCTTGCCGAGCACGCCTCTTCTCGGGCACACCGATTCGGGCTTGCGCTGGCTGCTTCGCCGGCCGTCTACGGGGTCAGGGCAATGACCGAAAGCGAGGCGCCGGGAGCGCCGGTCGACCGCCCACAAGTGACGGGCAGCATCGGATTGGTGCTTGTAGTGGCGGTAGCGCTGGTCGCGCTCGTCGTGTTCCTGCTCTTCGTCGGCCGCGACCGGGCCGGGCCTTACATCCTCGCGGCGCTCGCGGTGCTCGCCGTAATCGGCGTCTTCGCGCTGTTCGCGGGGGCGGCGGGCATTCTGCAGCTCGCCGGGCGCGGCGCGCGCAACGACATGACCAAGGCCATCACCGACAGCGCCTGGGATGGGCTCGCGGTCGTCGATTCCTCGGGCCGCGTGCTTTACGCCAATCGCGCCTATCTCGAGATTACGCACGCCGAGAGCCCGGAGGACGCCCGGCCGGTCGAGCGGCTGTTCACGGGCGATCCGGGCGTTTCGGAAGCGATCTATCGGCTCGCCCAGGCGGCGCGCGAGGGCAATCGATTTTCCGAGGAGATCCGCTTCGCGGGCAAGGGCGGCACACCCGCGCGCTGGCTGCGCTTCCGCGTGCGGCCGCTCGGGCCCGAGGGCAGGCGCTCGAAGCTCGCGATCTGGGGCGTGTCGGACGTGACGCGCGAGCGCGAGCGCCAGGAGAACGCCTTCATCGAGCTGCAGCACGCCATCGACTATCTCGATCACGCGCCGGCGGGCTTCTTCTCGTGCGACGCCGCCGGCCGCATCGTTTACTTGAACGCGACGCTCGCGGGATGGCTCGGCTATGACCTTGCCGAATTCTCGCCAGCGGGCCTGAAGATCTCCGACCTGGTGCAGGGCTCGAGCGCGGCGCTGCTCACCGGCATCGCGACGGTGCATGGCGAGGTGGTGACGCAGGTGCTCGATCTCGACCTGCGGCGCAAGAACGGCCAGAGCCTGCCGGTGCGGCTGCATCACAAGGTGGCCTTCGCCCCCGACGGGACGGCCGGGCCGTCGCGCACGCTGGTCCTGAATCGCGCCCCCACCGATGCGCCGGGCGACGCGGCGCGCGCCGCGGAAGTGCGCTTCGCGCGCTTCTTCAACAACGCACCGATGGCGATCGCCACCATCGACAAGCATGGCCGTATCGGCCAGTCGAATGCGAACTTCGCGCGCCTGGTGGGCGGCGCCGAGACGCGCTCGGTGTTCGCGGTGGCCGACGAGCGCGAGCGGGCGCGGTTCGAGAGCTTCGTACGCGGCGTGCTGGAAGGGCAGGCGGGGACCAAGACGCTGGAAGTGGGGCTCACGGGCGGCCAGCACCGTTTCGCGCAGTTCTACGTGACCCCGGTCGAAGGTGGCACCGGCGGCGAAGCTGCAATCGTTCACGCGATCGACACCACCGAGCAGCGCGCGCTGCAGGGCCAGTTCTCGCAGGCGCAGAAGATGAACGCGGTCGGCCAGCTCGCCGGCGGCGTCGCGCACGACTTCAACAACATGCTGACCGCGATGATCGGCTACACGGATCTGCTGCTCGCTAATCACCGGCCTACTGATCCCTCGTTCCAGGACCTGATGCAGATCAAGCAGAACGCTAACCGGGCGGCGGGCCTGGTGCGGCAATTGCTCGCCTTCTCGCGGCAGCAGACGCTACGGCCCCGGGTGCTGCAGCTCGGCGAAGTGCTCTCGGACCTCTCGACTGGGCTCCTGAAGCGGATCATCGGCGAGACGGTTAAGCTGGAGGTACGGCACGGGCGCGACCTGTGGCCGGTCAAGGCCGACCTCAATCAGTTCGAGCAGGTGATCGTGAACTTGGCGGTCAACGCGCGCGACGCCATGCCGAGCGGCGGACGGCTCACGATCCGCACGAGCAATGTCCCGGCCGACGAGGTCAAGGGCTTCGGCCACGCCGAGATCGTCGCCGCCGACTACGTGCTGGTCGAGGTCGCCGACAGCGGCGTCGGCATTGCGCCCGACACCATCGATAAAATCTTCGAGCCGTTTTTCACCACGAAGGAAGTGGGGAAGGGCACCGGGCTCGGCCTCTCGACAGTCTATGGCATCATCAAGCAATCCGGCGGCTTCATCCACGCCAAGAGCACGCCAAGCGGCGGCTCGACGTTCAGCATCCTGCTCCCGCGCCACGTCTCCGACGCGGCCGAGGACGCCCAGGCGGCGCCCGAAGCGCCGGCCGCAGCGGCAGCCGATCTCACCGGCACCGGCACCGTGCTCTTGGTGGAGGACGAGGAGGCGGTGCGGGCGTTTGCGGCGCGCGCGCTCGCCTCCCGCGGTTATACGGTGCTCGAGGCCGCCAGCGGCGTCGATGCGCTCGCGGTCATCGACGAGCACGGCGGCGAGGTCGACCTCATCGTTTCGGACGTGGTGATGCCGGAGATGGATGGGCCGACCTTGCTGAAGGAGCTGCGGCGGCGGCGCTCGGACGTGAAGGTGATCTTCGTCTCGGGCTATGCCGAGGAAGCGTTCCGCAAGAACCTGCCCGAGGGCGAGAAGTTCACCTTCCTGCCCAAGCCCTTCACGCTCAAGGAGCTGGTGGCGGCTGTGAAAGAGGCGATGACGGGGTGAGGCCCCTGCGGGGTGGCCGGAGGGCGCCAACCGGGTCGGCCTATAGAAACAGGCCCGGCGGTGGTGCGCCGAGCCTGTTGCCTTGTACGTGCGGGCAGAGAGATAACCCGCGAGTTCTACGTATGTAGAGTTCCCGATGGTTGCAAGCATCGGAAACAGAAAGCAAAAAAGAGCCTTAGGGAATTCGCTCGCGAATTCGGACACTGAGAGGCTAATTAGGACAGCACCTTGAGCCCTGTGGAGAACATCTTGCGAACATAGAACAAACAGTGTACATAGATGCCAGGTCGTTTCTGATTCCCCTTCCTCTAGGCACACGCGTGGGAGCCCGGCAATGTCGCAATCCACAGCAGCTCTTCGAGTCGTCGAAGGTTCTTCCTCCATGGACAAGACCAAGGCGCTCGACGCGGCGCTTTCCCAGATCGAGCGCCATTTCGGCAAGGGCTCGATCATGCG
>DATBTC010000106.1:0-2697 GCA_036559465.1 Xanthobacteraceae bacterium
GATAGATCATGACTCCCTTCGACACCGGTCGCAGGTCGGCGCGCTCGCAGCTCACCAGGAAAGTGCCGAAGTGTTGATGCGCGGCCGCTTCGCCGGGCGGACGGAATTCGGCGCCGCCGTAGTTGCGGGCGCGCTTGTATGCCGTCTCCTCGCCCTGCGTCTTGAAACGCGGGCGCGACTGTGCCGCATAAGGCGTCTTCGTCTGCCCCATCTCGCCGATCCATCCCTCGAATTCGTCTGAATCGAAACCGCCATAGCCGCTATAAACCAGCGATGCGAAGGCGCCATTCGCGAATGTAAGAAGCGTTGCGTAGGCGCCTTCGGTCGGTCGCATCGTGTCCCACGATCCAGTCACCGCGCGCACGCTGGCAACGGGAGCGCCGGCAACCAGACGGACCATGTCGACCTGATGCGCCGCCTGGTTGAAGATCGCGCCGCCGCCTTTCGAAGTGTCGAGCTCTTCCGGACGGCGCGGGCGGTACAGATAGTCGGTGTAGTTCAGCGCATTGATCATGCGCACCTTGCCGAACGTGCCGTCCTCGATGAGCTTGCGCAGATGCTGCACGGGCGCATCGAAAGAGTGGCTGTGACCGACGACCACGTGCACGCCGGCACGCCGGGCCGCATCGGCGATGGCCGTGCAATCTTCGACCGTCAGCGCCATCGGCTTTTCAATCAGCAGGTGCTTGCCGGCCGCGGCCGCCTGCGTCGCATGCTCGCGATGGAATTGATGGGGCGTGGCGACATAGACCGCGTCGACGGCCGGATCGGCGCAGAGCGCCGCGACCGTGTCATAGGCCTTTGCGGAAAATTCCTCGGCAAACCGCTTGCGGGCCTCCGTGCGGGTGTCGGCGGCGGCGACGAGCCGCACCGCCGGGTGGCGCGTAAATGTCGGCAGCATCACCGAAAACGCGCGGCCA
Organism: Xanthobacteraceae bacterium; assembly: GCA_036559465.1. Taxonomy (GTDB): domain Bacteria; phylum Pseudomonadota; class Alphaproteobacteria; order Rhizobiales; family Xanthobacteraceae; genus JAHFPN01. Next base: position 921 of record DATBTC010000106.1, read on the forward strand.
AGCCCGGCGACGCCGAGACGGAGAGGAGTTGCATCAACCATCGACAAGATCCGGCGCTTTCATTAGTCTTATCTTAGATATCTAAGAAAGAAGACGCGACAGGAATCTGCCGCGCACGAGGGAAGCGCCGCCATGTTGACCCCCGAGGAAAACGACCTGCTGTGCCGCGTCGAAGGCAGTGCGCCGATGGGCCAGATCATGCGGCGCCACTGGATCGCGGCCTGCCTGTCGGAGGAGATCGCGGAGCCCGACGGAGCGCCGGTCAAGGTGCGCCTCCTCGGCGAGGATCTGGTGGTGTTTCGCGACAGCAAGGGCCGCGTCGGCGTGCTCGACGAATATTGCTCGCACCGGCGGGCGTCGCTGCTCTTTGCCCGCAACGAGGACTGCGGCCTGCGCTGCCTCTATCACGGCTGGAAGTTCGACGTGGACGGCAACATCGTCGAGATGGCGTCGGAGCCGGACAACAGCCTCATCTTCGATCGTGTGAAGCATAAATCGTATCCGACGCGCGAAGCGGGCGGCTTCGTGTGGACCTATATGGGTCCGCCCGAGGACATGCGCGAATTCGAACCGCCGGCTTTCGCACCGACGCCGGACGCGCGCGTGAGCGCGACGAAAGTGCGCGTGCGCTGCAACTGGGCGCAGATTCTCGAGGGACAGATCGACTCCGCGCATTCCTCCCATCTGCATTCGTCCGACATGGTGCCCGCACAGGTCGATGGCGCGAAGGCGACCGAAGCCAACTGGCTGCGCCCGTCAACCGACAAGGCGCCGCGCTTCCAGATCGAGCGCACGAGTTACGGTTTCCGCTATGCAGCGATCCGGCGGCCGATCAAGAACGAGGACACGCACGACTACATCCGCACGACGGTCTACGTCGCGCCTTATACGGCACTGATCCCGCCCAACAACGTGCACAACGTTGCGACGCTGCTGACGCCGGAAGACGACACCAACACGATTTTCTATTTCATCGCCTGGAACGGGTCCGACAAGCCCGGCATCGACGTCGACACCTGGCGCAAGTTCAATGTGCTGCAATGGGGCGTCGACGTCGACCGCAATTTCGACGGCATTCGCAACCGCGCCAATCTTTATCAGCAGGATCGCGCCGCAATGAAAGTTGGCAACTTCACCGGCATCAGCGGTATCCCGAACCAGGACATCGTGATGTGGGAGTCGATGGGGCCGATCGGCGACCGTTCGAAGGAAAAGGTCGGCGCCAGCGACGTCGCAGTGGTGGCCTTCCGCCGGCTGATGGTGGACGCGGCGCGCGCCATACGCGATGGTGGGCCCGCGATCGGCACGACCGAGCCGCATATCCGGCACGCGACAATCAGCTCCTATGAGGGGGTGGTGCCCAAGACGACGAACTGGCGCAGCCTCGGGGGCGGCAGCGAGGCGCCGCACCAGCATGGCGCCAGGCACACGGAACCGGCAAAATAAGACCATAAAAGATCAGGGAGGATTCACATGAGGACTTCTACAACCGCACTTGCGCTGGCAGCCGTCATGCTGCTCGGCGCGGCCGCCGGCGCATCGGCGGACGACAAGATCAAGCTGGCGATCGGCCAGCGCGGCAACTGGGACACTTCGGTCTCGGAGGTTGGCCAGCGCGCCGGCATCTTCAAGAAGCACGGCCTCGAGCTCGAGATCGTCTACACCAACGGCGCCGGTGAGACGCAGCAGGCCGTGATTTCCGGCAGCGTCGATCTTGGGATTGCGGCGGGTGTGATGGGCGTGATGAGCGCTTACTCCAAGGGCGCGCCGGTGCGGG